>DAHXON010000055.1:0-793 GCA_027364875.1 Chloroflexota bacterium
GTTCAAGTGCGACACCCATCCCGACGGCGGCCGCGACGTCCTCGGTTCCGGCCCGCCGGTAGCGCTCCTGGGGGCCACCCTGCTGCTGCGCGAGGATGTTGGTGCCGTGGCGCACGTACAGGGCGCCGACGCCCTTGGGGCCCTCGAACTTGTGGGCCGCGATCGTCATCAGGTCCACTTCCAGCCCGGCGACCCTGACGTCGAGATGCGGCGCCGCCTGCACCGCGTCCGTGTGGAAGAGGACTCCCCTGTGCGCATGGACGCGGGCCGCGACCTCCGCGATCGGCTGGATGGTGCCCACCTCGTTGTTGGCCCACATGACGCTCACGAGGATGGTCTTGGGCGTTATCGCCGCCTCCAGCTCATCCGGATCGACCCGCCCGTATCGATCCACGGGCAGCTCGACGATCTCGAAGCCGAACTTTTCCAGGTAGCGGACGGTGTGGCCAACGGAGTGGTGCTCGACGCTCGTGGTCACGATCCGATGGCCGCGGCGCTCTCCGGCGTGGGCCGCCTGGACCTCACAGGTCACGAGGTCGATCGGCTTCCGGGCCACGCCTCGTACGTCGCGGATGGAATCGATGGCAACGCCCTGACGATGGCGCTCGACCTGGCCGGACTGGCCGCGTCCACCGGCTCCGCGTGCGTCAGCGGCTCCAACGAGGTCAGCCACGTTCTCTCCGCGATGGGCTATCCGGAGGAGGAGGCTCGCGGCGCACTGCGGCTTTCGCTCGGCCGGACGACCACGGCGACCGAGGTCGACGAAGCCGCGCGCCTCGTGGCGGCCACGATC
>DAHXON010000055.1:803-24313 GCA_027364875.1 Chloroflexota bacterium
GGCGAGGTTGTTGGCCTCGGTTCCGCCGGACGTGAAGACGATCTCGCGCGGCGTGGCCCCGAGGGCGCGCGCGACCCTCTCGTGAGCTTCGTCGAGACCCGCACGCGCGCGCCGGCCGAAGCTGTGCTGCGACGACGCGTTGCCGTACTGGTCCGTCAGGTACGGGAGCATCGCCTCCAGCGCCTCGCGCCGGAGTGGCGTCGTGGCCGCGTGGTCAAGGTAGATCGGCATCGGCCGATTGTACGACTACCCGCGGGGCGTCCCTTCCGGCCCAAGCCGTGGCACGTCCTACGCCGCGACCGGCTCCCGCCGCCACGCGAGTGCCGCGGCCCCCGCGGCCCCGACCACCGCCAGGAGCCAGAGGCCCCACTCCGTGCCGAAGCCGAAGACCGCAGGCCCGGACAAGACCGACGGCAGCGGAGCCGGTCCCAGACCAACGGACGCGGTGACTCCGGCGAAGTTCAGCAGGACTGCCGGCAATATTGCCGCTGCCAGTCCGAGCAGGCCCGCCGTCACCGTTGGTGCTAGTGGCCCGCGCCCTTCTCGGCCACTCGCCGCTCGTACTCGCGGCCTGCCTCTCGCTTGCGGTCGTGGGCGGAGAGCGTGCGCTTGCGTAGCCTGATCGACTGCGGCGTGACTTCGACGAGCTCGTCGACCCCGATGAACTCGATCGCCGACTCGAGGGTCAGCTCGCGCGGCGGCGTCAGGCGGATGGCCTCGTCGTGAGAGTGCGTCCGCATGTTCGTCAGCTTCTTCTCTTTGGTCGCGTTGACGTCCATGTCGTCGGAGCGGGCATTCTCGCCGATGATCATGCCTTCGTAGACCTCGACGCCCGCGCCGATGAACAGCTCCGATCGCTCCTGGAGGCTGAACAAGGCATAGCCGTTGGAGGTGCCCGAGCGGTCCGCGACGAGCACGCCGGACGTTCGGTGCGTCACCTCGCCCGCCCACGGACCGTAGCCCTCGCCGATCTGGTGCATCAGGGCTGTGCCGCGCGTGTCGGTGAGCAGCTGGCCGCGGAATCCGATCAGGCCGCGCACCGGGATGACGTACTCCATCCGGACCCGACCGTCGGCGTCCGTGCTCATCTGCTCCAACCGACCCTTTCGATCGGCCAGGGCGGCCTGCACGGGCCCGATGAAGTCCGGCGGGATGTCCACCGTGATTCGCTCGTATGGCTCATGGGTTTCGCCGTCGATCTGGCGAAGGATCACCTCGGGCCGGCTGACCTGGACCTCGTAACCCTCGCGTCGCATCTGCTCGATGAGAATGGCCAGCTGGAGCTCGCCGCGGCCCAGGACCTCGTAGGTGTCGGCCGACTCGGTCGGCTGGAACTGGATGGAGACGTTGCCCAGCACCTCGCGCTCCAGGCGCTGGCGGATATGGCGGCTCGTGACGTAACGGCCTTCCCGGCCCGACAGCGGCGAAGTGTTCGCCCCGAAGGTCATGCTCAGCGTGGGAGCGTCCAGGTCGAGCCGCTGCATCGGTCGAGGGTCGGCGGGGTCCGTGATCGTGTCGCCGATCGTCACGTCCGGAATGCCCGCCAGGGCGACGATGTCGCCGGGATTGGCCTCCTCGATGTCCACTCGGTCGATTCCGTGGGCCGTCGTCAGGCTGGTGACGGTGCCGGCGAGCGTGACCGTGCGGCCGGGCTCGATGGCGCCCGAAGTGTCCTCTTCCTCCTCGCGGACTATCGCGATTCGGCCGCCGATCCTGATCGTGCCGTTCCAGACGCGCCCGATGGCCATCCGGCCGACGTAGTCGTTTGCCGACAGGTTGGTCACGAGCAGCTGGAGCGGGTGGCCGGGGATGTAGCGCGGCGCGGGCGTGTGCTCGATCAGCAGCTCGAAGAGAGGCCGGAGGTCCGTGCCCGGGACGGCGGGATCCATCGTCGCGGTGCCTGCCTTGGCGTTGGTGTAGACGACCGGAAAGTCGATCTGCTTCGCGTCGGCGCCGAGGTCCATGAACAGCTCGTAGACGTCGTCGAGCACTTCCGCGGAGCGCGCGTCGGAGCGATCGATCTTGTTGATCGCGACCACAACCGGCAGGTGATGCGACATGGCCTTCTGGAGGACGTAGCGGGTCTGCGGCAGCGGCCCTTCGGCCGCGTCCACCAGCAGCAGCACCGAGTCGACCATGTTGAGGCTGCGCTCGACCTCGCCACCGAAGTCGGCGTGGCCCGGCGTGTCGACGATGTTGAGCCGGATGCCGTCGTAGTCCACCGCGGTCTGCTTGGCGAGGATCGTGATTCCCTTTTCACGCTCCAGGTCGTTGGAATCCATGACCCGTTCGACCACGACCTGGTTGGCCCGGAACGCGCCCGCCTGCCGGAGCATGGCGTCGACGAGCGTCGTCTTGCCGTGGTCGACGTGGGCGACGATGGCGACATTCCGGACGTCGGATCGGACGGAAGTCGCGTCGTCGCCGGAGCGGACCTGGCCGGGGTGGTCGAATTCGAAGGGCGCGGTGGAACGAGGCAATTCACTCATGGGCTGCGGAATTGTCGCACAGTCGCGGCCCATAGGCCCCGACGACCACCTGGCCGGTCTGCCGTACACTCCCGCTCAGGAGAGGAACATGACAGTTGGTGCCATCGTTCTCGTGCCCGATCCCTCGGTAGCCCTCCGCGACGCCGACGGATTGCCGGCGATCCGGCGTGTCGTCCAGGCGGCATGGGCCGGCGGCGCGCTGCCGATCGTGGTCGTTTCGCACCCCGGAACCCAGGCAGCTGGTATCGGCGAAGCGCTGGAGGGACTGCCCGCCACGCTTCTGCAGCCCGACGGTGTGCCACCGGGCGCCGGCTGGTTCGCGAGCGGCCTGGCCGCCGCCCGGTCCCAGGTTCGAGAGACCGGCGCCGCGCTCCTCTGGCCGGTCCGCTATGCCTGGATCGACCCCGAAACCGTCACCTCACTGATCGAGGCCCACGGCGCCGCCTCCGGGTCCATCGTCAGGGCCTCGTTCCATGGCCAGGCGGGTTTTCCCATCCTCGTGCCCGCCGATCTGCAGTCCAGGTTCGCGGCCGAACGCGCTCTTCACGCCTATCAGCTCGTGGAGGCGCTGGCCTCCGAAGGGCGCGATTTCCGAGTGATAGAGCTCGGCGATCCGGGCATAGTCACGGACGTAGAGACTCCCCGATCGCAGCTGCCGCCCTACCAGGGACCGCCGGAGCCGGCCTCCGGACCGCCGGCGGATTGGAACGCCGAGCTTGCCGCGCACGTGGAGCCGGCGCACGAAATGGGCGCCAGCTAGCACTCAGGACTTGGTGGGGGAAGCCGACGGCACGGGGGTGGCCAGCGGGTTCAGGACGTCGACAGGAGTGCCCACGTTGGTGAACGTGTAGGTGGTCTCTATGTCGAGGAGCTTGCGGCCATCCTTGGCGACCGTCATCGCGGAGAACGAGGCGTAGATAGGCTTGCCGAAGCTGTCCGTCCAGAGGTCCAGGTTGATCGTGTCGGGCTTGATGCCCAACGCCGTCGAGTCCATCAGGCCCATCCGATTCAGATCCGGAACCCACCATTTGCTGGAGCGGAAGTGGTAGGCCTGCTGGCCATCGCGCGACTCCAGGCCGACGAAGTCGATCATCCTGGGCGTCGTGAGGTTGAACAGCGGCAGGACGGCCGCCCACGACGAGACGACGGGCGTGGCCGCCCACTTTGTGCTCGGAAGGATTCGCAAGAACACCTTGCCGTCGACGAAACGGAGCTCCTGGGTCTTCCCGCCCTGCGTCAGGATCGCGCTTTCTTCACCGTTGGAGACCTGGCAATCCATGGTGACCACGACCGAGAACGGGTGCCCCGAGATGACGGAATCCTCGTCGACCCGGCTCTGGATGACGATGTGCGCGTTGAGATTCGGGTCGTTGATAGCCAGCAACGCCATCGCCGTTTCGGGCTGAGGCGTCGGTGTCGGAGGGGGCGGAGTCACCGGCGCGATGCTGACGATCACCGGCTCGTAGTTCGGCTTGGGAGTGAAGGCGCCCGCGGCGAGCGCCACTCCGACCACCACCGCAATAGACAGCATCCCGACACCGATGCCGATGATCGCCTTGGTCGCCGGCGTGATGCCCGGTCCGGCCATGACCTGCTGGACCGGCTCAGGCTCGGCGTACTCCGTCCCGCGGTAGCGGTCTACGTACGTGCCTTCTTCGGGTGGCGGAGGCGCGGCAATGGACTGCCAGGGCGTGCCGCAACGCGGGCAGATGCCTTCCTCGGCGTCGAACACGTCGTGACAGCGTCTGCACCGGGCCAGGTTCTCCGACATCGACCGCCCTCCGCCCCTACCCCAGGGGCACGCCAGGATGAAACCGCGGGTTCAGGCAGACACTGACACGTCGCGGAGGACTTGGGGCTGGCCGATTCGTCCTATTGGCCGGGTGACTCCAGACCAACGAAGGCCAGACCCAGCTCCTTGAACTGGTCCGCCTCCGGTTCCGATGGGGCGCCCAGCATGAGGTCCGTCCCGGACTGGGTCTTGGGGAAGGCCATGACCTCGCGAATGTTGGTCTGGTACGAGAAAAGGGCAGCCCAGCGGTCGATGCCCATGGCTATGCCGCCATGCGGGGGCGCACCGAAGTCGAACGCTTCCAGGATCGCGCCGAAGCGCTCGTGCATCTGCTCGTAGCTGTAGCCCTGTAGAGCGAAGCTGCGCTCGAGCAGATCTCGCTTGTGAATTCGGACGGAGCCCCCGCCGAGCTCCCAGCCGTTGAGAGCGATGTCGTACTGCATGGCCCGTGCCCGGCCCGCGGGATCCTCATGGGAAACATTGTGGGGATCGCCGGCGGCCGTAACGAGAAGCTTCTCGTCCTCCGGGACCACGCCGCTGAACGGGTTGTGGGTGGCATCCCAGCGTTGGAGCTCTTCGTCCCACTGGTACATCGGGAAGTGGAAGACCCAGCAATACGCAAGGACGTTGGGGTCGGCCAGACCGAGCCGGAGCCCGAGCTCCTGGCGGAGCCGCCCGAGCACGTCCGCGACGGTCTCTGCGTTGGCGTCCGCGACGATGAGGACCAGGTCGCCCGGCCCGGCCCCGACGGCGGCGACCGCGGCCGCGACACGTTCCTCGCCGAGGAACTTCCCGATCGGCGAGTGGACGGTGCCGTCGGCGGCTACGGACACGTGAGCCAGGCCCTTCGCGCCGTACCGCCGGACGAACTGGGTCAGCTCGTCGATCTGAGAACGGCTCGCGCCTGCCATTCCCGGGGCGGCGATGGCCTTCACGCGTCCTCCGGCGGCCAGCACCTCGTCGAACACGTGGAAGCCTGTTCCGGGCTCGCCGCTTCCGGCCTCGCCGCTGGCGGCCCCGCCGAGCAAGGCCGGGGCGAGGTCCACCAGCTCCATCCCAAAGCGCAGGTCCGGCTTGTCGGAGCCGTAGCGCTCGATCGCGTCGTGGTAGTCGATCCGAGGAAATGGCAGCTGCTGGATCGGCCGGTCCGGTACGACGGCCTGGCTGACCTCGACGATCATGGCCTCGACGAAGTCCATGACCCGCTGCTCGTCCACGAAGCTCATCTCGAGGTCCAGCTGGGTGAACTCGGGCTGCCGGTCGCCGCGCAGGTCCTCGTCGCGGAAGCAGCGGGCGATCTGGAAGTATCGATCCATGCCCGAGACCATGAGCAGCTGCTTGAGCTGCTGGGGGCTCTGCGGCAGCGCGTAGATGCTCCCCGGCTGGAGGCGGCTGGGGACGATGAAGTCGCGGGCGCCCTCCGGCGTGGACTTGATGAGGATGGGCGTCTCTATCTCCACGAAGCCGGCCCTGTGGTGAGCGTCGCGAACGGCTTTCACGAGCGCGGAGCGAAGCAGCAGCCGGTCGAGCATCGGCTTGCGCCGGATGTCGAGATACCGATAGCGGAGGCGGAGACTCTCGTCCACCGGCGCGTCGGGCTCGTTGATGTAGAAGGGCGGCGTATTCGCCTCGGACAGCACTTCGATCGAGGATGCCTGGACCTCGATCTCGCCGGTCGGGAGCTTGCTGTTCGTGGTGCCCGGCAGACGATGATGGACCTTGCCCGTGACCGCGAGGACGAATTCGTTTCGAACCCTCGACGCAAGCTCCGCCGCGGCGGGGGCGTCCGCCTCGTTGACGACGACCTGGGTCAGGCCGTGGCGGTCCCGAAGGTCGATGAAGGTGAGCCCGCCGTGCTCTCGCCGCCGGTGAACCCAGCCCGCGATCCGGACCTCACGGTCGACGTCGTCGGCACGCAGCTCTCCGCAAGTGACGTCGCGATACGGCGTCGCGAGGCTGAAGGCTGCTTGGGCGGAAGTCGGCGTCCGGGTCGGCTCAGTCATGGCACGCATCGTACCGGATGCGGGCGGAAGACCAGCGCTCGCGGCAGCGGGCCCTTCCCGGGCGACCATCCCCCCATGTCAGCCGTGATGGTGGCTCTTCGCCGCCCGCGCCAGGTCCTTCGCCAGCTCCGTCAGCGGAACCAGCCGCTGAGTGCCCGCCTCGAGGTCCTTGAGCTGGACGTTCCCGTCGGTCAGCTCGTCGCCGATGATGATCGCGAAGTGAGCGTGCTCCCGCGACGCCGACTCGAGCTGGCGGCCGAGCTTCCGCGGCACAAGCTCCACCCGAACCGAGAGCCCCTCGGCGCGCAGCATGGCCGCGACCCGTAGCCGCGCCGCCGTATCCGCGGGATCCGCGCCGACTACGAACGCCAGCGGCGGCGTCTCACGCGCAACTTCGGCACCGACTTCCTCCAGGGCCAGGAGGACGCGGTCAAGGCCCAGGGCGAAGCCGATCGCGGGCGTGTGCCGGCCGCCGAGCAGCTCCACGAGACCGTCGTATCGACCGCCACCGCCGAGTGCCTGTTGCTGCCCCTCGGCTCCGCTCCTGTAGTACTCGAAGGCCGTTCGGGAGTAGTAGTCCAGGCCACGGACGAGCGTCGGCTCCACGCGGTACGCGACTCCGAGCGCGTCGAGGTGGGCGCGGACCGCCTCGAAATGCGTGGCGCACGCCTCGCACAGGCTTTCGGTGATCCTCGGCGCGGCCGCGACGAGCGCGGCCATCGCGGGGTCCTTCGAGTCGAGCAGGCGCAGCGGGTTCACCTGGAGTCGCCGCAGCTCGAGCTCCGGCAGGGCGGCTTCGTGCCGGCCGAAGTACTCCTTCAGTCTGTCCAGGTAGACCGGCCTGCAGACCGAATCTCCGATGGAATTGACCAGCACCTGGACGCCCGGAACGCCGGCCTCCACGTAGAAGCGGCGTCCCAGCTCGATGACCTCCGCGTCCACTCCCGGCCCCGGGTCGCCGATTGCCTCGACGTCCCACTGCCAGAACTGTCGGTATCGGCCCGCCTGAGGGCGGTCGTAGCGGAACATCGGCCCGACGACGCTGAACTTGACCGGCTGCGGCCAGGTCTGCATGCCGTGCTGGACGTAGGCACGGACCACCCCCGCCGTCGCCTCAGGCCGGAGCGCCCAGGACTCGGCCTCCTCGCTTCGCGGCGCCAGCCGGAACAGCTCCTTCTCGACCACGTCCGTGGCCTCGCCGATCCCGCGTTCGAACACGGCGGTCTGCTCGAAGAGCGGTATCTCCAGCTCGCGGTAGCCGTACCGGGCGGCCAGCGAACGGGCGAGCGATTCCAGCCGGCTCAGGCCGGCGCGTGTTTCCGGAAGCAGGTCGCGGGTGCCTCTTGGGGCTCGAAATGACGGCATGCCCGAAAGTCTAGCGGGCGGCGGACACCTTCCGCCGACTCCCCCGAGCCGGCGGGGTCGCTGCCTCAAACGGCGCCGAGGTTCAGGCTACGACGTTGGCGGTGTCCTCGCGGAGGGCCGAGCCGAGGCAGGAGAAGAAGCGGCGGACGGCCATAACGATCGAGCGCCGGGAGATGCCGCCCTCGACCGACAGGTAGTAGTCGTAGAAGAACTTGCCGTTGGCCGAGACGGACGCGCGAATCAGCTTGACCTGGTCGTTGACCTTGTTGATGTACGCGAGCTTGTCCTGGTCGACCGCCGCCGGGTTCGCGCCGAAGATCGCGTAGATGGAGATCAGCCGGCCGTCCGGGTCGGGGCGCAGGTAGCAGCGGTAGTTGTCCTTGACGATCAAGTCGCCGTCCGTGTCCACGGAGACATCCATGTACGCGTCCTCGAACAGCTTCTTGAGGGTGTCCGAGTTGATCCCCTCGGGGAAGATGAGTTCGTCAGACACGCGAAAACCTCCTTGAAGCCCACGGCGACCGACAGCAGCTACCGGCGCGCCCTCGACGGAACCGAACCACGCTGACTATAGTGGAAGCACGCGTCCCAGAGCACGTCGATCGCCCGGCTGCGGGCGAGGAGGGCCAGGTTTCGTGAACAAGATCGGCCTGACTTCGGTGTGGGCAAAGCCCAGTCTGGCGCAGGCAAACCAGGACAACCAGGCAGAGGCGGCGGCCGAAGACGCTCACGCTCTCGAGGACGTCATCGCCGCCCGCCAGCGACTGGCCGCCACGCGACGAAGCCGGCGGTCTCGAGTCCTGCGCATGCTGCATCTGGGCCGCTGATCCGCGGGGACCGCCGCCGGAGCGCGACGTCGCCGCGACCTCGGTCGAGCAACGTCAGCCCAGGTCGCGCTGGACCGAGATGACGTCCTTGAGCTGCTCGAGCTTGCTCATGACCCGCGCCAGCTGGGCGACAGAGGCGACCTCGAGCGTGGCCCGCACGCTGGCGGTTCGATCCGGCGAAACCGCGACGTTCGCCGCCACGATGCTCACGCGGGCGTCGGCCACGATCTGGCTGATGTCCGCGAGCAGACCCTGCCGGTCGTAGGCCTCCAGGCGGATCGAGATCGGGTAGGTTTGCTGAGGGGCTTCTTCCCATTCCACGTCGATGAGCCGCGCGGTCTCCTTCTCGCCCATGATCGTCTGGCAGTTCCGGAGATGGACCGTCACGCCCTTGCCGCGGGTTATGAAGCCGATGATCGGGTCGCCCGGAATCGGGTGGCAGCACTTGCCGAACCGAATCAGCAGGTCCCCTACTCCCTTGACCCGCACTCCCCCTTGCCGTGACGGCGTGGGTGGGGGCGCCGTCGGCGGAAGGGCGAGCTGGGCGTCATCCACCACGCCGAGCCGGGTTACGACCTGCTGGGCGCCCACCGCGCCGTAGCCGACCGCGGCATAGAAGTCGTCGAGCGTGTCGAAGTTGTACGCCCGGGCGATCTCGAGGATCCGCTCCTGGCCCACGGCGCCCAGGTTCGTTCGGGCGAGACGGCGGAGCTCCCGCTCCAGCGACTCCTTGCCGTGCGTGATGTTCTCGTCACGCTCCTGGCGCTTGAACCACTGCCGGATCTTCTCTTTGGCGTGGCTCGTTCGGACGACGTTGAGCCAGTCGCGAGAAGGGCCGTGCTCTCCCTTGGTAGTGACGATCTCGACTATGTCGCCGTTCTTGAGCCGGTAGTCCAGCGGCACCAGCCGGTTGTTGATCTTGGCGCCGATGCAACGGTGGCCGACGTCGGTGTGGATCCGGTAGGCGAAGTCCAGCGGCGTCGCACCCGCGGGCAGGTCCTTGACCTCTCCCTTCGGCGTGAAGACGAAGACCTGGTCCTGGAACAGATCGAGCTTTACGCCTTCGACGAATTCCGTCGCGTCACTGACGTCGCGCTGCCAGTCCATGACCTGGCGCAACCAGGCGAGCTTCTGGTCGTACTCGCGATCCGCCCGCGAGCCTTCCTTGTAGCGCCAGTGGGCGGCGATTCCGACCTCGCTGACGTTGTGCATGGCGTGGGTCCGGATCTGGATCTCGAGTGGTTGGCCGTCGACGGACATGACCGCGGTGTGGAGGCTCTGGTACAGGTTCGGCTTGGGGACGGCAATGTAGTCGTCGAACTGGTTGGGGATCGGGCGCCACAGCGAATGGACGACGCCGAGAGCGGCGTAGCAGTCCTTGACCTCGTCGACGAGGACGCGGATGGCGTAGACGTCGTAGATCTCGCCCAGATCCGCGCTCTTGCGCTGCATCTTCTTCCAGATGCTGTAGAGGTGCTTGGGTCGCCCGGTCAGGTCCGCCTCGATGCCCGCGCGTGCGAGCTCGGGGCGGAGCGTCTCGATGGCCCGGCGGATGAATGCCTCGCGGCCTTTGCGCCGGGTGTCGAGCATGCGGGCCAGCTCGCGATATCTCTCCGGCTCAAGGGTCTTGAACGAGAGGTCCTCGAGCTCCCACTTGACGCTCCAGATCCCGAGTCTCTCGGCCAGCGGCGCGTAGATCTCGAGGGTCTGGCTGGCGATGCGTGTCTGCTTCTCGACGGGCAGCGCGTACAGGGTACGCATGTTGTGGAGGCGGTCGGCGAGCTTGATGAGCACGACGCGGATGTCGTCCGCCATCGCCAGGAACATCTTCCGGATGTTCTCGGCCTGCTGCTCCTCATGGCTGTGGGTGCTGAACTTGGACAGCTTGGTCACGCCGTCCACGAGCTGCGCCACCTCCGGCCCGAACTTCTCCTCGAGGTCGCCGAGGGCGAAGTCGGTGTCCTCGGGGACGTCGTGGAGGATCGCCGCGGTGACCGCGATCGGGTCGATCCCCAGCTCGGCGAGGATCTGGGCCGCGGCCAGAGGGTGGGTGATGTACGGCTCGCCGGTCACCCGGCTCTGGCCGTGATGGGCCTGCGAGGCCAGCTCGAAAGCCCGCCTCATCGGCTCCAGGTCGGCCTGCGGGTAGTGGCTCGCCACGGTTTCGCGAAGCTTGCGGAAGCGGCTCTCCGGGCTGGGCAGGACCGTCAGGCCCAGCCTGAGACGCTCGGCGAGCGGCAAACGGCCGGTGCGCCTTGGGGCCCCCTCTGTTTCTTTCGGAAGATGGGGTTCGACTGACATCGAATCGAGTCTACCAGTCAACGATCCTGGGCCGGACCGATGGACGCCGGTCTTGGGTCGTGCGGCACGGAGTCTGGCCCGGCAGGCGGATCGAGGGCTCTGTCAGGCCCCGTTGGGCTCCGCCGCGCCGCACCCGGGCGGAACCCCACCGCGTCGCCGTGCTGCCGCGATCTGCCGCAGGCGCTACAGGCCCAGAAGCGTCTCCACGTCGATCACGCCGGTGAGGGTCACGACGTCCCCGACGATCGTGACCGACTGCAGGGTGAACGGGTTGCCGTCGCCCGATTTGAGAAGCGTCGCGGTGGGCAGACCCGAGCTGTCGGGCACCAGATCGAGCTCGCCGTTCTTCACGACGAGGGTTCCCGGCTGCGATTGCCCGCCGACTTTGATCGTCAGCTTGTTCGGAGCGGCTAGCGTGACCGTGCCACTGATCCCCGTCTGAGACTTGAGCTGCTGGGCGGCGAGCGTTTCGACCTGGCTCCTCGCGAGCTTGAGAGTCGCCTGGGCGTTCGATGCCTCGCCCTTGACGCTCGCCGTATCTACCACCACCGGCTTGCCATCGGGTGCCGGCACCTTCACGCCGGTCAGACTTCCGTCGATGGTCCCAACCGTGCGATCGAGAAGCGACACGTCGCCGAGGGTGAAGTCGATCGTGCTGGCATGCAGGTCCCCGACGCTCGCCTGCGTGGAGGTCAGGTGGATGCTGTCGGCATGGCCGGTCAGCAGCACGGGTGGCGGATTCGAGGACACGTCGACCTTCGTGTTCGTCCCGCTGAAACCGCTCGCGTTGAGGGCGTTGGTGGCCAGCCAGCTCGCTCCGAGCGGCAGTCCGAACCACAACAGGGCGAAGACAACCGCGATGAGGATCAGAACCTGGATCAAGCAAGATCGCATCAGAGCTGTTCTCCAGCTTGCGGCGGGGGTTCTTCTCGTTCGCTCGTGAAGCCAAGGCCCTCGAGGGCACGGATCGCCTGGGCTCTTTCGTTCCACGGGACTGCGCCCATGGCGGTGATTATCGACTGTTCGTGACCTTTTCCGGCGAGCAGAACGACATCACCCGGCCGCGCCATGGCGAATGCCTGGGTGATCGCCCGAGAACGATCCTGAATGCACAGCAGATCCAGACCCGGCGTCTTGCCGGCCTGCTCCGCGCCCTTGGCAATCTCTTGCAGGATCGCCTGCGGATCCTCGCCGCGGGGGTCTTCGTCGGTGACGATCACGAGCCGGCAACGCTCGCCGGCGATCCGGCCCATGAGGGGCCGCTTCTGGACGTCCCGCTCTCCGGCCGAGCCGAACACCGCGATCAATCCCGCGCCGGGGCCCACGGCAGGCGCCAGCACGTCCAGAACCTTCTCGAGGGCCGCCGGCGAGTGCGCGTAGTCCACCACGACCCCGAACGGCTGGCCGAGATCGATGCGCTCCATCCGCCCGGGCACGCCGGCAACTCCCTGGAGGCCGGCCACGATTGCCTCCCCGGGGAGACCGAGGGCCTCGCCGAGCCCGATCGCCGCGAGCGCGTTGCCCACGTTTAACCTGCCGGCCAACCTGAGGTCTACGCGCCCATGCCACCGGGGAGTAGCTACGTCGACGGCCAGGCCGCGGACGTCGTCTCGGACGTTCGAAGCCCTGACGTCCGCGGCGGCGGTCTCCCCGTACGTCAGGACGCGGGCGCCGGCGGCCTGGGCCGCCCCGGCGAACAGCGGCGCGGCGGCGTCGTCCGCGTTGACGATCGCGGCACGAGGCCACGGCCGCGCGAGCGCTTTGGCGAGACCGCATCCGGACGGACCGCGGCCCAGCCCCGAGAAGAGGCTCAGCTTGGCCCCGCGGTACGCCTCGAAGGTCCCGTGGAGCTCCAGATGCTCGTGGCTCAGGTTGGTGAAGATGGCCACGTCGTAGGCGATCTCCGCCACTCGGTGGAGGGCCAGCCCGTGCGACGTGGTCTCGACGATCGCCGCGTCGTTGCCCGCCGCGACCATCTCGCGAAGCCGCCCCTGAAGCTCGGGCGCCTGGGGCGTGGTGACGTGCTCCGCATTTGCGACCAGCTCGCTGCCGACCTTGACGGCCGCGGTTGTGATCAAACCCGTGGAGATACCGGCCGCTTCCAGCACCGCGGCCGCGAGGAAGGACGTGGTCGTCTTGCCGTCGGTGCCGGTCACGCCGACGACGCCGAGCCGAAGGCTCGGATCCTCGAACCACCAGGCCGAAGCGATCGCCAGGGCGAGCCGCGAGTCGGGCACCACGAGCTGGGCAATGGGAGCGTCGGGCGCGAAACGCTCCACGATGGCGGCGGCGGCGTTCGCCCGAGCTACCGCGGCCAGGAAGTCGTGACCGTCCACGTGCTCGCCGAGGACGGCCGCGAACAGCGTACCGTCCCGGACCTTCCGCGAGTCGTAGGCGATGGACGAGATCGCGATTCGGGCTGTGTCTTCCACGGTGGCGCCAGCCGGGGCGACGACTGGGAGGAGTCGGCCCGCCGAACGGAGGCGCTCCATGAGCAGGCCCAGCGGACGGGCCGGCATCGACTCGCCGGCTGCGCCGACGCCAGTCTCGATCGAAGGCCGACCGTCGAGCCGACTCACTCGGCCTTGTCCCGGGCAGGACCGTGGGGTCGTCCGCGAACCTTCAGGATGCCGTGGCGCCAGGCGCCGACGCGGTCCTGCATCACCTGTGCCGAGTCGAAGAGGAACCGCCCGGCCGGATCGATCACGAGATCCCATGCCCCGACGTAATTGATCTCGCGGCCGCCGAAACCGGCCTTGAAGTGCTCGATGCCCTCGTGGGAGATGCCCCACATGTCGTAGCTCGCGGCGCCCTGCTCCCGGGACGACCGGATTGCCTCCCACTTCAGGAGGTAGTTGGCCCGGCTCTCCGCCCCGAACTCGGTCATGCCGCCGTACGGCTCCACGACGCGATCGCCGACGCGCAGCAGGAACAGGGTCGCGACAGGGGTGCCGTCGGGAGCTTCGGCGATGAGCAGGCGGCACATGCCCAGCTTGTAGAAAGCGTTCCAGACACCCACGTACGACTCGTAGGTGCGGATGACGAACCCGGCCCGCTTCGCCGTCTGCTGATAGATCGAGTAGAACTCGGGCAGCCGCTCCAGGCCCGCGTCCACGATTCGGACGCCGTCGCGCCGGGCCTTGTTGACGTACTGGCGCCACTTCTTGCGAAGATCTCCCCACAGGGCGGTCTCGTCAGCGGAAAGGTCGATCTGACGAGTGCGTGGCGGCTGGATGGGCGTTCCCGGACGCCAGCCACCGGACCGCAGCGCGTGGCGCAACTCGCCGTCCACGTCCCAGGGGCCGCCGAGCTCTATCTCGGGCTCGATTCGGACATGCGAAACCTTGTTCGGGACGGTCGCGATGGCCTGCCGCAGCCCGGCGGTGAAGGCCAGGACGCTTGCCGAATCCCATTTCTCGCAGACCGGACCGCGAGGCGCGTACGCGAAGGCCCACGGGAACACGCGGGGCTTGCGCACCAGGAGCTGGCATCCGAAGCCGCTCGCCGACTGATCCGGGCCTTTCGCCTCGGCGGCGTCCTCGAGACCCTCGTCGGCCACCTCGGCATCGGTGAGACTCGGCTCCTGCGCGTCGAGGATCGCCTCGGCGACAGGCTCCGCTCGCACCGAGCCCATGAACCGCAGCGGCGCCCAGCCGTTGGCCGCCTTGACCTCGGCCCAGGCACTCGTCTGGAGATACGAACCGGGCGTGTTTCGAGCCACGAAGGCGTCCCAAGCCTTCACGCCCGGGTTCAGATCGAGGACGGCGCCGGCCTGCCGCTCATCGTCTCTGCGGCGCGCCTGTTTGATCCTGACTCCACGCACGCGGGCCGCTACCTCCAGTTCATTTTGGCGCGAGGGCCGCGCAGCTAACGGAATGGCCGCCTTGGGACGCCTCCGCGTCCACGCGAGTTTCGATCCGGTTCGAGGTCGCCAGAGGGTCGCCGATGGCTCGCCATGGCCGCCCATTTGTCGCCCGCCGGTCAGTCACCCAAACCGTGTCCGCGATCATCGGAAGTATCCGAGGGTGCGTCCGATCCAGCCGCGCCGCCCGGCAGATGGGCCTTCGCTCGCGGATGAGAGGCAGTGTACGCGGCCCGGAGCCGGCCCGGCGAAACGTGGGTGTACAGCTGGGTCGTGGCCAGGCTCTCGTGACCGAGCAGCTCCTGCACTACTCGCAGGTCCGCCCCTCCGTCGAGCATGTGCGTGGCGAAGCTGTGGCGCAGGGTGTGAGGGCTGACGCCCTCGGGCAGTCCGGCCGCAAGCCGGAGCCGATCGAGAACGTATCGCAGCCCGCGAACGCTCAGCGGGCCGCCGCGCGCGTTGAGGAATAGCACTCCGGGATCCGGTCCGTTCGTGCCGGCCGCCAGCACGGGCCGGCCCTCGTCCACGTACTGCGCGATGGCTCGACGGGCGGGCCGGCCCAGCAGCGAGACTCGCTCCTTGCGGCCCTTGCCCAGCACGCGGACTTCGCCTCGCTTGAGGTCCACGTTCGACATTCCCAATGACGCCAGCTCGCTGATCCGGAGACCGGCGGCGTAGGCGGTCTCGACCAGAGCGACGTTGCGGAGATGGATCGCCTGCTTGACCGGCCCCACGAGCTCGCCGGCCTGGCCTTCCTCGCGCGGCTCGCCCGAGCCGGTGGCTCCTGGCGGCTCAGTGGCGTGGTCCGGTCGCGTCTCGCCGGTCGCCGCGGTCCGGATCAGTTGCTCGGTCTGCGCCACCGTGAGGACCCTGGGCAGCCGTCTGGGGAGCTTCGGGCTCGCCAGCGCCGCCATCGGATTGCCCGCGGTCATGCCCTGCCGCGTGGTGAATTTGTAGAACGAGCGAAGCGCGGCAAGGCGCTGGGCGACGGTCCGCTTGCCGCGCCCCTCGCCGAGCTCGGCCAGGTACGCTCGCAGCGACGCCCGCGAAGGCTCGCGCCAGTCCAGCTTGTGGCTCTCGAGCCAGCCGAGGTAGACCTCCAGCGAGGTCTGATACGAGCGGATCGTGTTCGGAGAAGAGCCGCGCGCCTCCAGGGCTTCGAGGAAGCGGCGAGCGACGTCATCGGCCGGCCGGGTGGTCCCAGAACCGGAGCCCCGGTCCGCCGCTGGGTCACCGGGCCCCGATGTCATCCCTCGCGGCGGCTCGTGGCCGTCCGGCGCCGCCCGGTAGCCGGGGCGGCCGTGGTGCGCCGCGTCCGTCCCGTCGTTCGGCTGCTCGCGCTCCTCGGCGCGGCCCCGCTGCGTGAACGACCGCTCGGCTTGGCCAGCGCCTCCGGGTTCGGTTCGCCGCCGGCGAGCCGCTTTCCGACGAGATCCACGACGCCTTCGAGCTCGACCGGCGCGCCGCAGACCAGGCAGATGCCCGCATCTCCGGCTCGGGCGATCGGGCCTTCGTCCAGCTCGTGGATCGCGCCGACAGGCTCGTGCGAGGTCGTGAAGCGGCAGGTTGGATACCGCGAGCAGCCCCAGAACAGGGATCCGGTCCGGCGCGCCCGGCGGGTCACCAGATGGCCCTGCTTGCAGAGCGGGCAGATTGCCTCGAAGGCGAGCGGTGGTGGCGGTGGTGGGCCGTCTTTCTTGATGTAGTCGCAGTCCGGGTAGCGGGAGCAGCCCATGAACGGGCCGAATCGGCCGCGTCGCTGGACGAGGACGCCACCGTCGGTCTCGCCGCACTTGGGGCAGGCCTCGACCGGCGCCGACTGAGCGGGCGCCGTGCCGTCCGAGCCGTCGGCGCCGTCCGCGGACGCGGGCGCCGTTCCGTCGCCGGCCGGGGTCGGTAGCTCGCGCGTCTCCTTGTGCTCGGGATAGTGCGAGCAAGCGAGGAACTCGCCGTAGCGGCCCAGGCGGATGACCATCGGATGGCCCTGGGAGCAAACCTCGTCCGAGGGCCGCGTGGTGAAATCGGCTCGCTTGAGCTCCTTGGTCTTCTCGTCGATCCGCGTGCGGAAAGGCGTGTAGAACTCCCGAACGACCGGCACCCACTCGCGCTTGCCGCTGGCGACCTCGTCGAGCTCGTCCTCCATGCGGGCCGTGAACTCCAGGTCCACGAACTCCCCGAAGTGGCAGACGAGCAGGTCCGTCACGACCTCGCCGACGATCTCTGGGTAGAGCCGCCGCGCCTGGACCCGAACGTAGCCGCGGTCGACGATGGTGGAGATCGTCGCGGCGTAGGTGGACGGCCGGCCGATGCCGTGCTCCTCGAGAGCCTTGATCAGGGTCGCTTCCGTGTAGCGCGGGGGCGGCTCGGTGAAGTGCTGCGTTGGCGTGACCCCGTCAACGGACGTGACGTCGCCTTTGCCCAGCGCCGGCAGGCGGCATTCGGCTTCCTCTTCCGCGTCGTCCTGGCCTTCGGTGTAGACGCGCGAGAAACCGTCGAACGTGGTCCGGGTCGCGTTGGCGCGCAGGTCGTAGGCGTCCGCGCCGGCACCCGATGCCTCGGCCCGGAGATCGACCGTCGTCGTCTCCTGCTCCTTGGCGGCCATCTGGCTGGCGATTGCCCGCTGCCAGATCAGGCGGTAGAGCCTGGCTTCGTCGTTGCCCAGGCGCCGCGACACGGCTTCGGGGTCACGGGTGAATGAGGTTGGCCGGATGGCCTCGTGAGCCTCCTGGGCGTTTCGCGTCTTTGTCTGGAAGGAGCGGCCCTTGGGCATGGCGTACTCGGGCCCGAACCGGTCCACGATCACCGTCGCCGCCTCCGCCATCGCCTCCGCGGAAAGCGCGACCGAGTCGGTTCGCATGTAGGTGATGAGTCCGACCTGGCCTTCGTCGGTTTCCATGCCCTCGTACAGGCGCTGCGCGGCCGACATGGTCCGCTTGGGCGAGAAGCCGAGCTTGCGGCTTGCTTCCTGCTGGAGGCTGGAGGTGGTGAACGGTGGCGCGGGGGTTCGACTTGCGTTCTTGACGGAAACGTCCGTGACGATCGGATGGCTGCCGCGCAGGGCATCCGCATGGCGGTTGGCGGTGGTGCCATCGCCGATCTCGAGCTTCTTGCCGGAGATACGGACCAGTTCGGCCTCGAACGTTTCGCCGGACGGGGCCACGAGGACGGCCTTGAGGCTCCAGTACTCGCGGGCCTTGAAGGCGCGGATCTCGCGCTCACGATCGACCACCAGGCGGACGGCAACCGATTGCACGCGTCCGGCCGACAGCCCGGCCCGAACCTTGCGCCAGAGCAGCGGACTCAGCGTATAGCCGACCAGGCGATCCACGACGCGACGTGCCTGCTGGGCGTCCACCAGGTTCTGATCGATGGAGCGGGGCTGCGAGAACGCCTTCTTGATCGCCGACGCGGTGATCTCCGAGAAGGTCACGCGCCGGGTCCGCTCCGGCTTGAGGGACGCGGCCTCGGCCACGTGCCAGGCGATGGCCTCGCCTTCGCGGTCGAGGTCGGTGGCGAGGTAGACCAGGTCCGCTTTCGAAGCGGCCTTCTGGATGGCCGCGAGCTGCTTCTTGCGATCGGCCACGACCTCGTAAACGGGGGCGAAGTCGTGGTCCACGTCCACGCCAAGCTGGTTCTTGCCGGGATTCTCGGGCAGGTCGCGGACGTGGCCGTACGAGGCCAGGACCGTATAGCCGGGGCCGAGATACCGCTCTATGGTCTTCGCCTTTGCGGGCGATTCGACGATCACAAGGTTGCCGCTCATCCGCGGGAGTCTAGCATCAGCCACTCACCTGTCAGTTGTGCCGGACCCGCGGACAGGCCGAACTGGGTCCCGGACGAGCGGTGAGGGTGGCCGGCGTGACCGAGCCGATCGGGCGCGCAGGCCCCCGGCCCACGAGGTGTGGGGGGCGACCGGAGCCGATCTCAGGCTTCGCGTATCCGTCTCAGGAGATCGCCGTCGAGACCCTCGTCCGACCCGGCAGGCTGACCGTCGGGCGGCTGCTCCGAACCCCAGACCGCCGCATCGACGGCGTCGGCCGTGCCTCCGGATAGGCCGCCCGGCAGACTCTCGTCCACGATCGTCTCCCCCGTCCGACCCGCGGCCGGGGCAGCCGCATCGTCTGCCGCAGCCTCCGCGTACGACGTGGCCGGGATCTCGACGAAGCGAATCTGGAAGACGGGAACGAGAAACGTCGAATCGGCGTTGTCCACCCAGACGGGCTTCTTGCCGCTCATCGTCCGCATGTTGCGGCAGACGAGGCACGAATCGGCGGGCGTCGGCGGGACGAGCAGATCGACCATGAAAGGCTGCTCGTTTGCGAGATGAACGACGGCGTTTCGAAGCATCGGGTGTCCCCGGCGGATTCCAGCGTGCGCCAGCTGGGCGTGTCCGGATTATCGGCCCCCTGTCGCGTCAGCCCAAGCTGGACATCATCCGTAGAAGTCGATGTCGACTCGGACCACGCCCTTGCTCACCCAGACCCCCACTCCGGCCTGGTGGAAGTACGGATTCATGATGTTGTAGTAGTGCTCGCATCTGCACCAGGACTCGTTCTGGTAGAAGAGCTCCACCGCGATCATGCCGCCGTGGCCTGATGTGCTCGGCGAGGCGATGTTCTCGCCCCACGACGGCCCGCAGAGCTTCGCCCAGTTGCACAGCCGCCACTGGGGGTTGTGATAGGCGTAGTGGTCGAGGATCCTGCGGTCCGCCATGTACTTGGCGTACGGCCGCGACACCTTGTTCGAGATCGTGGCGTTGAGGCGGAGGGCGCCCTGAGCGGGCAGAGTGTGGCGGGTCACCGTGCTGCACTGGCCGCTGTTGTTGACCCACTTGCCCACCCGGGTGCAGTTCATCAGGTTGAAGTAGTAGACCTCCGACGGATACCACGGCGACGTCGCGGTGGCCACACCGCCCCCACCGACACCGCTGACGGTCGGCTTGGCCACGGTGAAGGTCGCCGTCGAGGTCGTGTCCAGGTGGATGCCACCCGCGGATCGCGCCGCGGTGCTCACCTTGGCCACCACCGTCTGCCCAACCTTGAACGAGTAGCGCGGGGTCAGCACCAGGACCGTGTCTCCCTCCGCCCAGTACTTGCTGCCCGAGACGGCCTTGCCGTTCACTGTGACGGTGAACGCGGCCGCGGTGGCGGCCTTGTCCATCGGGACGCTGAAGCGGACGGAGACCGGCTGGTTCGTGTCGTAGGTCCGCGACCCGTCCTGGGGCCTGAAGCGGATGACTTCGGGCCCGACCATGGTGGTGACCTTGAGGTCGTCCACGTGCTTGAGGGCTGCGCCCGACGAGTCCGTGCCGCCGTCCGTGAAGCTGACCGTGTAGTCGGCGGCGGAGGCGAGCCCGGATTTGGGCGTGAGCGTGAACACCGTGGAAGCCATGTCGGTCGGGTCGTCGCCCGAGACGGTCACGTCCAGCGGCGGATTGATGCCAAACCGGCTCATGACCGTGGCGAGCTTGACCGGCCTGGTGAACGTGACCTGGAACGAAGTGTTGGGGGCAACCTGGCCGTTGAGCGCGTCGGTGGCGGTGATCTGACCCGCGGTCAGGTCGCCGGTCTGGAATGAGTTGTGGATGGGTTCGGCCAGGTTGAGACCCTCCTGGTCGGTCGCCGTCCCGGCCACGTCCAGCACGTAGGTGGTGCTCGGCTCCCAGTGCGAGGCGGGCAGAAGCGAGAGCGTCTGGTCCGTCGCGTCCCACCGGAAGGATGTGTCGACCCTGGGCGTCAGCGAGATCGCCGCTTCGACGGAGCTCTCGTTCATCGGCTTGGTGAACTGAATCTGGAACGGCGAGTCCAGCGACAGGTTGGCGTTGTCGCGCAGGACGTTGGCCTGGGGTGCGAGAGGGGCGAATGTCTCCGGCGGCACGGCCTCGGCGGTCTTGACGGGCAGCCCGACGAGGAGGGTCGCGACGACGATCACGACGGCCGCGCCCACGGCCGACAACTGGAGGGCGCCGGACTTGCCGAGGGCGAGGCGACGGCGCGAGAGAAGCGATCCTAAGAGAGATGCCCGACGAGCCTGATCAGCCCGATGCGCCGGCCGAGCCGGATGGACCTGGATCGGTCGATCGTCGACCTGCCGTTCCGCCGGCTGTGTGGGGTCTTGCGTCCTACGTACCAGCCTGGACAGGTACATGAACACGACGACTGGCAGGGCTAGCGCTACGGCAGCGATCTTCCGCAATCGGCAGTCTCCTGTGGCGGTAGGGAAGCACTGTCCCTGGCTCTCTTGACGGCAGGGTAACACCGCCGAAATGGGTTGGGCAAATGACCCGGGCGTAGATTTGACCTCTTGTTCGCAACATTCCCTAGGCCATGACAGACGTCCCCGCACCCTCCTTGCAGCCCTACCGCGAACGTGACTCGCGCCTCCCGACAGACCTCAGGAGCGGGCCCGCGGGCGAGTAGCGGCCGTACGCTCCGCTCACCAGGCCCCGCAGCTCGAGCAACGTCAGGGCGCTCAGGATCGCGCCCGCCGCGCTCGAAGTTGCCCGGGCCAGTTCGTCGGCCGTGGCCGGACCCTTGCACAGATGCTCCGCGAGGCTCCGCTCCAGCGGACTCAGGGAGGCCAGGATTGCGGACACCCCCGCGCCGCGAGTCTCGGACGAAGGAGCGTCCGGTCCGATCTCCTTTCCTGCGCCCGGCGCAAGACCCAGGTCTTCGAGCAGCTCGGGGATCCCGCAAATGGCCCGCGCCTGACCGGGAAACGCGCGCAGGAAGGCGAGGCAACCCGCGCTCGTCGGCGCGTCGAGCGGCCCGGGGACCAGGAAGCACTCCCTCCCCTGCTCCAGCGCCCAGCCGGCGGTGATGAGCGCGCCGCTCCGGCGGCCGGCCTCCACGACCACCGTGGCGTCCGACATGCCACTCACCAGCCTGTTGCGCCTCGGAAAGGTGCCGCGAGTTGGGGCTGTATCGGGCGACAGCTCCGACACCACCGCCCCGCCGGCAGTCACGATGGCGTCGGCTAGTCGCTCGTGGGCTCGCGGGAAGAGTCTTGCGTGGCCGCCACCGAGGACCGCCACTGTCTGGCCTCCCTCGGCCACGACGGCGGCATGCGCGGCGCCGTCGATGCCCACGGCCATGCCCGAGACGACCGAGGCGCCCGAGCCCGCAAGCGCGCCGCCGATCCACCCGGCGATGAGCCGGCCCTTGTCCGTGGGCCAGCGCGTTCCCACGACGGCGACCATGTGCTCGCGGTTGAGCGATTGCCGGTGGCCGCGAAGGAAGAGCAGCGGCGGCGGCATCTCGATAAGACGCAAACGGCGTGGGTAGTCCGGGTCCTCGAGCGTCACGACCTCCAGGCCGAGCTCCGTGAGCCGCCCCAGGATCAGCGGCCCGGTCTGTACGGCATCCACGATCCGCCGGGCGAGCGAGGCCGAAACGCCGGTCCGCTCATCCGACGCGGTGGAGGCCGCCATCTCGACGAGACGCTCCGGGCCGGACGCTTCCGCCCCGATTGCGAGGACGTGGCGGGCGGACCCGAAAGTGGCGAGAAGCGCCGAGAAGGTGACCGGACCCAGGCCGGGAACCGACAACAGGATCGTCCAGGCTTCGCGCTCGGAGAGCGAACCGGCGGCCCCGTCCCCAGCCCCAACGTGACGCCGCTGCTCACGGGCTGCGCGGCAAGGCTGCGGATCTGGCACCGGTGCCGCGTCCTGGTGTGAAGGTGCGACCGGGCCCAGGCTCTGCACGCCCAGCATCAGACCGCCGCCTTCAGGCGCTCTCCGGAGGTGGGCGTTCGGAAGCGTGCCGCCTCCTCGAGGTGCCGCTTCGCCACGCCTTCAGACGCCTCCAGGTCGGCGACAGTCCGGGCGACCCGCAGCAACCTCTCCATGCCCCTGGCCGACCAGCCTTCGAGTTGGGCAAGGCGTATGGCGTGGTGCTGCTCGGAAGGGCCGAGGCGGCAGGACGAGCGCAGGGCTCTGCCGGCGAGACGGGAGTTCAGACACTCACGACTCTCCATCTGAAGCGCTCGAGCCGCCGCGATTCGAGCCGCGACGTCCTCCGAGCACTCCGGCGTGGCCGAGCCCACGTATTCCTCCGGCTTGACCCTGGGCATCTGGACCCAGAGATCCACCCGATCGCGCAGCGGACCGGACACGCGGCCTCCGTACCGCTGGATGGCGGTTTCGGGGCACCGGCAACGGCCGTCGTCACCTCCGGCGTAGCCGCACGGGCACGGGTTCATCGCCGCGATCAGCTGGAACCGCGACGGAAACACGGCCGCCTTGCCGACTCGCGAGATCGCCACCTGTCCGTCCTCCATCGGCTGCCTCAGGGCCTCGAGCGTCGCCCGGTCGAACTCGGGCAGCTCGTCGAGAAACAGCACCCCGTCGTTGGCGAGCGTGACCTCGCCAGGCGACATGTGCGGGCCGCCGCCGACCATGCCCGCGTAGGAGATGGTGTGGTGAGGGCTCCGAAATGGCCGTGTTCGGAGAAGCCCGCGGACCCGCGAGCCCGAGACGGAGGCGATGATCGTGGCCATCCGAGCCTCGGCGTCGCCGAGCGGCGGCAGCAATCTCGGGACCGTCCGGGCAAGCAGCGTCTTGCCCGATCCGGGTGGGCCGATCATGACCAGGCCGTGGCCGCCGGCCAGGGCTATCTCGAGCGCACGGCGGGCTTCCAGCTGGCCTCGGACTTCGGCGAGATCCGGAGTTGCCGTACCGGCGTCCCCCTGGAGCTCGCTTCCGGTTTCGTCACCCATATCGGGAAGCAGCTCCACCCGCCGCGAACTGGTCCGCGGCCGCCCCCGCCGCGACTCCCGCAAGAGAGTGGCCGCGTCCGCGAGCGTCTCCGCCGGGGCAACTTCGATGCCGCCCGCCAGAAGCGCCTCGGCGTGGCCCGCGGCCGGCACGATCAC
>DAHXON010000056.1 GCA_027364875.1 Chloroflexota bacterium
ACACGCGCGCGTACTACCGCGGCAGCCTGCGCCGGGTCGAGGTGGGTACGGTGCCGGTCACGGTGTTGTTGAACGGCACGCCGACGGCGCTGCCGACGCTGCATGCACGCGCCGCGCTGCGCGCCGGCGGCGATGGCGGCCAGATCCGCCGCTCCGGCCGAGACGTCTCGGACGCCTCGATCGAGCACGAGCGAAACGCCCCCGGCCGTGAGCGCCGTGCTCAGAACGGCGGCCGCGGCGGGAGTGGCGAGCCCACTGTGATGCCGCTGACCCGGGAGCTGCTCGAGAGGTCGCGGCTCGCGGCAGGCGTGGTCTCGGTGGCGGATCCCGTGGCGGCCCGGGACGTTCTCGCGGCCGCGCTCTCGGCCGGCTGCAAGGGAGTGGCCGCCGTCTCCGGGGAGTGGCTCGTGGGAATCGCCCTGGCGGCGCCCGATGCCGATGGGCTCGACGCCGATGGAGTGGACCAGCTGATCGCCCTCGGAGTGGCCCCGCAGAACCGCCGAGCGGGAGTGGCCACGGCGTTGCTCCGCACTCTCGTCGGGGAGAGCGACCGCCTCGGCCGGGCGGTCGTGGCACTCCACACGATCGCCGAGCGCGATCCGATGGATCCGCTGCCCCGGGCGGTGCGCCGGGGAGTGGCCGAGAAGCTCCTCATCGGCGCCGGCTTCTCCATCCATCCGTCTCCGCCGCGCGTCGCGGCAACGGACCCCGGGTCCTTCGGCGCGATCCACCTGCCTCCAGCCTCCGGCTACCGCCTTGCGGCCGCCGCCACGGCCGTGAGCGCGCGACTGGGCTAGAGCCCGCCGGACCGCGGCCCGGAATCGAGCTGCCCGAGAGGCCGATACCGGCGCGAACGCCGATCCGGCACCACCCGCCCCACCACGGGCCGTATTTGTGTACTTACCACCGTAGTAATGGTTCGGGACAAGCGGACCGGGCCCTTTGGGACCAACGGCACGCAGACCAAACAGTAAGCACCTCTATATTCGAACCACGGAAGCAAAGGGCCGGACCCGGAAAAGGGACCGGCCAGCAACGAAAGGTGCAGGAGTAAAGACAATGGCAACCAAGGATCGCGGGATTTTCTTCCTGCGGGCCGTCGTAGGCCTGGGGATGCTGTTCGCGGGCCTCGACAAGTTCTTCATGTGGGCGAGCGGGACGCCTTTCACCGCCGCGGGCTACCTGCAGCACGCCACCGGTGGCGCCTGGCTTGGCAGCGCGGCCACGCAGATCGTCAACCCGACCCACGGCTTCTGGGTCAGCCTCGGCCAGAATGCGACGCTGATGCCCATCGTGGACACCCTCGTCGTCTTCGGTGAGTGCGCCGTCGGCGCCGCGCTGGTCCTCGGCCTGGCGACCCGCTTCTCGGCGATCATGGGCGTGATCCTCATGGCCACGCTCTACATCTCCAACTGGAGCTTCGCCAACGGCCCGTTCAACGAGCAGTTCATGTACCTCGCGATCATGGCCACCATCGCCTACGTCGGCGCCGGCGCCTACGCTCTCGACACCGTCGTGAGCAAGCTCGCGATCACCCAGCGGATCCCGGCCGTCAAGTACGCCCTGGGATAACCCGAACAGCTAAAGCTTCGCAGGGAGTCCCCGTCCCATTAACCCTCCCTGCACCCGGAGACGGCGGGCCGAAAGGCTCGCCGTCTCTTCTATTTCCGGGGTCTCCATTGCCGGCGCCTGCGGTCCCTTTGGCCCGGCCCGACTTCACCGATAACTGAGGCAGCGGGGTGCCGCCCCGCCACGCGTCCATACGGCCCAGGCGAGCTAGCGCCTGCCTCGCGGGCGGGTGGAACGCGAAGGTGGAATTCGGAGGTTCCGGGATGAAGGCCCGCGTCGCCAGGCTCGGCAAGACCGACTGGCTGCCCGTCCTGGTCGGGCACTCGCTCGAAGCACCGGCGTTGCTGGGACTGGCCGGGATCGGCCTGGGGGCGCTTCTGGTCGCTACGGGACAGGGCGCCCTGGGCGGACTTGCCCTGCCCATCGCCTTCGGCATCGCCATCGGAGGCGGGTCGTGCTGGCTCGCCGTCCACCTGACCGTCGCCCGGCCTCTCGTCGAGATCACGAAGATCACTCAATCGCTCGCGACCGAAGACGTGAGCGCGTTGTCGGACATGCTGACCGGCATCGCCGAGGGCAATCTGACCAATCGGATCCAGATCAAAACCACTGCGGTCAGCACCCCGGCCACATCCTCTGGCCAGGTGCGGGATCTCGGCACCGCTCTCAACAGCATCGCCGAGCGACTTGCCGAAGGCGGCGCCCAGCTCAACACGGTCACCGATGAACCCTGCGACCGTCTCTTCTATGTCGGTCCCGATGGCTACCTTCAGGGCCAGATTTGCGGCGAGGAGATGGGAAAGGCGCTGCGCGGTGAAGGTCAGGTCCTGGTGATAACCCGGTCTCTGACCCACGCGGGTCTGGAGCTGCGGCGCAAGGGCTTCGAGGCCGTCATTCACACGAACTACCCCAAAATCGAGATCGTGGGTGCCTTCGAGAGCCCCTACGAGTTCCAGCTCATGCGCGGAGTCACCGCGGACCTCCTCAAGCGCTACCCCAGGCTCGCCGGGATCTACGCGACGATTTCCGCCGGCGGCGTGGCCGGCGCGGTGGCGGACGCGGGCCTCGCCGGCAAGCTCACGCTGCTGGGCCACGATCTCGTGGACGAGGTGATGCCCTACGTCCAGAAGCGCGTGATCACCGCGGTGGTTGGCCAGGATCCGTTCGCGCAGGGATACGATCCGGTGATCCACCTGTTCAACCACCTCGTCGCCGGATGGGAACCGCCCAACTCTCGGCTGCTGACCGCCATGGACCTGGTCACGGCCGACAACATGGGGCAGTTCTGGCAGGCCGGCAAGGGCGCCATCGAGTCGGAGGCCATGGCAGCCCGGCGGCCGAAGCCGATGAGGGTCGCCGAGCGACGGGTCCGAATCGCTGTCCTGGGCCTGGAAGATTCGCCGTTCTGGAATTCCGTTCGCGCCGGTCTGGAGGCCGCCGCGGCCGCTCTCCGCGGCTACAACGCCGAGGTCGAGTGGATGGTCCCCGAGCCTTCCCGCACATTCGAAGCGGCCATCCGCGCGGTGACGATCGAGACACTGGCCCAGCAGGGCTGGGATGCCATCGCGACGCCGATCATCGATACCGGCGTGGTCGCGAGCATCAACCGAGTCGTCGCCGGCGGCATACCCGTGGCCAGCTTCAACGCCGAGTCGTCGAGCCTGCGCGGCCTGATGTCCACGCTCAGCCATCGAGCCGCGCGACTCATGGAAGTCAGCTCCGGCCTCGTCGAGTCGGCCGAATCGTCGGGCGCCGCCACGCGGAACATCGCCGAAAGCGTCTCGCAGATGGCCGCCACCGCCACCACCGAAGCGTCCGCGGTCAGCCGGGCCAACTTCAGCATCCAGCAGATCGCCGATTCGGTGGACGCGATCGCCCAGGGGGCTCGGGACCAGGCCATCGCCGCGGAAAGCCTCTCGACCGCGGCAGGGCACATCTCACGCGCGGTCGAAGTCGCCCGCGGCAGCTCGGAAGGCGTGGTCGCGGCGACCGCACAGGCCAAGGCAACTGCGGAGCGCGGGACCGAAGCGGTCCGCGAGACCCTCCGACAGATGGAGTGGATCCAGACGGCGGTCGATTCGTCGGCCGCGACCATCAAGGAGACCAACGATCACGCCCAGAAGATCGGCGACATCGTCGGCACCATCGAGGACATCGCCGCACAGACGAATCTGCTCGCGCTGAACGCCGCCATCGAGGCGGCCAGGGCCGGCGAGCAGGGCAAGGGCTTCGCCGTCGTCGCCGCCGAGGTCCGCAAGCTCGCGGAGAAGTCCGCCCTGTCCACTCGCGAGATCAGCTCGATCATCGCCACCGTCCAGGGAAGCGCCCGCCGCGCCGCCGAATCGATGGACTCTGCCATGCAGAAGGTCCACGAGGGCTCGACGCTGGCTCAGCGCTCGGGCCAGGCACTCGAGGAGCTGGTTTCTTCCGCGCAGGTGACGCAGCGGCAGGCGGCCGAGATGGTCGAGGCCAACAACATGGTCGTGGGTGTCCTCGACGACCTGACGGGCGCCATCGACCAGGTCTCGTCGGTGATCGAAGGCAATCTCGAAAAGTCCGAGGCGGCCGCGTCGGGCGTGAGGGAGATCGTCGCCACTGTGGAGAGCGTCGCCGCGATCAGCGAGGAGAACGCCGCTTCCGCCGAACGCGTCGCCTCCTCGACCGAAGAAGTGAGTCAGCAGGTCCAGGAGGTCAACGACGCCGCCGCGGCGCTGACGGGGATCGCTCGCGAGATCGAAGGCGCCACCGCCCGGTTCAAGATCAGCCGCGGGGATGAATCGGCCGGAGCGGGCGGCGAGACGCCAGCGCGTATGCAGCCTGTCATGCGCACGAAGACGCCAAGGCAATCCGCAAGTCGAGCCGCCTGAGCCGAACGGCTGGGGCGGTTGGACCGCGCGGCCGCCGGTCGCAGGAGGTCGAGTCCTTCGGTCACCGACTGTGTGCCGCAACAACTCCGGAGGGAACCGCGCTCACTCCCGGGGTCGCACTCGATGAAGAAGAAGGTGCCGGCTTGACGCCCCAGTTCGCCTCTCCGGGCAGACCTCCCGTGAAGTCCGGGCAACTGGGGCTATAGGCGGTATCGGCTGTCCGGAGGCGTGTATTGGACCAAGCAGCGGCGGTTCTTTCAGCGCTGGGGAACGCGGGGACCCGATGGCGATCACTGCGCCGATCAAGAGAGCAGCGACCACGATTGCGCGGATCACGTCACGCGCACGCGCCCTAGTGGTCATCTCATTCTCCCTCAGTGCGCGATGGTGTACGTGCCGAGTAGATTCCCATGTCCCTCACGAGCTCGCCGCTGCGCCGGCTCATCCACCCTGGATTCGTATGGCGCGGCCGCCTCGGATCACGGCCATACGGCGTCCTGGAGACGGTGGTCGCGACTCCTCTCCGACCACACCACGAATAGGCTCCAGCTGGCCTCCGATCTGCTCTCGCGAGGCAACCTTGGCTGTGAACGTCTGGTCTAATTGGCCGCCGCCGAATATACTTGGCGCCTCGTGACTCGCTCTACGTCCGGGGGCCCGGCAGGTCCGGCCGCCGATCCGCTCGCTCCGTTCTCCCCAGCCGTGGCGGAGTGGTTCCGTTCTGCCTTCGAGGCGCCGACGCCGGCCCAGACGCAGGGTTGGGCGAGCATCGCGGCCGGGCGCCACACCCTGATCCACGCCCCCACGGGGAGTGGCAAGACTCTGGCCGCGTTCCTGTGGTGCCTGGACCGGCTCTCTCGCGAGCCGCGGCCCGCGCCCACGAAGACGGCGCCCGGCACCGTGCGCGTCCTGTACATCTCGCCGCTCAAGGCCCTCATCTACGACGTGGAGAGGAACCTGCGGACGCCGCTGGCCGGGATCAGGTTCGCGGCCGAGCGCCGAGGCGAGCCCGCGCCCCAGATCGAGGTGGGAGTCCGCACCGGCGACACTCCCGCCGACGAGCGCCGCCACCTGGTCCGGAACCCGCCGGACATCCTGATCACGACGCCGGAGTCGCTGTACCTGATCCTCACGAGCCAGGCCGCGGAGATCCTGCGCGGCGTCGAGCACGTGATCGTGGACGAGGTTCACGCCGTCGCGGGCACGAAGCGCGGCGCCCACCTGGCCCTGAGCCTGGAGCGCCTGGAGTGCCTGACCGCCCGCCCTCCGCAGCGCATCGGTCTGTCGGCCACGCAGCGACCCGTCGAGGTGATCGCCCGTTTCCTCGGCGGCGCGGGCCCGGGCAGAGCGGGGGAGAGCCGCGACGTCGCGATCGTGGACGCGGGCTCGCGCAAGCCACTCGAGCTGAGCGTTCGAGTGCCGGTGGAGGACATGACCCGGCCCGGTGGAGTCGAGGGACCCGGCGGCGCGGAAGCCCTCGGCGGTCCGGTCGGTCTTTCGGCGCCGGGCGACCCCGAGTCCCGCCACAGCATCTGGCCCGCGATCCATCCCCGCATCCTGGAGCTGATCCGCGAGCACCACTCCACGATTATCTTCTGCAACTCCCGGCGACTCGCGGAGCGGCTCGCCAACAAGCTCAACGAGCTCGCCGGCGAGGAGCTGGTCCGGGCTCACCACGGCTCGCTGGCTCGCGAGCAGCGCGTCCAGATCGAGGAGGCGCTCAAGGCCGGCCGGCTGCCGGCCATCGTCGCCACCAGCTCGCTCGAGCTCGGGATAGACATGGGCGCCGTGGATCTGGTCATCCAGGTGGAGAGTCCGGCGAGCGTGGCGAGCGGACTCCAGCGCGTCGGCCGGGCCGGCCACCAGGTCGGCGAGCCCAGCCGCGGGATCATCTTCCCCAAATTCCGAGGCGATCTCCTGGAGGCGGCCGTCGTGACCGCCCGGATGCACGAAGGCGCGATCGAAGAGACGAAGCTGCCACGCAACCCGCTGGACGTTCTCGCCCAGCAGCTCGTCGCGATGACGGTTCGCGAAGCCTGGCAGGCGGACGATCTCTTCGACACTGTCCGGCGTGCCGCGCCGTACGAGAGCCTGACGCGCGACGCCTTCGAGGCCGTGCTGGGCATGCTGGCCGGTGCCTATCCCTCCGACGAGTTCGCCGAACTGAAGGCTCGGGTCGTCTGGGATCGCGAAACGGGCCGCGGCGAGGGCCGGCGCGACGCCCGGACCGTGGCCGTCACGAGCGGCGGCACGATCCCGGATCGCGGCCTCTACCCCGTGTTCCTCGTCGGCGAGGCGGGCACTCCCGGGCGGCGAGTCGGCGAGCTGGACGAGGAGATGGTCTACGAGAGCCGCGTCGGCGAGGTGATCGCCCTCGGGGCCACGAGCTGGCGAGTCGAGGAGATCCGGCCGGACCGGGTCGTGGTCTCGCCCGCGCCCGGCATCCCCGGCAAGATCCCCTTCTGGCACGGCGACGGCCTGGGCCGGCCGATCGAGCTCGGCCGGGCAATCGGCCAGTTCATCCGCGAGCTCGAATCGGACCTGACGCGCGGCGAGCCCGGGCGGTCGAAGGCCCGCAGGCGGCTGCTCGAACACCACGACCTGGACGATCTGGCGGCGGACAACGTCATCGGCTACCTCGACGAAGAGCGCGAGATGGCGGGCCACCTGCCCACGGACCGGCGCATCGTGGTGGAACGTTTCCGCGACGAGCTGGGCGACTGGCGGCTGGTGATCCTGACGCCGTTCGGCGGGCGGGTCCACGCGCCCTGGTGCCTGGCGATCGAAGCCCGGCTCGAAGAGCGCTTCGGCTTCGGCATCCAGACGATCTGGTCGGACGACGGGATGGCGATCCGGCTGCCCGAGGGCGACATGTTCGGCCGCCGGGATGGCACCGACGGTTCCGGCGACGGGCATGCGGATGGAACGACGCTCGTCGATCTCCTGTTCCCCTCGGCCGAGGAGGTCGAAGACCTGGTCGTCGGCAGGCTGGCGTCCTCGGCGATGTTTGCCGCCCGATTCCGCGAGAACGCCGCCCGAGCCCTTCTTCTGCCGCGACGGCGGCCGGGCTCGCGAACGCCGCTCTGGCAGCAGCGTCAGCGTTCGGCCGGGCTGCTCGCCGTCGCCAGCCGGTACGGCTCCTTCCCGATCATCGTCGAGACGTACCGCGAGTGCCTGGCCGATCTGTTCGACCTGCCGGCGCTGCGCGAGGTTCTCTCGGGCGTGTCCAGGCGGGACATCGAAGTCCGCGAGGTGGAGACGGTAGCAGCGTCGCCGTTCGCCGGATCGCTCCTGTTCGACTACCTCGCCGCCTACATGTACGAAGGCGACGCACCGCTGGCGGAACGGCGCGCCGGCGCGCTGGCGCTCGACCGCGAGCTGCTGCGCGAGCTCCTCGGCCAGGAGGAGCTGCGCGATCTAATCGATCCGTCGGCACTCGCGGATCTCGAGCTGGCGCTCCAGTGCCTGGTGCCGGAACGAGCGGCCCGCAACCCGGACCAGCTCCACGACATGCTCCGCAGGCTCGGCGACCTTTCCGTGGAGGAAGTTGCGGCCCGGATCGTGGAGCCGGCCGCTGCCACCGAGTGGCTGGCCGCGCTGGCGTCCTCGCGACGGGCCATCTCGATCCGAATCGAGAGCGAGGAGCGCTGGATCGCGATCGAGGACGCCGGCAGATACCGCGACGCTCTCGGAGTGGCGCTGCCGGTTGGCGTTCCCACGGCCTTCCTGGCCGCGTCCGGCGAGGAGGCCGCTCTCGCGGGCCTGGTGGCGCGCTGGGCGCGATCCCATGGGCCGTTCCACGAAGCCGAGGTTGGGCGGCGCTGGGGCGTTCGCGTCGAACGGGTCGAGGTTGCGCTGGAGCATCTGCTCGAAGCCGGGACCATCCTGCGCGGTGAGTTCCGGCCCGGCGGCACCACTCGCGAATGGTGCGATCCGGACGTCCTGCGCCAGCTCCGGCGGCGGTCGCTGGCCCGGCTGCGGCGCGAGGTCGAGCCGGTCGAGCAGGTGGTCCTGGCCCGCTTTCTGCCGGCCTGGCAGGGTGTCCGGGCGGACGCCGCAGGCCGTGGCGCCGCGGGCCGTGGCGCCGACCCGAGCGTGTCGCCGTCCCCGCTCAGGAGCGAGGCGGCGCTCGAACGGCTGGCGGAGGTGGTCGATCAGCTCTCGGGAGTGCCGATTCCCGCGTCGGTCCTGGAGCGCGACGTCCTGCCGGCCCGGATCCCCGGCTACCAGCCGCGATTGCTCGACGAGCTCGGGGCGATGGGGGAAGTGGCCTGGATGGGCCGGGGGAGCCTGGGCCGCGACGACGGCCGCATCGTGCTGTACCGGCCCGGCCGAGAGGCACTCCGGGATCTCGCCACCGGCGTGGCGGCGACGCCCGACGGCCGGATCCACGATCGCCTCCGGGAGAGGCTCAGGGTGCGGGGCGCCTCGTTCTACCGCGAGCTGGCAGTGGCGGCCGGCGGCGCCCCCGAGCGCGAGATCCTCGACGCGCTCTGGGACCTCGTGTGGGCGGGTGAGGTCACCAACGACACGTTCGCGCCACTCCGGGCACTCCGCTGGCGGCGCCCGAGCGGCGAACGCCGGCCGCGGCCCGGCCGGCTGCAGACGGGGCCGCCCGAGGCCGTCGGGCGGTGGTCGCTGCTGGAGGACGTAGATGAAGGCGCCCGGGCAGCGGCCGGGATCGGCGTGGCCGCGGCCACAGCTCGACTCCACTCGCGCGTCACCGTACTCCTAGAGCGGCACGGAGTCCTGACCCGCGAAGCCGTCGCGGCGGAGGAGATCGCCGGAGGCTTTTCCGGCATCTACCCGGTCCTGCGGGCGATGGAAGAGTCGGGTCGGGTCCGGCGAGGGTATTTCGTGGAAGGACTCGGCGCGGCCCAATTCGCGCTGCCGGGAGCGGTGGACCGGATGCGGGCGATGCGCGAGCCGGCCTCCGCGCCGGAGGGCGACGGCGGCAGCGGTGCGGGCTGGGGCGACGGCGGCGGCGACGGCCGTGGCGGCGGCGCCACGATCCATCTCTTGGCCGCGGCGGATCCCGCCAATCCGTACGGCGCCGCGCTGTCCTGGCCGCGGCGGGACGAGTCGGATCGGCGGCCACTCCAGAGAGCGGCCGGCGCGTACGTGGCCCTGGTGGACGGCGCCGCGGCGTTGTACCTGGAACGGGGCGGCCACTCCCTGCAGATGCTGCCCGCGGCCGAGGACGTGGGAGTGGCCGGGGCCGCGCTCGAGGCCCTGCGGCGCGTACTCGACGATGGCCGCGTCCGCGAGCTCGTGATCAGCCGCGTGGACGGCGAGGCCGTGGCCACTTCGCACTGGCGGGAGGCGTTGGAAGCGGCCGGCTTCGCCGCGGGCTATCGTGGCTTCGTGCTGCGGCCCGCCACTCGGCGGGTGGTGGCGGCCGGCCGCGGACTGGCCCCGGAGACCGCCGAGGCGGAGAACTACTGGCGCCGCGGCTCGGGACGCGGCGGGCCGGGACTCGGCGGGCCGGGACGCGGCGGCCCCGCCGCGGGCCCGGGCCGGTAGGCGACCGCCCGTGCCCGAGGGCGACACTCTCTTCCGAATCGCCGCGGGTCTCCGACCGTATCTGGCCGGCCGCCGGATCGTGGCCGCTGCCGCGCGACGGCCGGGGCCTCGGGCGGAGCTGCTCGAAGGGGCGACCGTCGAATCGGTTGAGGCGCGCGGCAAGCATCTCCTCATCCATTTCGACAACGGCCTGGTGCTGCGGACCCATCTGGGGATGCGCGGCTCGTGGCATCGCTACGCGCCCGGAGAGCGCTGGCAGCGGCCGCCCTCACGAGCCCGCATCGTCCTCGAGACGGAGAGCGCCGTCGCGGTCTGCTTCGATGCCCCAACCGTGGAGCTGTTCGACGGCCGCGCGGCAGCGATCCATCCGAAGCTGGCCGCCCTCGGTCCGGACCTGATGGCCGCGGACTTCGGCGACGAGTCCCTCGCCGAAGCCATCCGCCGCCTCCGCGACCCCTCCCGCGCCTCCCTGACCATCGCCGAAGCGCTTCTCGACCAGCGTGCGATGGCCGGCGTCGGCAACGTCCACAAGAGCGAGGTTCTCTTCGTCGAGCGGGTGAATCCATTCGCCCGCGTCGCGGAGCTCGACGACGAGGCGCTCCGGCGGCTGGTCCTTTCCTCGCGGCGATTGCTCCTCGCGAACAGCGAGGGTGGAGCGCGCGTCACCACGGAGCTCGGAGCCGGCGAGCGCCGCGTCACTGGACGGCTGTGGGTCTACGATCGGGCCGGCAGGCCCTGCCGCCGCTGCGGCGCAGTCGTTCGTTCGCTCTCGCACGGCGAACTCGATCGGCTGACCTTCTGGTGTCCGCGCTGCCAGCCGGCCGCCGAAGCCGAACCCGAAGCTCGAGACCACGCCACGGAGGACCCGCGATGAGCGCCATCTCGGTCGAATGCGCGCCCGCCGGCAGCGGCTGGCTGGCCCAAGTCACGATTGCCGACCGCGGTTCGAGCCGGACCTGCGAGGTCACCGTCTCGAAGGCCGAGCTCGGGCGGTTTGCTCCGGGGGCCGCCAAACCGACCGACCTGGTCCGCCGCTCGTTCGAGTTCCTGCTCGCCCGCGAGTCCAAGGAGTCCATCCTGCCGCGCTTCGACCTCTCGACGATCGAACGCTACTTCCCAGAGTTCGAGCGAACGATCACCCGCCGGTAGCCGGCCTACCGTCCCCGGAAATCGACCGGCCGCTCGCGTTGAGAGCCGGGATGGCCCTCGTTCTCGTGGCCGGCGCGCCTGTTGTGGCTAGGCTTCGAAGCCGAAGAACTCCCTCACGCGGGCCCGCGCCACGCGGCGGAACGCATCCAGCGTTCGCTCGGGGCTGCGATGCCAGTGGATCCGCCACAGCCGAGCGGCCGCCGTACCGGCCTGCGCGGCGCCCGGCCAGGTCGAGGGCATGAGCCAGCGGAATGCTTCCGGATGGCGCCAGGCCCACGGAACGATGACCCAGACGAACACAAGGTAGTCCACGCGAGGCGGCCGCTGGAACGAGAACAGAACCTGGAGCTGGACGAGCGTCTGCGGCAGCGTGACCGCCGTCAGCGCCACTCCCAGCACCAGCCAGATCAGCGCCCACAGCCGCCCGCGGGGCGAGAGGAACGGCCAGAAGACGGCGGGCACCCACTTGAGCGTGGTCGCGAGCATCCACAACAGCCCCGCGGTCACCGGTCCCGTGAACTGCGCTCCAAAGAGCATCAGCGCGAGCGGCAGGTTTATGTTGCCCGTGTCCAGGTTGGCCGCGATCGGGAAGGCCAGGAGAACCAGCAGCATCGCCGTGGTCATGGGCCGGCGCTTGTACGCCCAGTGGATGCTCCAGAGCAGGCCGAGGACGGTGGCGCCTCGCCACACGAACCAGGCCACGTCCCAGGGCATCAGAGACCACGGCACGAAGAGCGGCAGCATCCAGGGCGCGTACACGTAGGGCATGAACGGGCCGGAGGGATGGTATGGATCGCCGCCGCTGAGCCACAGCCGCCCGGCGGCCCAGTAGGCGCGGGTATCGGCTCCCGCAGCCTCGCCTCTCGCGATGAGGCCGGCCAGGATGATGCCGCCGACGAGACCCAGCAGGAGGACCAGGAAGAGCCGGCGCGGGTCGCGGATTCGGGTGAGCTCGGCGCGGACGGCGCGGCGGAAGACGCCGGCGCGCCGGCGCGTCGGCATGTCCACTTTCACTGCGGCGGGCAGGCTCGCCATGCGGCTGGAAAGCCGCTCGGAAACTCGTGCCGGACGGACCGGACTGGCAGCCTGGATCGGCCGACCCGACGGGGTACGCTTCACGCCCCGGCCCTCCCGCGGACGCAGCTGCGGAGGTCGCTCGAGCCGTCCGATTGACGTCGCAGCCGCGACGGTCGCAACGCCAAGATCGCTCCTCCTGTGCTTCTGCGCGGATCATGCGAGCACACGCAAGGGAGCGCAAGGTCCAGACGGCGGCCACCCGTGCGACAGGGGTCGAATCCTGAACGGCCGGTGCGCCTCACGGGCCGGCGGGCCGTGGGTTCCTCCGGCGAAGCCGACGACCCGTCAGCGCAGATACGTCTGCCCGCAGGTGTCGCAGACCGTGTAGACGGCGCGGACGTTCCGGGCAAATCCGGCGGCGTGGAGCAGCCCGGCGCAGGCGGGTGTGGGGCATTTCCAGACCCACGACCGCGGCTCGCGCGGCCCGGGAATCGACTCCGACTGGACCCTCGCGGCAAGGTCCGGATGGGCAGTCAGCGTCCGATCCAGCGTCGCGGCGCGTTCGCTCTCGGACTCGCTGGAATAGGGGTAGTTCTGGCCGAGGTTCGACGACGACATGGACTTCAGGGTCTCCGAACGAGGGGCGAGGTGACGACCCGAGTTCGAACGGGCGCTCGCTCGAACCGGACGACAGGCTTCGTATACCCAAACCGGTGGCAGGGGCGATGTGAGCGCGGCGAGCCACCGGCGGTCCGAGTATAGTCCCGCCCCGCGGCATCGCCGAAACCTCCCGCGGCACGGCGCCCGGCGGCGACGCGGCGTCGCCACCGTCCGGCGACGCGTCCGTCACCGAGGACCGCTAGGCTATCGGCCAATGAATCGCTCCATCGGGTCCATGCTCGTGGCGACTTTCGTGCTGCGTGTCAGCACGTCGATCACGGGCGGCATGCTCGTCTTCTTCGTGGATGACCTGACGCGGCACCACGGTGGGGGACCCCGGGCAATTTCGTTTCTCACCGGCGGGTTCTATGCCACGGAGCTGGTCGGCGCGATCGCGTTCGGCATCCTGGCCGACCGCTACGGCCGCAAGGTAATCATGCTGCTCGGCCCGATCTTCGGTGCGATCGCGGTCTTCCTGACCGGGCTCACGACCCACATGCCGACGCTCTTCGTGACGCGCCTGCTCGAAGGCAGCTCGACTGCCGCCTCCATCCCCTCGACGCTCGGCTTCATCGCCGCCGAAACCGCGCATGACGAGAAGCTTCGGGGCCGGGTGGTCTCGCTCTTCGAGTTCGTGTCTCTCGGCGGCATGCTCGCCGTGGGGCCGGCGCTGTCCGGAATACTCTGGGACCTGTACGGTCGCCCGGCCTTCTTCCTCAACTGCGGCCTGTATCTCGTGGCGCTCGCCCTGTACGCGTACGGGGTATCCGAAGTCGCGCCCGACCGGCGGAAGGGACTCGCGCCCCACGCCCATGCAGCCGAGACGGCCGCGGCTTCCGCGCCCACCCTGTCGGGCACCCCGATTGCGGCGAACATCCCGGCCGCGCGACGTGCCGCCGCTCGGTCCGGCGCCGCCCGCTACATCAAGATGGCCACGAATCGGAAGGTTCTTCTGTTCGCGCCCACATGGCTGGCCATCAACGCGATCCTGGGCCTGTGGGCGCTTCAGGCGCCGCTGCTGCTCAAGGGCAACGTCTACAGCCCCGACCAGTTCCTGATGCGAGGCATCAGCGCCACCGCCATCGGATTCGGGGAGGCCGTTCTCGCCGTCGTCTTCGGTGCGGGGCTTCTGTTCTGGGGCATGGTCTACGCCCGCTTCAGGCGGACCACGATGCTCCTCATGGGTGTCGGCGCGTTCGTGGCGATGACCGTGGACATCCTGGCGATCAACCATCTGGGAGGTACGTCGAACATGGTGCTCGGCGCCCTCCTCGGCGTCGGCGTGGTCGCGCTCTTCGTGATGTCCGGCGCAACGCCGGCAGCGCTCGGGCTTCTGGCCGACGTCAGCGAGGGGTTCGAGGAAGACCGCAGCGCGATCATGGGCCTCTATTCGGTCTTCCTTGGCATCGGGCAGGTGATAGGCGCGATCGTGGGAGGCATCGCCGCTTCCTGGAAGGGCATCGACGGCCTTGTCGTGGCCACCGTCGGCCTGCTCGTAATCGGCATGGCCGCCCTGCTCAACCTCCGGGCCCAGGAAGGACAGTTCGTGGCCGCGGCCTTGTCCGGAGAGGGATCCGCGGGGCCGGCCGTATTAGCCGGCGGCCCACGCGATAGGCTTGGTGGAGTGGGTAGCGGCCGGCCTCATCCCGTGGAGGCGCCGGCAAAGGAGGAGCGATGACCGTCGCCATCGTGACCGACTCGTGTTGCGAGATGACCCCGGAGCAGCTGCGCGAGTACGACATCGTGCAGGTGCCGCTAACTGTCTTCTTCGGTGAGACCGGCGCGCTCTCGCCCGACGAGATTCCGCCCGACGAGTTCTGGCGGAAGCTGACAGCTCCGGACGCCCCTTTCCCGCACACGGCCGCTCCGAGCGCGGGCCAGTTCAAGCTGGCGTACGAGAAGCTCTTCGCCGCCGGCGCGGACGAGATCGTCTACGTGGGAATGTCGGAAACGCTCTCGACGAGCATCAACAGCGGCCGAATGGCGGCTCAGATGATGCCCGAGCGGACGATCCTCACCGTGGACTCGCGCTCGGCCTGCATGGGCATCGGGACACTGGCGATCCGGGCCTCGCGAATGGCCAGGTCGGGCAGCAGCGCACACGACATCGTCGAGACGCTCGAGCGGGCCAAGGCGGGCATCGACGTCTACGTCGGCCTGGAAACGCTCGAGTATCTTCGCAAGGGCGGTCGGATCAGTTCCGCGAAAGCCGTCATCGGGGGCTTGCTGTCTATCAAGCCGATCATCCGCGTCATCGACGGCGAGGTCATCGTCCACGAGCAGGCCCGGACGCGGGCCAAGGCGACCGAACGAGTGCTCGAGCTCCTGACCGAGAAGCCGTTGACGGCGCTCCACGTCCTCTACGCACCCCCGGTGGACGCCGATGCCTGGCGGGATGCCATTCTGGCCCGGCTGCCAGGTCCGCCGCCCCAGCTCGTGACAACCCAGATCATCGGGCCCGTGATCGGCACGCATGTTGGGCCGGGAGCCTACGGCGCGGTCCTGGTCCGCGAGCCCTGAGCCTTCGGCGGCCCGCGAGGGCCCGCTCCGCCGATAGGCAGATGCGCACGGGCGCCATCGATTCCTTGGCTGCGTGCCCACTCTGATGCGTTTTCGTTAGGTCAATCAGCTCTCGAACCGATGACCCCCGTCCGTGGCGCCTTCCTGGGGGAGGTCTATACTGGCGCCAGTTTGGATCCTGCGGTGCCGCTTTCCGGTACCAAGCGGAAGGCCGCCGCGACATCGTCGGAAGCCGTCGGAAGTGGGCGTCGCCCGCCAGGCGAGCGAGGGCCTCGCCGCTCCCGGCCAGCGGCTTCGGCCGTGGAGGGAATCCAGCCCATGGCGACCGAACAGGTTGCACTCGCTATCAACCCCTGGCACGTGGCCCAGCAGCAGTTTGACCTCGCCGCGGAACAGCTCAACCTCTCACCGGGACTGCGAAAGGTCTTGCGGGAGCCCAAGCGCGAGCTGACCGTCCACTTCCCGGTGAAGATGGACGACGGCTCGGTGGAGGTGTTCACCGGCTACCGGGTCCAGCACAACCTCAGCCGCGGCCCTGCCAAAGGCGGCATCCGATACCACCAGAACGTGACCATCGACGAGGTCCGGGCGCTGGCGATGTGGATGACCTGGAAGTGCGCCGTCGTCGGCATCCCGTTCGGCGGCGGCAAGGGTGGCGTCATCGTCGATCCCAAGAAGCTGAGCATTCGCGAAGTCGAGGGCCTGACCCGCCGTTACGCCACCGAGATCAGCATTCTCATTGGTCCCGAGAAGGACATTCCCGCGCCGGACGTGAACACCAACTCCCAGACCATGGCATGGATCATGGACACCTACTCCATGCACATTGGGTACACGGCCCCCGCCGTGGTCACGGGCAAGCCGATCGCCCTCGGCGGCTCCGAAGGCCGAAACGAGGCGACTGCGCAGGGTGCGGTCTACACCTTGATCGACGCCGCACGCCACCTCGGCATGGAGATTCCCAAGTGCCGCGTCGCCGTACAGGGCTTCGGCAACGCGGGCTCCATAGCTGCTCAGCTCATGTCCGCCCAGGGCTCCAAGATCGTGGCCGTGAGCGACTCGACCGGCGCCATCTACCGGCCCGAAGGGCTGGACGTAAGCTCGGTCATCGCCTGGAAGCAGGAACACCGCACCGTCTGCGGCCTGCCCGGCACCAGGGACATCAGCAACGAGGAGTTGCTCGAGGTCGACTGCGACATCCTCATCCCGGCCGCCCTGGAGAACCAGATCACGGCCCGAAATGCCGGGCGGATCCAGGCTCGACTGATCGGCGAGGCGGCCAACGGACCGACGACGCCGGAGGCCGACGAGATCCTCTACAAGAACGGCAAGTTCGTCATCCCGGACATCCTCTGCAACGCCGGCGGCGTGACGGTCAGCTACTTCGAGTGGGTCCAGGACCTCGAGCGAGACTTCTGGGACATCGCCCACGTCAACGACAAGCTGCGCGCGGTCATGGTCAAGGCTTTCGCGAGCACGCTCGACATGAGCCTCAAGCAGAAGGTCAACATGCGGACGGCGGCGTACATGCTCGCGGTCCAGCGCGTGGCAGACGCAACATCCGTCCGCGGGCTCTATCCGTAGTATTTGAGGGTCTATAGACTTAGCCTCGATCCACTCGCAAACACCCTGCGGCCCCGACGTCCCCCCTCGCGTCGGGGCCGCTCTTCGTTTGGCCAGCCGGCCGATGGCGGCGTTGCCGGCTCTGCTCCTCGCTCACGGACGTCTGAGTCCGCTCGCTCCGGTGCTCGCCGGCGCCTTGCCCTCGGCCGTCGGGCCAAACGAAGGTTCCGTGCGCCCGGCCGGGCGGCGCATTGCGGCGTTGGTCGCTGCGTTCCTCGCTCACGGGCATTCGAGCCCGCTCGCTCCGGTACTCACTCCCGCCTTGCACTGCATCCGCCGGGCCGGACGAGGGTTCCAGCCGGCCGATGGCGGCGTTGCCGGCTCTGCTCCTCGCTCACGGGCATTCGAGCCCGCTCGCTCCGGTGCTCGCCGGCGCCGTGCCCTCGGCCGTCGGGCCAAACGAAGGTTCCGGGGCGGCGCATTGCGCCGTTGGTCGCTGCGTTCCTCGCTCACGGGCATTCGAGCCCGCTCGCTCCGGTACTCGCTCCCGCCTTGCACTGCATCCGCCGGGCGGGACGAGGGTTCCAGCCGGCCGATGGCGGCGTTGCCGGCTGCGTTCCTCGCTCACGGACGTCTGGTGGAGTAGTGGTATAGGCGACGCAGATCCGTCCTCGGCCCAGAACTGGAGGTGTCGAGACTGGTAGTCTCATCGATAGGATTCGTTCGCCAGGAGCGCGGAGTGCTTGTGGGCACAGACGAAAACGATCCGAAGGCAGGGGAGGATCTGGCGATGGAGATCTCAAGAACGCCGACGCGCCGCGCCAAGGGAACGATCCTGGCGATCCTGGCAGTCGTGGTTCTCGGCGGATGCGCTTCACCCGCTACCGCCGCCACACCGACCATCGGAGCCAGCTTCTCCGTGTCCGGCTTGCCCACGCCAACGATGCGCCCCTCCGGCCTGCCCACGGGCGAGACGTCTACATCAATCCCGCCATCCGTCTCGGCGATCTTGGACTCATGGCGCACCCCGGGCATTTCCTGTGGAGAGCCGAATGTCGGGATGCCGGAGAATGAGCCGCAATGGCTCTGTCACGGAACACTCCGAAGCGTTCGGATCAACATCGCCTTCATGGCAGACAGCGCCGGGTTGATGGACATGGAGGCCCAAGTCCCCGCAGGGACGGATGCGAAGACGGCCCGAGGCGTCTTTGATGACTTGGCGGCGGCGACGCCGGCTTTCTTGGATGCTATGCCTGCGATCCGACAGTGGATCCAAGGTTGGAACGGCTCTCGCGGCATTGTTGACAAGGCTGTGCCGAGCGCACGCGTCGCCATCGAGTCAGATTCGATCTGGATAACCTTCTCTTTGAGCAGGGTTCCGCGATTCGGTTCGCCTCTGCCGAGCAGCTCGACTTAGCTCGGCTCACGACACCCGCACCCGGCCCGATCCCGGACTCCGCCTCGCGATCCGCATCCGCACACGGCCGCCGGGGCTTTCGCCCGGTGCTACCATCCTGCGGCCGGACAAGGACACGCAGTCCGGGCGGACGGGGCAGGCGTGAACGGCCGCTCGGCAGAGGAGCCTCGATGCTCGATCACGAAGAGAAGTTCCTCTTCAAAGAGGAAACCATCAATCTCGCCAACGCCCTGGCCGAACCGGGCGTGCTCGACAACGTCGAGGACCTGCTGACCGACGTCATCACCAGTCCGCGCTTCGATTCCGAGGTCTTCACGCTCGAACGCTCGCTCCAGGTGATGCTCGGCGCCCGGGCCGGCGCGACTCTGGTCGGCCTCCTGACGGTTACGCCCGAGGTCTTCGACGAGACGGCCGAGGTTCGAATCCCGCCGGAAGTCCAGGAGCGGTTGGTGGCCTGGCGAGCACGTTTCGGCCTCGCCATCGACAACGCCCTCAACTTCCTGAACAACCCCGACGGCATCCAGGGTCACAACTTTTCGACCCAGATCGCCCATGTCGAGGAGCGGCAGGTGCTCCAGGGCCGCCTGACCCTGGTTCGCTACAACAACGAGCCGCAGTTCTTCCTCGCCGATGCGAGCGTCTTCTTCGGCCTGGTGGTGGACATCCTCGAGAGGCTTGGCCCTTACCTGGGCCCCGACACGGTCGAGCCCGAGACGATCGCCAAGCTCAAGGACGCCGTCGCGTTGATGGAGCGCAAGACCGCCAGCCGCGGCTAACGCGACTCGCCATCACGGGGCTCTGAAAGGCCGCCGGTTTCCCGGCGGCCTGTTCGTATCGGTTGGGACTCAGGCCCGCAACCTCACGCCACCGACGGCTCGCTCCGGCGGCCGCGCCGGGTGATGCGCCGGCCGATGACGAGGAGGATGAGCAGGACCAGCAGCCCGATGGCGACCGGCACGACGACGATCACGGCCCAGACCCCGATCGTCACGATGCCCTGGCCGATCCGCACGAGCGCCGCGCCGGCCTGATCGATCTGGTTGGCCAGCGTCCAGTCCTGCGCGGCCTGAGTTGTGACCGTTGGGGACTCGAGCGAGAAGCTGACCGTCAGCGTGCTCATCGCCGCTTGATCGTTGAGGTGATCGCGCTGAGCGGTTAGCTGCTCGATCTGGCCCTGCGTCTGGGTCAGCTGGCTCTGGACCGCGAGCACGTCCGGCACCGAGCTTGCCCGGGCCATGATCGCCTGCAGGGCCGACTCCGCCTTGGCGAGGTTGTCGAGGCGGGCGTTGAGGTCCACGACCTGCATCGTCACGTCGCTCGTGTCCGTTTGTTCGGAGAGCACCCTGGACCCCAGCTTGCGAAGCGCGGCGAGCGTGTCGTCCCACTTCGCGGCCGGGATCCTGAACGTGATGCTGGCCGTGGCGTACTGGTCGCTGCCCGATCGATTCGAGCTGGAGACGTAGCCACCCGCGGAGGTGACGGCCGATTGAGCCGCGGAAACGGACCTGTCGATGTCCGTGACCTGCAGGCTCAGCTGCCCGGTCTTGATGATCACGTTGCCCTGGTTCGTCGCGACGATGGGGGCCGAAGCTCCGTCGACGCCGGCCGCCGTCTGGTCGAGACCCTTGCCGCCTTCCGTGGCGGCCGGCGCGGAGGTCGGCATCGCGGCAGGTACAGCGCCGGCGAGTGAGTTTTCTGAGTAGGTGAGCGCGGACAGCCGCGAAGTGCTGTGGTTGTCCGTGGCGGGTGGCCCGCCGAGCGCGTAGCCCGCTCCGATGAGCGTGACCAGGGCGATGGCCGCCGTGACCTTGCCGATGTGGCGCTGCCGGGCGAGGCGCCGGCCGATGGCTCGAGCCATCGATCGGGGAGTTGGAGCGGGCGATGGGGGCTGAGCCGGCTCGATGGAGGCGCTGCCTTCGCCGGTGCCGATGTCCTCGGCGTCAGTGTCGTCGGTAGTCACGTTTCCGCCCTCCGTTGGGATCCTGGGGGTTCGGTCTGCCGACGGACAGACGACCTGAGGCGCGGATCGGTTCCCGGGGCCGGCGCAGGCGGCTCGACTAGCCGGCGGTGAGCTCGAGCTGGCGGGTCCGCTCGACGGTCTCGAGCATTGCCCGGGTGTTGTGGTACGGGCACTTCCAGAAGTCGACCTTGGTCAGCTCCGGGTACGGAACGCCGTCGCGGGACACGCGCGTATACCACTCGCCCCGTTCGTGGTCGATGGCGAAACGCTCGATGAAGTCCCAGCTCCGGAGCGCCGCCTCGAGATGCTCGGCCCGACGGCTGAGCCTGTAGGCGTTGAGAAAGCCCACCACACCTTCCGCCAGCGGCCACCAGTCCTTGTCCGTGTTGAGATGGCCGTCGGCTCGATCGTTGTAGACGCCGCCGAGCTCGGAATCGAAGCCCTCGGCGAGCACCGCGTCGGCCATCCGGACCGCCAGTTCATCGGTTCGGCGCTGCAGCGTGGCGTCGCCCAGGACGTCGGCCGCCTCGCAGAGCAGCCAGCTCGTTTCGATGTCGTGGCCGTAGCTGACGATGTCGGCCTGCGAGCGCCACTGCTCATCGAAGAAGAGGATCTGGTGCGCAGTCGTCGGGTCGACGATCCGATCCAGGAACAGCTCGAGAAGAAGGCGGAGCCGGGTTCGAGGACGCGGGTCGTCCCAGACCTGGACGAGCGTCGCATACGCCTCCAGGACGTGAAGGTGGGTGTTCATCGAGAAGGGCACGTTCATGTCCTGATCGGACAGGCGGATGTCGTCGATCGGCTGCCAGTCGCGCCCACGGGCTTCCCAGTAGCCGCCGGCCCTGGGGTCGAAGGCGTGCGCTTCGATCAACTCGAATAGTCGGATCGCTCGATCGAGCGCCTCGCGGTCGCCGGTAGCCCTGTAGTACTCGGCCAGCCCGTAGATGCCGAACGCCTGGCCGTAGGTCTGTTTGCGGGCGTTGGCCGGCCTGCCCAGATGATCGACCTCCCAGAAAAGACCGCCGAAATCCTGGTCCCAAAAATGGGCCAGCAGATAGCCGAACTCACGGTCCGCCAGCTCGCGATAGAGAGGGTCCGGATAGCGGCGAAAGGCGGCCGAGAACGTCCAGAGGATCCGGGCGTTGAGTACGCCGCCCTTGCCGGCCTTGGGGTCGGGCCGACCGGCCATCGACACCGCTCCGACGAAGCCGCCCTGCTCTTCGTCCACGGCGTGACTGGCCCAGTAGGGCAGGATGTCGTCGCAGAGCTCTTCCTCGGCCGCCGATCGGAGTTGGGATAGCCGCTCTCTGGTCGTCATGGGATCGCATGTTAGCGGCGGGCCCGATCCGGGCGCGGGGGCGCGGGGCGTGGCGCGGACCCGGGCGCCGCGCGGGCCCGGGCGCCGGAGATTTCCGGTTTACCGATGGCGGCGGTACACCGGTGGCGACCACGGTGCCGCGACCGGCCGATGGTGTGGCCGCACAGTCGGTGTTAGTCGAATATGGCTAACCAGGCGGGCTTTCGAGCGCGAATCCGCCGGCAACGGAGTCGGACGCGCGGGCAGACCGACGCAGTACCGCCCGGGCCGGTATCCCGGAGAAACGGGGCGGCGCGTGGCGCGGCGCGCCCTCACGGCGCCGGCCGGCGATCAGGCCAGTGGCTCGTTGTCGATGAGGCGCACCGAGCCGAAGCGAACGGCCATCGAGAGCAGTGCCGGGCCGGAGATTGCGGTGAGCTCCTGCAGGGTCGAGGGGTCGGCGCAGCTGACATAGTCCACCGTGGCCAGTGGCTCCTTGAGAAGCGTGCCGAGCATGGCCGCGCGCAGGCTCTCGCCGTTGCGCTCGCCGCCCTCCCACAACCCCCGCGCGGCCAACAGAGCTCGCCGCAAGACCGGGGCGGCCGCGCGCTGTTCGGGCGTCAGCAGCGTGTTGCGGGAGCTCAGGGCAAGTCCGTCCGGCTCGCGAACGATGGGGCAGCCCACGATCTCGGTCCCGATTCCCAGGTCCAGGGCCATTCGCCGGACCACCAGCAGTTGCTGAGCGTCCTTCTGGCCGAAGTAGGCGCGGTCGGCACGCACGAGACCGAGCAGGATTGCCACCCCCGTGGTGACGCCGTCGAAATGCCCGGGTCGGGCGGCGCCTTCGAGGGGCTCGGTCAATCCGCCGACGTGGACCGAGGTCTGGAAGCCGGCCGGGTAGATCTCCTCGACGGACGGGATGAAGGCCACGTCCGCGCCGATCGCGCCCGCGAGTGCCAGGTCCGCGGCCTCGGTGCGCGGGTACTTGTCGAAATCGGCGCGCTCGTTGAACTGGGTCGGGTTCACGAAGATGGAGATGACCACGGCCGGGTTCTCGGCTCGAGCGCGAGCGATCAGCGACGCGTGGCCGGCATGGAGGGCGCCCATTGTGGGCACGAAGCCGATCGGGTGCGGGGCGTTCGCCAGGGCGGCCCGCAACTCCGCCCGGGTACGCGCGATCCACGGGATTCGAACGGGCCTCCCGGGGGGATAGGGCGCGCCGGGGCCGCCGGGGTAGGGCGCGCCGGGGCCGCCGGGCGGTGGCGCGCCGGGTCCATACGGAGCCACGGCATAAGGCCCGCCGGGGCCAGGCCCGCCGGGGCCAGGTCCATAAGGCCCGCCGGGGCCAGGCCCGCCGGGCCCGGGTCCATAGGGAGCCCCGGGCACAGAGCCGGGTCGGGAAGGTCCGGTCATGTCTAGAGGTCCCGATCGAGCGGGATGCCCGCGCTCGTCTCGACCATCTGCGGTCGATCGAGAGGGGTCCGGCCGAGTATCTCGGCGAGCACCTTCGCGTCCATGGTGGTGCTCTCCGCGGGGCCGGGAAAGGTGCCGGCGGCAACGTCGGCGGCATAGGCCCTGGCCGCGTCGCCGATGACCGAGTAGAGCTCCACGTAGTGGCGAGCGTGCTTCGGAGTGAACTCCGCGCTCATGCCCAGCATGTCCGTGACCACCTGAACCTGGCCGGCACAGCCGGCGCCGGCGCCGATCCCGATCGTCGGGATGGAAAGCCGTTCAGTGATCGCGGCCGCGAGTTCTGACGGCACCAGCTCGAGCACGACGGCAAACGCGCCCGCTTCCTGGGTGGCCAGCGCGTCGGCCAGAAGCTGCCGTCCCGCGCTTCGCGTCCGGCCCTGGACTCGGTGGCCACCCAGCTGGTGAATCGATTGGGGCGTGAGGCCGATGTGGCTCATCACCGGGATGCCGGCCCGGACGATCGTCTCGATGGTTCGGGCGCTGCGCTCGCCGCCTTCGAGCTTGACCGCCCCGGCGCCGCCCTCGCTCATCAGGATTCCGGCGTTCTCGAGGCTGCCTTCCGGGGTTACGCCATACGACAGGAACGGCATGTCGGCGACGACCAGGGCGTGGCGCGTGCCGCGGACCACGGCCTTGGTGTGGTGGAGCATCTCCGCCATGGTGACCCGGACCGTGCTGTCGTAGCCCAGGATCACCTGGCCGAGCGAGTCGCCGACGAGCAGCATCGGGATGCCGGCGTCGTCGAGTATCCGCGCCGTGGGGTAGTCGTAGGCGGTCAGCATCGCGATTCGCTCGCCCGCGGCGTACATCCGGGCGATGCTCGCGATGGTCAGCCGCTGGCCCTGCGGCGAGGGGGTTGCACTCATCGATCGACCTCTGCGGGTTCTGAAGCGCGCGGGTTCTTGCCCGCGAATGAAGGAAGCGGCGGCGGCCCCGAGCCGTTGGAGCCGGACCCGAGCTTCAACCGGCTGACGACGCGGTCGAGCAGGACCTCGGCGACCTCGCGCTTGGACAGGAGCGGGAACTCCTCGGGCGCTTCGTCGGTGGAGTAGATGGTGACCCGGTTGGTATCCGTGCCGAAACCGGAGCCGGCTTCGGAC
>DAHXON010000057.1 GCA_027364875.1 Chloroflexota bacterium
CAGGAGAGATGGATTCCATTCGACGCTGGGCAGCTCGCCAGTTAACGACGCGCGTCATCGTCCTGATGCCCGTCTCGATCGCCATCAACATCGTCCTGGGCTACACCGTCCAGAGCGTCCTCAAGCTGCCGATCTACCTGGACTCGATCGGCACGATCCTCGTCGGGGTGCTCGCCGGTCCGCTCGCTGGCATGGTGACCGGAGTGCTCTCCAACCTCATCTGGCAGTACACGCCCGGCATCGGCTCGGGCTCGACGATAGGCCCATTCGCCATCACGGCCGGCGTGATCGGGCTGATGGCCGGCATCTGGGGGCAGCTGGGCCTCTTCCGACCTCGCCGCGGGCGGGTTCTCAACCTGGCCGGCGCCGCGGTGGCGGTCGTCCTCATCGGCATCCTGGCGATCTACACCTACGGCCGCGCCTATGCCAGCCCCGACTCGTTCAACTCTATCACCTTCTTCGACAAGTCGTTCTTCGACCAGTCGAGGATCTTCTTCGTCTTCGTGATGGCCGTGTTCGTCCTCCTGGTTGCCTGGGCGCTGGTGCTGCGGCGCGACGTCGGGGCGGTCTTTGCCATCTCGGCCGGGCTCGTCACGGGGATCGCGGCCGCTCTCGTGTCCGCGCCGATCGCCGCGGTGGCGTTCGGCGGGGTGACGGGCAGCGGTACGGACGCCCTCGTCGCGGCGTTCAGGGCCGGCGGCGACAGCCTCTACCAGGCCACGCTCAAGCAGGGCCTTCTGTCGGACCCGATCGACAAGATGATCACCACTTTCGTGGTCTTCTTCATCCTGGGCAGCCTGTCGCGGCGCTTCGTGGCCAGGTTCCCCAACGGCGAGAAGGCGGTCGAGTCCGACCAGTCGGCGGCCGATTCCGCCACGCCTGCGGTGTCGGCTGCCCGGGAAGGCTGACCGCACACGTTGCCGCCCACCTCCCGGGCCGTGCCCGCGGCCACTCCGAGCCCGGCCGCCGCCGCCACTTCGAGCCCGGCCGCCCCTGCCGCCCCGCCCTCCGGCGGTCTGCCCGACTACGTGACCCGCCGGCCGCGTGGCTTCTACCGAGCCATGAACCCGGCCACGAAGCTGGCCATCGCGGCCCTCGAGATCGTGGCTGCGTTCCTGGTCCCGGGCTGGCCCGGCCCGATCGCCGTTCTCCTGATCCTCGTGGCCCTGGGCCTGGCCACTCACACCCTCCGTGGCCTGGCGATCATCGGGCTCTCGGCGTCACCGCTCGTGATCTCGATACTGCTCGTCAACCTGTTCCTGCTGCCCGGCGCCACGGACCCCATCCTTCGCCTGGGGCCGCTGGCTCCAACCTGGAGCGGTCTCGCCTTCGGGGCGATCACCACGGCCCGCCTGCTCGCCTTTTCCTCCGCCATCGCGCTCGTCTACCTCACGACGCCGATCGACGACCTCCTCGCCGATCTCTCGCGCCGGGGCGTGGGCCGGCGGGGCGTCTTCGTCGTCGGTGCGGCGGTCCAGATGGTCCCGCGGACCGTCGCCCGCGCCGCCGAGATCGTGGACGCGCAGCGGGCTCGGGGCATGGATACAGAAGGCCACGTACTGAGGCGCGCCCGCGGCGTGCTGCCCCTGGCGGCTCCGGTGGTCTTCGGGGCGCTGACCGAGGTCGAGGAACGGGCCCTGGCGCTCGAAGCCCGGGCCTTCTCCGCGCCCGGCCGGCAGACGCTTCTGCGAGTGCCCGGCGACCCGGCCGGGGATCGCGTCCTGCGCTGGGCGGCTCTGCTCGGGATCGTGGTCGTCGTCGCGCTCCGAATCTCCGGGAGGGTCGGCTGACGTGGCGATCGAGCTTGCGGGCATCACCTACCGGTATGCGGGGGCGAGCCGCGCCTCGCTGGGCCCTCTGGACCTCTCGGTGGCGCCCGGCCGAGTCCTGGGCGTGGCGGGCGCCAACGAGTCGGGCAAGACCACGCTGTGCCTCGTGACGGCCGGGCTGGCGCCCGCGGTAGTCGGAGGCAAGCTCGAAGGGTCGGTGCGGGTAGACGGTGCGGACGCGGCCGGGCTCAAACCCCACGAGCTGGCTCAGCGTTGCGGGATGCTGTTCCAGAACCCATCCACCCAGCTCTCCGGAACCACGGCGACGGTCTTTGAGGAGACTGCCTTTGGGCCGGCCAATCTGGGGCTGGCTCTCGAGGACGTGCTCGAGCGGACCTGGTGGGCGCTCCGAGCGGTGGGCATCGAAGGGCTGGCGCCGCGCGACCCGGCGCGACTCTCCGGCGGGCAATCCCAGCTGGTGGCTCTGGCAGGGGTCCTGGCGCTCCGGCCGAGGTACCTGATCCTCGACGAGCCCACGAGCGAGCTGGATCCGGCGGGCACGGCCCTCGTCGCCGACGCTCTCGTGCGAGTGGCCCGGGAAACCGGAGCGGGCATTCTGCTGGTGGAACACAAGACGGAAGTTCTCGCCCGGATCGCCGCCGAGATGGTTGTGCTCGCCCGGGGCCGCGCGGCGCTGAGCGGGCCCGCGACCGAAGTGCTCGGCGACCCCCGGCTGGCGGAGCTCGGCGTCGAGGCGCCGGCGCGGATGCGCCTGGAGCGGGAGCTGCGAGCGGCAGGGGTCGAATGGACGGCTGCTCTCGATGAGGCGCTGGCGTGAGCGATTTCGACCGATCGAACGATTCCGGCCGTCCCACCGGCACCGCCGTCTCGCCGGCCGACCCGCCGTCCGGCCCGGCTGCGCCCGGGCGTTTCCCCGACGTCCCGTCGATCGAGCTCGACGGCGTCACGTTCGAATATCCGGACGGCACCCGCGCGCTCGACGGCGTGAGCCTGCGGATCGAGCCCGGCGAGGTGGTCGCGATCGTCGGGCAGAACGGCTCGGGCAAATCGACGCTGGTGAAGCACCTCAACGGCCTGCTCAGACCTGCCTCCGGACGGGTGCTGCTCGGCGGCCGCGACATCCGGGACGCGCACGTGGCCGGCCTCGCGGGCCGGGTGGGACTGGCGTTCCAGAACCCCGATCGGCAGCTCTTCGCCGGTCGCGTGTCGGCGGAGGTGGAATTCGGCCCCCGCAACCTCGGGCTTCGCGGCGCGGAGCTACAGCGAGCGGTCGCCGCCGCGCTCGAGGCCGTGGGCCTGGCCGGCGAGGCCGCGGCGAACCCGTACGACCTCGGCTACTCGCGCCGGAAGCTGCTGGCCATCGCGTCGGTCCTCGCCATGCGGACGCCAGTGCTCGTTTTCGACGAGCCGACGACGGGGCAGGATGCTCGCGGAGTTGCCTGCGTCCGCTCTGTCGTGGCCGGAGCCGTGGCGGAGGGCCGGACCGTGATCGCGATCAGCCACGACATGCGTTTCGTGGCCGAGTGTTTCGGCCGGGTAGTCGCCATGCGCGCCGGCCGCGTAGTCCTCGACGGATCCCCGTCTGAGGTGTTCGCCGAGAGCCACTGGTCGGAGCTGCGGGCGACCTATCTCGAGCCGCCCATCGCCGCGGTCGTGGGAGCTCGCCTGGGGCTCGGGTCCACGCCGACCGCATCTGGGCTGATTGCCGCGGCCCGTGCCGCGCTCGATGGCCGGCCGGCGGCACCCGGCCCGGCCGACTCGGGCCCGAACCGCTAGCCTACGCAGCAAATGCGAGTGCTCATCCTCAATCCCGGGTCGAGCTCACTGAAGTCGAGCGTCGTCGAGACGGCCGCGCTCAGGCCGGGACTGCCTGTGGCGCCGCTCGCGCAGGTCAGCCTGGATTGGGGAGTGGACGCGACGGCGGCCACGGCCCCGGCCGACGACATCAGGCGGCTGCTCGCCCGGTACGAAGAGGCGGGCATCGAGACCGCTTCCCTCGGGGTCGTCGGATATCGGGTCGTGCACGGTGGCACCCGTTTCCGCGAACCTGCCCGCATCACGCCCGACGTCCTGGGCCAGCTCGACGCCCTGCGCGATCTCGCGCCGCTCCACAACGGAGTCGCCGTCGTCACGATCCGGGCCGGCCTGGCCGCGGCGCCGCAGCTCCCCCACGTCGCCGTTTTCGACACCGCCTTCCACGCGACTTTGCCGGAAGAAGCGTTCAGGTATCCCGTCCCGGAGAAGTGGTATCGCGACTGGGGCATTCGCCGCTACGGATTCCACGGAATGTCGGTGGCGTGGTCTTCTGAGCGCGCCGCGGCGCTCCTTGACGGCGAGTTCGAAGCCGGCGGCACGCGCCTGCCCAACCTCGTGGTCGCGCATCTGGGCAGCGGCTGCTCCGTCACGGCCGTCGAGGCGGGACGCTCGGTCGCGACGAGCATGGGCCTCACGCCGCTCGAGGGCTTGATGATGGGCACCAGGAGCGGCTCCATCGATCCCGGGATCATCTTCGCCCTTCTCCGGGAAGGCCGGTTGACCGTGGACGAGCTGGCGGACCAGCTGGACCACGCCTCGGGGCTGGTGGGCGTCTCGGCGCGGACTTCGGACGTCCGCGAGCTGCTCGCCCAGGAATCGAAGGGCGACGAGGCGGCCACCCTGGCCCTGGCGATGTTCGTGCGACGTGCGGCCGAATGCGTCGCGGCGGCGGCGACGTCGCTGCCACGTCTCGACGCGATCGTCTTCACCGGCGGAATCGGCGAGAACGCCGCGAGCATCAGATCGCGGATCGTGGCCCGGCTTGCCTCGATGGGTATCGCGCCGATCGACGCGCGGCCGACGAAAGAAGACGGCGCGCTCAGCGTCCCCGGTTCGAGGCCCGCGGTTCTCCGGATCGAGGCGCGGGAGGACCTGATCGTCGCCCGAGAAGCGGCCCGAACAGTCGAAACGGTCCGGCCGAGCTAGCGGTCCGGCCGAGCTAGCGGTCCGGCCGAGCTAGCGGTCCGGCCGAGCTGGCGGTCGACGGATCGGAGGGCGTCGAACAATCGGTCCCGCCAGCCGTAGCTCTACAGCTCTCCCGCCAGCTGGGCGAACGCTCGTTGGAGCGCGACGCCGGCCGCTCGGGCCGGGAAGGGCGAGAGCGCCAGCGCGTCGTTGGCCGAGCCGCCGTCGAAGCGGACCCGGGCGGCGAGCTGGGCGAGGGCGGAGAGATCCGCCAGCTGCCCCTCGATGAACGACCGCCGCACGATGTCTCCGTGGCCGGGGACGATGGGACCAAGGGCTACGTCTAGCATCCGCCCCAGCGTTCCGGGCCAGTCCATCGGGTACGAGTCCTCGAACGAGGGCGGTCCGCCCTGCTCGACGAGGTCGCCCGCGAAGACGACGTGGCAGTCGGGCACGACCACGACGATGTCGTTGTCCGTGTGGCCGCGCCCGAAATGGGTGAGGTCCACCTTCCGCCCGCCCAGATCGACCTCGGCGCTCGTCCGGAAGGTCTTGTCGGGCAGCGCGATGTGGGTCTCGGCGTACTCCTGGGCGACCTCGGGCATGGTTGCCGCAAGCGTCAGCTGAACCTCCTTGCTGTCCGCCGCCAGGCGAACCGGGCACTGCTCGTGAGCCCAGATCTCGGCGGGCAGGAACGGGAAGTTGCCGAAGGCGTGATCGTAGTGATGGTGGGTGTTGGCCACGACCAGGCGGTTGTTCGTGATCCAGTGGACCTCGTCCAGCAGCTCCCGACCCTGCCGCTCCGAGCCGCGCGTATCGATCACCAGCGCGGCCTCGTCGCCCAGCACGAGCCCGACGGAGACGTCGAAGTCCACGTAGCGGCGGACGAAGACCTGGTCGGCGATCTCGCGCCACAGCCTGGTGCTGCGGCCGGTCACGCTGCTGGCGGGTCTCATGCGGTCACACGCCGCCCCGAGGCGCGCGATACGAACGCGACAGGACCGAACACAAAGAACACCGCCCCGCCACTCCCAGTCCACAACGAGCCGCCCCGTGGTCGGGCCGGACTGGAGGAGGTTACTTCGCCCGGGCCCTCGACGCCATCACCTCTAAGGTACCGCCCACGTGGGGCCGAATATCCTCTCCTGCTCCTTCGGCGGCCTCCGGCAGGCTCCGGCGGGGCTTCCGCTGGCCGCGGGCCGACGCCGGCGGGCTCAGGTCTACCGAGATTCGGTCTCGCCCGCGGTTTCGGCGGCGTCGTCGGCGAGCGCGTGCGAGAGCGTGTCGAGCGAGAGCAGGGCGCACTTGAGGCGGGCCGGGCTGATCTCGACGCCGATCAGGTCCAGGACGTCCTCGGGGGTCATCTTCTCGACCTCCTCGACCGTCTTGCCCTTGATCTCGTCCGTCAGCAGCGACGCCGATGCCTGGCTGATCGCACAGCCGCGGCCGGTGAACGCCACTTCCTTCACCACGCCGTCGGCTATCCCGAGGAACATCGTGATGCGGTCGCCGCAGAGTGGGTTCGCGCCTTCGTACTTGGAGGTTGGTGTCTCAAGCACGCCGAAGTTGTGAGGGTGCCGGTAGTGCTCGAGGATGTAGTCGCGGTAGAGATCGTCCATCGAATCGAGGATAACGCTAGACGGCGAAGATGCGCACGACTTCCCGAAGACCGGCGGTCAGCGCGTCGACCTCCTCGGGGATCGAATAGACGTTGAAGCTCGCCCGGGCCGTGGCCGAGATGTCGAAGCGCTCGTGGAGCGGCATCGTGCAGTGGTGGCCGGCCCGCACGCAGATCCCGGAGCGGTCCAGGATCTGGGCCACGTCGTGGGGATGGATGCCCGGCAGGTTGAACGCGACGACTCCGCCACGCTGGTCGGCCGAGGGTCCGTACAGCTCGATGCCGGGGATCTCGCGCAGCTTCTCCAGCGCATAGGCCGCCATCGCGTGCTCGTGGGCCCGAACGTTGTCCATGCCGATCTTCATGAGGTATTCCGCGGCCGCTCCCAGGCCGATCTCGGCCGAGATGTCCGGAGTTCCGGCCTCGAACTTCCAGGGAATCTCGTTCCACTCGGAGCGGCGGAGGTGGACCTCACGGATCATGTCGCCGCCGGCCATGAACGGCGGCATGGCCTCGAGGAGCGAGCGGCGAGCCCACAGCGCCCCGGAGCCCGTGGGCGCGAGCATCTTGTGACCGGAGAAGGCGTAGAAGTCCGCCCCGATCTCCTGGACGTCGACCGGCATGTGCGGCGCAGCCTGCGCCCCGTCGATCAGCACGAGCGCGCCGGCGGCGTGCGCCATCTCGGTCAGCTCGCGCACCGGGTTGATCGTGCCGAGCATGTTCGACATGTGGGTGAAGGCGACGAGCTTTGGCCGCAGGTGGAGGAGCGCCTCGTAGACGTCGAGCATCAGGACGCCGTCGTCCGTGATCGGGACGAACTCGAGGTCGCCGTCCTTCTCCTGGACGAGCAGCTGCCAGGGGACCAGGTTGGCGTGGTGCTCCATCTCGGTCAGGACGATGGTGTCGCCCCGGCCGATGTGCTTGCGTCCCCACGTGTTTGCCACGAGGTTGATCGCCTCCGTGGCATTGCGGACGAAGACGATCTCGTTGGGCTCCGGCGCGTTGATCAGCTTCGCGACTGATGCGCGCGCCGCCTCGTACAGGCCCGTGGCCTTCTCGGCGATCTCGTAGATGCCGCGATGGATGTTCGAGCTGTACTCGCGGTTGTAGGCGTCCACGGCCTCGATGACGGGCAGGGGCTTGAGGCTGGTGGCCGCCGAGTCGAGGTAGACGAGCGGCTTGCCGAGGCGGTTGACGGTCGAAAGGATCGGGAAGTCGCGGCGAATCGCGGCGACGTCCAGCCCGGCCGTCGTGGGAAGTGCGTTGGTGGAGAGAACTGTATCGGCCATCGTCTCTCCGCCCTAGTGGGCGGCCTCCACGGCGGGCTCGGCGGGTGCTTCGTCCGTTATCTCGCCCTCGAGGCCGGCCGCGGCGAGGATCGGCGCGTAGCCCTCGTCCTCGAGCCGCAGGGCCAGGTCCTTGCCGCCGCTGAGGATGATCCGGCCGGCCGCCAGAACGTGGACCGCGTCGGGCGTGATGTAGTTGAGGAGTCGCTGGTAATGGGTGATCACGAGCACGCCCATGTTGGGGTTGAGCATGGCGTTGACGCCCTCGGCGACGATGCGCAGCGCGTCGATGTCCAGGCCCGAGTCCGTCTCGTCGAGGATCGCCATCTCGGGCTCGAGGACCGCCATCTGGAGCATCTCCAGCCGCTTCTTCTCGCCGCCGGAGAAGCCCTCGTTCACGTACCGCGCGGCAAAGGACTCGTCCATCTTGAGAAGGGCCATCTTCTCGCGCATCTTCTTGCGGAACTCGCCCATCGGGATGCCGCCCCGGAATTGGTCGGTGGGATCCGCCTTGGGATCGGGATTCAGGCCCGCGCGGCGGGCGTTGATCGCGGACCGCAGGAAGCTCGCTACGGACAAACCGGGGATGGCCATCGGGTACTGGAAGGCCAGGAACATGCCCAGCCGAGCCCGCTTGTCCGCCGACAGCTTGAGCAGGTCGCGACCCTGCCAGAGCACCTCGCCGCCTTTGATCAGGTAAGCCGGGTGGCCCATCAAGGCGTATGCGAGCGTGGTCTTGCCCGAGCCGTTGGGGCCCATGATCGCGTGGACCTCGCCCTTGCGAACCGTCAGGTCGATTCCCTTGAGGATCTCCTGGTCCGGCTTCGCGGCCGGGGCGACGTGCAGGTCTCGGATGACCAGATCTTGCTCGCTCACGATTGCTCGACTGCTCCTTGGGCGGCTGTTGGGGTTCGGCGGCAGCCTCGCGCCTTCGTCTCCACGACGGCCGGGCGGCGAGGCCGATCGATCGGCTTAGTTGGTCGTGTTCGGCTGGCTGGCCAGCGGTGCCAGGCCGGCGGTGCCGAGGCGCACCCGCGCCGGGACCAGGTCGGCCAGGGTCATCGAGTCCAGGGCGCCGGCGATGGCGTCGCGGACCCGCATCCACATGAAGTTGACCGTGCAGTGCCCGGTCCGGGCGCAGGTCGAGTGTCCGGGATCGTCGGTCACGCAGATCATCGGCGCGATCGGCCCTTCGAGCGCCCGAAGGACCTCGCTCATCTGGATCTCCTCGGGCGCCCTGGTCAGCTCGTAGCCGCCGTGGGCCCCGCGAGTGCTCCGGACGAGGTCCGCGTCTCGAAGGTTGATGACCAGCTGCTCCAGGTAGGCGCGAGGAAGGTCTTCCTGCTCGGCGATCTCCGTGAGGCTCGCCGGGCCGCTTCCGTGGCGCTGGGCAAGCTGGGCCATCAGCCGCACGCCATATTCACCTTTCGTAGAGAAGGAAAGGGCGCCGGTGCTGTGGTACGTCCGAGTAGCCAGTTGAGTGCTCCTCTTTGGCAGTCGGCGGCTCCCGTGGGACGTCGGGCTAATTCCGACCAAAACTGTCGGAAATGAGTATATGGATGGCCGCCGGGGGCGTCAACGCGGCCCGCCCGTCAGTCCAGGGCGCGCTCGTCGAAGTGCCGGAAGACGACCGTCGCGGCCACGTCAACGGTGGAGACCACCAGGCCGCCTCGCCAGCCTCCTGCCGGCACGGGAACGGCGTCGGCGAAGTCCGCCAGGACGAGCCCCTCGACGCTCAGGACCAGACGGGTCGATCCGGCGTCTGCGGCCGTGGAGCGCTCTCCCGAGACGGAGATCGGCCGCGCTCCCGGCACGGAGTTGGATGTCCCGTGGGCAAGGATCGTGGGCGGACCCCCGCCACTGTCACCCTGGCGCTTCTCGACCAGCCAGCCGCCGTTGCTCAGCACCAGGAACTCGTAGATGAAGCCGCTGCCGTCACCGGCCTTGCAGATGACGCCGAAGCCTGCGGTTCCGGGCGAGTTCGATTGGGCCGCCGTAACCGTGACGGCTATCCGCGGATAGCTCGCCGCGACCGGCGCCTCGAGCATGTGGTCGGTGGATCGGCCGCCGGCGCGCACGACGTAGCCGCCGGGCGAGACCGACAAATCGGTCAACGAGGAGAGCTTGCCCTGCGGCCAGCCGTTCGCGTCGGCGAAATCGTTGCTGAGCACCAGGGTTCCGGCGGCGGGTGAGCGAGGAGCCCTCGCGTCTTCGGGCGTCCCGGAAGCGGGCGCGAGCGAGTCGCCGGGAGGCGCCGCGGAAGGAGAAGCCGACGCTGCCGAGGCGGTGGCCGCGTACGGGTCCGGGGTGGCGCTCGGCGCCGACGAGACCAGCGCGCCGGCGACGGCGCTCGCCGAAGGGGTCGCTCGCCCGGCTTCGATCCCGCTCCTCAGTGCCACGGCGCTCGCGATCAGGCTGCCGACGAGGAGGATCACGATGAGAGCCAGGAGCGCCCGCAGGAGGAATTGCTGCCGGCGTGCGGCAGCCGCGGCCGCCGGCGATATCAGCTGTTCGATCCCCTCGGACCATTCCCACGGCGCATCGTCGTCGACCGGACGGCCGGCCGGAGTCGCGGAGGTCGCCTCGGGGGTCGCCTCGGGGGTCGCATCGGTGGCCGCGGAAGAGTCCGGGGGACTGCCCGCGTTCGCTCCCTCCGGTCCGGCCGGGGTTGGATCCGAGCCTTCGTCCGGGGAAGGCGTGGGCCTGTCTTCGAGCATTGCCACAGGATACGGGGCCGGGCGGTTTCGTCGACGGCGATCGCGCGGGTTCCGGTCGGAGCGGCCTCGCCATTAGGTAAGGGTGCGGCGTTGACCCGCGACCTGCCCGGAGGTAGCGTCCGCACATCAGGGAGCCTCTCCGTGTCGATAGTTCGTCACGGACGAGTAGTAGGCACGAACGAGTCGTGCGCGAGCAGCGGGAGGAGTGCTATGAGGCGTCGTGTCTTCACCGCCGTGGCCATCGCGGCGCTGGTGCTCGGAGCCGCGGTGCCGGGGGTGGCTTCGGCCGCGTCGACGGCCCGCTTCCAGCGCATCAACGTGAGCCATGTGGATCCTCAGCTCTTGCCATTCCTGGTGGACAAGAGCCGCCTGCTCGACGTGATGGTCGAGCTAACGGACCAGCCGGTGGCGGTTCGGACGGCCGACGCCCAGGACAGCGGTGCCACGGTCAGTCAGACCGACAAGTCCAACTGGCGCTCTCAGATCAAGTCGAGCCAGACCAAGGTTGTCGACCAGGTCCATAAGTCAGGCGGTCTGGTTGTCAGCCAGCTCCAGGACGCCTACAACGGCGTCCATGCCCACGTCTCGGCCGCGGCCGTTTCGTCGCTGGCCGCGATGCCGGGCGTCGCCGGAGTGCATCTGATCCCGACATACAAGCCCCAGCTGACCGAGAGCGTCCCGTACGTCGGCGCTCCGCAGTCGTGGACTTCCACGGGCCAGACCGGCACCGGCGTCAAGATCGCGGTGATCGACACCGGCATCGACTACTACCACGCGGACTTTGGCGGCTCGGGCAAGGTCGCGGACTATCAGTACGGCCTCGCCCACGACACCACCGCGCCGGCCTTCAACGCCGACGGCACCACGGTTGCCTTCCCGAGCGCGAAGGTGCCGGTCGGCTACGACTTCGTCGGTGACGCCTACGACGCTTCCGCGCCGGCGGGCTCTCCGGCGACCGTGCCCCACCCGGACCCGAACCCGCTCGACTGCAACAGTCACGGGACGCATACCGCCAGCACGGCGGCCGGGTATGGCGAGCTGTCCGACGGGTCCACGTACCGCGGGCCCTACAACTCATCGATCTACTCGACCAACGACTTCGCCATCGGGCCCGGCGTGGCGCCCGAAGCCACCCTGTTCATCTATCGCGTCTTCGGCTGCGAAGGCTCTACCGATGTAGTGACGGAGGCGATCAACCGGGCCGTCCAGGACGGCGCCGACGTCATCAGCATGTCGCTCGGCTCGGATTTCGGCACCGCCAACACGCCCGACGCCATCGCCGCCGACAACGCGGCCCGTGCCGGAGTCGTGGTCGTCGCCTCGAGCGGCAACGAAGGCTCCAGCGCCTACATGACGGGCACCCCGGGCTCGGCCAGCCGGGCCATCTCGGTGGCAGCGGTTGATTCGACCGCTACGTTCCCCGGCGCGACGATCCAGCTCACCACGGGCAACCTCAACGCGATCGACGCCAACGGCGGTCCGCTGCCGGTCACCGGCAGGCTCAACGTCCTTACCGCCGGCGGCGGCATCGCCCTCGGCTGCGACGCTTCGGAGTACTCCGGAGTCCAGCCCGGCGACATTGTCGTGACCCTTCGAGGGACCTGCGACCGCGTCGCCCGGGCCAAGCTGGGCCAGGCCGCGGGCGCGGGTGCGGTCATCATGGTCAACAACGCCGCCGGTCTGCCGCCCTTCGAAGGGCCGATCGCGGGCGTGACCATTCCGTTCATCGGAGTGGACGGCACCGACGGTGCCGCTCTTCTGGCGGCCAACGGAGCCACCGTCACGATCGTGTCGCCCGGCCCGCTCGCCAATCCGGCCTTCAAGCACCTCGCCGACTTCACGTCGTGGGGCCCGAGGTTCGGTGACAGCGCCCTCAAGCCGGACGTCACGGCTCCGGGCGTGAGCATCATCGCCGCGGGGATGGGCACCGGCACCGGCGTCCTTGTGAACTCCGGCACGTCGATGTCCTGCCCGCACGTGGCCGGGGTGGCGGCTCTGACGATCCAGGCTCACCCGGGCTGGCGCGTCAACGAGATCAAGGCCGCGATCGTGTCCACCACGGACGCCAGCTCGGCCAAGATCATCGGCTACGATCCGCGCGGAGCGGGCTCCGGCGTGGTCGCGGCGCAACTCGCGACTACCACTCAGGCGATCGCGCTGACCCGCGATAACCTCGACAACCTCTCGTTCGGGTACAAGGAGCTCGCCTCGGCCATGCGCTCGAGCGAGAGCTTCACCATCTCGAACAAGGGCTCCCATCCGATCACCTACAATCTCAAGGCGGCCTTCATCGGCTCGACCGCCGGGGCTCGCGTTTCGGTCAATCCGTCCCGGGTCACCGTCCAGGCGCATCGGAGCGCGGACGTGACCGTGACCCTGTCGCTGTCCGCGGGCTCCGTCGCGGCGCTCCCCGATGCCGACACCTTCACCGGCATGGGTCCCGGCGCGGTGCTCACCATCGAGGGTCTCGTGACCGCCACGCCGGTCGGTGCCGGGGCGGGCGTCTACCCACTGCACCTGCCGTTCATGGTGGTTCCGCGTGGAACCTCCGCCGTCCAGGCGAGTCCGCTCGCGCCCTACCACCACTCCGATGACTCGCTGACGTCGAGTGTCCTGCTCAAGAACCGCGGCATCCACGCCGGCACGGCCGACGTGTACTCGTGGGGCCTCTCGGCAAAGGACACCGTCCAGGGCATCGCCAGCGTGCGGGCCGTGGGCGTCCAGACCCAGCCCGGCGCCGCGTGCGGCGGCCCCGACGCCGATCGGTGCCTCATCTTCGCCGTCAACGGCTGGCACGAGTGGTCCAATGCCGCCGGCAACGAGTTCGACATCGCCATCGACACGACGGGCGACGGCAATCCCGACTTCATCGTCGTCGGGGTGGATCTTGGAGCCGTCCTCTCCGGCGCGTTCAACGGCATCATGGCTTCGTTCACGTTCGACGCTAACGGCAAGCTGCTCGACGCGTTCTATGCCGACGCGCCGATGAACAGCTCCATCGTCGAACTGCCGGCCCTGGCGAGCGACATGGGCATCAGCGCCACGTCGGCGCCCATCTCCTACTCGATCACCGCCTTCGACCTGATCACGGGCAACGTCGACCAGGTCCCCGGCGCGGCTTCGTACAACGTCTTCAGCCCCGCCCTGTCCAACGGCCAGTTCATCTCACTCGCCCCCGGAGCATCCGCTTCGCTGCCCGTGAGCGTTGACCCGGCCGGCCAGAAGGCGGCTCCGGCCCTCGGCTGGATGATCGTCAGCCTGGACAACGCCGGCGGGGACCACCAGGCGGCCCTGGTTCCGGTGGGCAAGCTGCCGAACCACTAGGCCTTCGCGCTGACTTTCGGCGGCCCGCCCGGGGCCCCCCCCCCCCCCGATTCCCCGGAGTCACGCCACCGATTGACCGAACCGCCGGGCCTTCTCCTCGGTCTTACTGGCGGTGAACGGCGAAACGCGTGGCATCACGATGCATTCTGGCGGCGCGGCGGTCCCTTCGACTCATTGGCGCAAGGATTACCATGGCCTGGAATTCGGCGTCAGCGAAAACGGAGATAGGCGTGTCGTACGACGTCATCGGAAAGATGGGGCGCGTAACGGCGGACATCACCCCGGGCCACCTGGGCGAGGTGGTGATCGAAGTCCGGCAGGGGACGGAGCGGTTCAACGCGGCCGCCTCGGATCCGGAGGCGACGATCAAGAAGTACACCCAGGTTCTAGTGGTCGGCAGCCTGGGGGGACGCACCGTTGAGGTGGAGCCGACTGGCAGCGTGAGGCTTCCGCGATGACGGATACGCAAGTCTTCTTCGCAGCGATAGGGTTCGGCATCCTCGTCGTTTTCATCGTGCTCTTCGTGGTGATCAAGGCGATGTGGCACATCGCCGAGCCGGATGAGGCGCTGATCATCTCGGGCAAGTCGGGTGGCCATCCGGCCGGTGAAGTCGCCGGCGAGAGCATGGGATTCAAGATGGTGGCCGGCGGCGGCGCCCTGGCGATGCCGGGCCTGTCCACGGTCCGGTCGATGTCGCTCATGGCCCACGAGAGCGAGATCACCGTCCCCTGCGTAAGCCAGCAGAAGATCCGGCTGGACCTTCGAGGCGTGGTTGTCTACAAGGTCGGCGACGACTACCGCTCCATCGCGAACGCGGCCCGACGCTTCCTGGATCGGCCGGCGCAGGAGATGGAGTCCAAAGTCACCAATGTCTTCGTCGGCCACCTCCGAGGCATCGCCGGCGCGATGACGGTCGAGGAGATGATTAGCGACCAGGACAAGTTCGCCCAGCAGGTCCGAGAGCGCTGCACGGTCGAGATGGAGTCCTTCGGCATCGTCATCGACTCGTTCCAGATCCAGTCGATCACGAGCTCGTCCAACTACATCGAGAACCTCGCCGTGCCGCATCAGGCCCAGGTCGAGCAGGCCGCCCGCATCGCTCGCGCCCAGGCGGACCAGGCGGCCGTCGCGCAGGAGCAGGGTGCCCAGGCTCAGATCGCCGAATCGATCCGGAGTACCGAGATCAAGAAGGCCGGGTACCAGGCCGAGATCGACCGTGCCCAGAAGCAAGCTTCGCAGCAGGGTCCTCTGGCCGAAGCGCAGGCTCGCCAGGCAGTCGTCGAGCAGGAGACGCTCGTCGCCCAGCTCCAGGCCCAGCAGCGCGAGCAGCAGCTCCAGGTAGACGTCCGCAAGCCGGCCGACGCGGAAGCCTATCGCCAGACCACTCTGGCCACGGCAAACCGCGACGCCCGCATCCGCCAGGCAGAAGCGGCCGCGCAGGAAATCCGTCTCGCCGCCGAAGCTCAGGCGGACGCGATCAAGGTCCAGGCCGAGGCTCAGGCCAACGCCACTCGCCTCACGGGCCAGGCCGAAGGCGATGCGATCAAGGCTCGTGGTCTCTCCGAGGCCGAAGCGATCAAGGCCAAGGCTCAGGCCGAGGCAGCGGGCATCCAGGCTCGCGCCGCGGCCCTCACGGAGAACCAGGAAGCTGTCATCGCCCAGCAGATTGCCCAGAACCTGCCCGACATCGTCCGCGCGGCGGCCTCGCCGTTCGAGCACGTCGGCCAGTTCACGGTCCTCAACGGCGCCCAGGGCGTGACCAGCGCCCTGTCCGAGGTGATCCAGCAGGCGGGAGCCCTGGCGAGCGTCGCTCGCAAGACGCTCACGCCGATGTTGCTCGGCGATACCACCGCGACCGGCCACGGCAACGGGATCCCCGCTGAACCGGCGGCCGTCCAGCCGCGCCGGGCGCGATCCATCGCTCCGGTTGTTGAGGCTCCGGACAGCCACGAGGCTCCCGAGCCCGGCGATCAGTCCAAGGGCCAATAGCTGACAAGGCCACGGGCCAATCCGTGACCCAACCCCGTAACTCGCCGAACCCGACGGAGCCCAACCGGACCCCGTCGGGTTTCGATTCCGGCTCCTCGAACGCGGCGGAAGCGGCTCAGGCCGTTACGGCGGCTGTGTCCCCGGCCGCGGTAGAGCGGATCGAGAAGCTCGTCGCGGACATCGTGGAAACGATCGTGACCGTCAGGCCGGGCGGCCCCGATGAAGCGCGGATCCTCGAGGCCATCGACCATCTCGGCGAGTCCGAATTCGTGGCGACGGCGTCGATCAGCGCCCGGGTCCTCGATCGCCGCTTCCGCTCCATGGACGGCCAGCTGACCGGCAAGGGGCCGATGGCCCGCCGGCTCGCCGAGCTGCGCAAGGTCGCCGAAGCGCTGGATCCGTCTCAGATCCAGCTCGGGCCCAGGCACACTCCGGAGCAGGAGTTCAGGGAGCTCGACCGCTACTTCGAGCGTTTCGCCCGCAGCCAGTCGCGGCTCGAGGCGATCCTCGCCGAGCTCCGCCAGTCCCGCTTCACCCTCGAGCGAGACAACGCCTCGATCGAGTCGGAGGAGGCGTCGTTGTCGAGGGAGATGGAGGCCCTGCGCGAGCACGTCTTCCTCGCGGAACGCCTCGACGACGCCCTGACGGCACGCCTCGATCGCGTCGCGGCGACCGACCCGGCGCGGGCGGAGCTCCTCCGAGCCCGAGTCCTCGCCGCGCTGCGCGCCCGACGAGTCCAGATCCTGACCCAGCTGGCCATCGCCACGCAGGGTTACCTGGCCCTGCGGCTCGTGGAGGACAGCAATCTCGAGGTGATCAAGGGCGTGGACTCGGCGATTGCCACGACCGGAGCCGCTCTCCACACCGCGGTCCTGGCCGCCCAGGCCGCGGCGAGCCAGCGTGTCGCCGTCGAGCACCTCGAAGCGGCCCGCCAGGCCCGCGGCGCGCTCGCGGATCAGGCGTCGGCGCTGGAGGCGGGCATCGCCGCCCGCGCGGACAGGACCGCGGCGCTGCGTTCGGCCTGGGAAGAGATGCGTGCGGCGCTCGACCGGGTCGAGGAGCAGAAGGCCCGTGCCCTTCGGTCGATCTCCACGGCGGACCGCGAGCTCACGCGACCCAAGCCCTAGGCCGCCGGGCCGCCGCGGCTGCTCCGCCGCGCCGCCGCGCCCTCCGCTCTACTGAGCGAGCCGTGGATACAGCCGCGCCGCGATCGCGATCAGAACCACCGTCGTGAGCGACAGCACGCCGAAGTCGATGGCGAGCGAGCTCGCGGACGGGTTCGAGCCGGCCAGCATCAGCTCGCGCAGCGCGTCGACCTGGTAGGTAAGTGGATTGACCTGGGCCAGCGCCTTGAGCCAGTCGGGCATGATCGAGATCGGGTAGATCGCGCTGCTCGCGAAGAAGAGCGGCATCGTCAGGATCTGGCCGATGCCCATGAACCGCTCGCGGGTCCGGACGATGCAGGCGATAACGAGCGAGAACGTGGCGAAGGCCGCGGATCCGATCACCACCACCAGAGCGGAGCCGAGCAGAGCCGGCGGATCGAGCCGCAGGTGCACCCCGATGGCCAGCGCCACTACGTACACCATCGCGGCCTGAACCAGGGATCGCAGACCGCCGGCGAGTGCCTTGCCCGTCACGAGCGAAGATCGGGACGCGGGGCTGACCAGGTACTTGTGCAGGACGCCCAGGTCGCGCTCCCAGATCACGGCGATGCCGAAGAAGATCGCGGAGAAGAGCGCGCTCTGAGCCAGGATCCCGGGCGCGAGGAAGTCCATGTAGCCCAGGTTGCCGGTCGGGATCACGTTCCGGGCCGCCAGCACCTGCCCGAAGATGAGCAGCCACAGCAGTGGCTGGACGGCCCGGGTGATGAGCTCGGTGGGGTCGTGGCGCAGCTTTCGCAGCTCACCTTCGGCGATGGTCCAGGCGTCCAGGACGAACCGGACCGGCGCGGACGGCTCAGCCCAGACGGCGGGCCGTTCGACGCGTTCGAGCGACGTCACGGTACTGTCCTCCTTGCTCGCTCTCCTCGCCCAGCTCGGCGCCGGTGAAGTAGCTGAAGGCGTCGTCCAGGTCCTTGCCCGGACCGGCCTGGGCCGCCAGCTCCGCGGGGGTTCCGAGGGCCACGAGCTTGCCGAGGTGCATGATTCCGACGCGGTTGCACAGCTCGGCGGCTTCGTCCATGTAGTGGGTAGTCAAGAGGATCGTCGTTCCCTCGCTCGCCCGGAGGTCGCGGATGTGGCCCCAGACCGCCCGCCGGGCGATCGGATCGAGGCCCACGGTCGGCTCGTCGAGGAACAGCACCTCGGGCCTGTGGAGCATCGCCTGGGCTATCTCGAGGCGCCGGATCATGCCGCCGGAGAAGGTTCGGACCAGCCGGTCGGCCGCTCCCTCCAGGCCTGTGAAGGTGAGCGCTTCGTCGATGCGCGGCTGCCGCTCGGCCATCGGCAGGTGGTACAGCCTGGCGCTGGTCATGAGGTTCTCGCGAGCGGTCAGGGCGCCGTCGGAAGAGAGCAGCTGCGGTACGTAGCCGATAGAGCGGCGGACCAGCCGTGCCTCTCGAAGGATGTCGTAGCCCGCCACTCGCGCCGTGCCGCCGCTCGGAGGCAGCAGGGTGATGAGCATCTTGATCGTCGTGGTCTTGCCGGCGCCGTTCGGCCCGAGAAGGCCGAAGACCTCGCCGGTTCGGACCTCCAGGTCGAGAGCGTTGACCGCCGTAACGGTGTCGAATCGTCTGGTGAGGTGTTCTATCTGGATCGCGACAGCCATCGCGCCTCCTCGCCCGGAACCCCGGACGGAATTCCGAGACGAAATGTGCAGGATCGCCAACAATTAGGCGTCTTAAGTAATGTACCATATGTGCATGGGCACGACCCCGGACCAGGCGGCAGCCGCGGTCCTCGAGACGATCCCGCCCGCGATGCGGGCAATCAAGGAGCAGATGCGGTCGGCGCGGGCCGCGAATCTCTCCGTGTCCCAGTTCCGGCTGCTCCTCTTCGTCCGCCGGCACCCGGGCACGGACCTCTCCGCCGTGGCCGACCACATGGGCACCACGCTTCCGTCCGCTTCCCAGCTTATGTCGCGACTCGCGGCCGCGGGCATGCTCGCCCGGACGGTCCATCCCACCGAGCGGCGCCATCTTCAGCTCAAGCTCACGGACACAGGCGCAGCGGCCCTGGCCGAGTGCGACGCGCGTACGCGTGAATGGCTCTGCGAGCGGTTCGAGAAGGCCACGCCCGAGCAGCTAGAAAGGCTCGAGGTCGCGCTGGCGGACCTCCTGGCCCTGATCGAAGGCGCCCCCGGCGCGCCGGGCGGCAGGCCGACCGATCCGCGTCACGGAACAGTGGCACCGAGCACCACTTGATAGCTCGTTGATATTGACAGCCACTGTCATAACGTAGACACTGCCATCCGACATTCAGTTCGGAAAGGCGGTGACTACCATGCGGCTCAACCTCCGGCGCCCCGCCGCCGTCTCACGTCGCTGGCTGGCCATGGGCGCGATGACCCTGGCGCTCGTCGCCATCGGGCTCGACGCGACGGTGCTCAGCCTCGCTCTGCCCACCCTGTCGAAGTCGCTCGGCGCCTCCGAGGCCGAGCTTCAATGGTTCGTCACCGCGTACACGCTGGCGCTGGCCGCGGCCATGCTCCCGGTTGGCCTCTTGGGCGACCGATACGGGCGCAAGACGGTGCTGCTCGGCGGCCTGGCACTCTTCGGCGCCATGTCCGTTGTCTGCGCGCTGTCCACCACGCCGACCGAGTTCATCCTCGCGCGGACGATCCTGGGAGTGGCCGGCGCTGCCACGGTCGTCATGTCGCTGTCGGTCGTGACCGTTCTCTTCGACGAGGCCGAGCGGCCGCGGGCAATGGGCATCTGGGCCGCCGGCAACTTCATCTCGATGCCGATCGGGCCCATCGTCGGCGGCTACGTTCTGGCCCACGCCTGGTGGGGCTGGGTCTTCCTCATGAACGTTCCCGTCATCCTGATCGGCCTCACCGCCGTGGCGGTGTTCGTGCCGCAGTCTCGCAGCGAGCGACGCCCTGGCATCGACATCCCGGGGGTCGCGCTGTCCAGCGCCGGCCTCGCGTTCATCATGTATGGCCTCGTCGAGGCAGGCGACAACGGCTGGAGCAGCGCGAGCGCCATCGAGTTCTCCCTGCTCGGCTTGATCACCCTGGCGGTCTTCGTCGGCTGGCAGGCCTGGCTTACGGCCCGGCCGAACGGCCAGCCGCTGATCGACCTCGCCCTCTTCCGATCGCGCAGCTTCAGCTGGGGGATCGTGCTTGCCGCGGCCGGCATCCTCGGAATGTTCGGCATCCTCTTCACGCTGCCGCAGTATCTCCAGGGGATCGTCGGGCTCGACGCCGAGGGTGCGGGCATCCGCTTCCTGCCGGTCATATTCGGCATGGTCGTCGGCGCCATCCCCGCCGACCGCGTGGCCGCCCGAATCGGGCCCAAGATCACCGTTGCCGCCGGTCTGGCCATCCTGTCGGCGGGCATGTTCGTCGGCTCCGGCATGACCGAAACGAGCGGGGATGCCTTCCTCGCCGGCTGGACGTTCGTGGTCGGCCTCGGGGCCGGGCTCGGTCTGGCCACCGCGGCCTCGGTCGCCATGGTCGAGCTGTCGGCCGAGCGGAGCGGCGTCGGCGCGGCGCTGCTCCAGGCGATCGTCAAGCTGGGTCCCGCGTTCGGCGCCACGATCCTCGGCAGCGTCCTCAACTCCACCTATCAGGGCCGCGTCGCGGTCGGCGGCCTGCCGGGCGACGTGGCCGAGACGGTCCGCCAGAGCGTCTTCGGCGGGCTGGCCGTGGCCCAGCAAATGGGCTCGAGCTCGCTCGCCGAGTCCGTGCGGACGTCGTTCGTGGCCGGCATGGACGACGCATCTCGTGCGGCCGGGATCATCGTCGCCATCGCGGCGGTCGTGGCTCTGGCGGTCATGCCACTCCGGGCGAAGGCCGCGTCCGACTCGACGGCAGCGGCGGACGTGGCGGACGCGGCGGACGCGGCGGGGCGGCGCGCGGCCGGAGGCGGCGCTCGGCCCGCGACCTCCGCGGATGCCTGATCGGTTACAGGTGAAAAGCGCCGCGCGCCGCCGGCTGGCGCGAACCGGGTGCGCGGGTTGAGAATGTGGCCATGAGCGATTCGCCGGTAGCTGACAGACCCGGATTACGCGAACGCAAGAAGGCCAGGACGAAGGCCGCGATCCAGGAGGCCGCGCTTCGCCTCTTCGGCGAACAGGGGTACGAGAACACGACGGTCGAGCAGATCGCCGACGCCGCCGAGGTTTCACCGAGCACGTTCTTCCGCTACTTCGGCAGCAAGGAAGATGTCGTCCTCTACGACGCGCTCGATCCCATCCTCATCGGCGCCTTCAGGGCGCAACCGCCGGAGCTGGGCCCGGTCCAGGCGATGCGCGCCGCAATGAGGCAGGTCTTCCTCGGGCTCGGACAGAGCTACATCGAAGAGATGAGCGTGCGGGGCCGGCTGGTGTATCAGGTGCCCGAGCTTCGCGAAGCGATGGTCAACGACATGATCCGCACGTCGACCCTGTTCGCCCAGGAGATAGCGCTGCGCGTCGGCCGCCCGCCCGACGACTTCGAGGTTCGAGTCTTCACCGGGGCGATCATGGGCGCGCTGCTGGCCGGGTTGCTGCCCGCCATGCTCGAGGAGCACCCGGACTATATGAAGTCCGTAGAACCGGTCTTCGATTTCCTCGAGAAGGGGATGCCGATCTAGCCGCGAGGCCCGTGGCGGCGCAGGGCCGATTCCGCGTGGGTCGGCAGAAGTTGAACAACATACATGTGGCGCAGGTTATTCAAGGAGTGCGCCCCCGATCCGGTGGCGCGAAGGCGGGCCGAGCGTCCGCAGGCCCTGATTCGGGGCGAATCGGGCAGCGGGAAGCCGATTCAGGCCGCTGGTTGACGTCGGGGGCGACCACGCCGGCCGGGATCTCTGAATAACCTCCGCGTGGCGAAAGTTGTTCAAGTTTTCGCGGGGGACCGCGCGGGGAGCTGCGCGGAACGGCAAGTCGAGAACCTGCGCCAGGCGCAAGTTGTTCCGGTGCGAGGCAAGCAGGTTGCGCTCGGGCCGCCGACGGGTCCACTCGCCTGGCTCGCCGGACGTCAAGTCGCGCCGGCCGCCGGCCGACTTCCCCGTTATCCATTCACGTCGATGGGGCGGTCACACCGTGGCTCAACGCGCCGGCGCTCCAATCTCGAGGGGCGGTGCGGCCACGTTCCGCGGATTTCCGCGCTCCGCTCCCGCACCCAGGCCAATCGCCCTGCCGGGCGATGGCGACCACCTCTTCCGCGCGCTCTTCGAGCAGGCCGCCGACGGGATCGTGCTCGTGGACGAGGAGGGCAGGATCGTCCTCGCCAACGAGCGCTGCACCGAGCTGATGGGCTACGGGCCGGACGAAATCCTGGGCCTTTCGCTCCTCGACACCTATCTACCGGCCGAGCGGGAGATCGGCCGGCTGCGGCTGCGTCCTCTCGGAGACCGGAGCACGCTCCGGTTCGAGCGAATGCTGCTCCGGAAGGACGGCGCCACGCTCCCCATAGACGTGAGCACGAGCTGGCTGCCCACAGGAGCGCGCCTCTCCATATTCCACGACATCAGCGCACGGAAGGCGGCCGAAGAAGCGCGGAGGCTCGAGGATGCCCGGCTGGAAGCCGAGCTGAGCGCCGTCAACGCGGCACTGCAGAAGATCCTCGCCGACCAGGAGACGCTCCAGGCCGAGCTGGCCTACCGGGCTCTCCACGATCCGCTCACGGGTCTGGCCAACCGGGCGATGTTCCAGGAGCGCCTCGATTACGCGTTTCGAGTCAGCAAGCGGGGCGTCGCCGTGGTCTGGATGGACCTGGACCGATTCAAGGAGGTCAACGACATATTCGGCCACGAAGTCGGCGACGAAATGCTGGTCGCGGTCGCGGATCGATTGCGGGACGTCCTTCGGGAATCGGACGATATCGCCCGCCTGGGCGGGGATGAGTTCGCCGTGGTCCTGCCAAATGTGGTCGAGTCGGAAGCCCAGATGATCGGCGAGCGGATCCTCCAGGCCCTCACAAATCGGGACGCCTTCAGGCTCCAGGTGGGGGCCAGCCTGGGGGTGGCCTGGCAGCCCTCGACCGACTCGGATAGGGCCTCGCTGGTCCGCCGCGCCGACGAAGCGATGTACCGCGCAAAGGCGCTCGGAGGGGGCGTTTCAGTCCTGTCCTGAAATGCCGCCGGTCGCAACAAATGCCCTCGCCAGTGAAAGTCAATAGTGCTAACCTGCGCCCGACGGGCCGATCGGCCCCGGAAACCAGCGGCAACACGATCGCTCCTCTCAACGGTTCTCGGCGAGACAGACGTGTCGCTGAGGCCGCATGAGCAAGGAGCGTTCTTTGTACGCGTCGGACAAGACCCTCGTCTGCCAGGATTGCAGTCGGGAGTTCATCTTCAGCGCCAGCGAGCAGCAGTTCTACGCGGACCGCCAGTTCAGCGAGCCCCGTCGTTGCCCATCCTGCCGAGCTGCCCGCAAGGCCAGCCGCGGCGATTTCGGTGGCGGCAGCGGTGGCTACTCCGGCGGCGGTCGCGGCGGCTTCTCGTCAGGCCCTCGGGAGATGTTCACCGCGACCTGCTCGTCCTGCGGACGTGAGGCTCAGGTCCCGTTCCGTCCCAGCGGCGCCAAGCCGGTCTACTGCAGCGACTGCTTCTCGTCGCGCAGAGGCTAAGCGCTGGGCTCACAAGGCCTAGAACGATCAGGAAGAGCCCGGCGAAAGCCCCCTCTTCTCTATACCCGGCCGGGTGAGGCTAGGGAGCCGCTGACGGAGCGGGCGACGCAGCGGTCGACGGAGCAGGAGCCGCGGGCAAAAGGACCTTCGCCAGCGCGGCCGTGATCGCCACGGGATCGCACCACTCCGCGTTGGCCACCACCACGATCGTGACCCCGTAAGCCGGGAGGTACCACATCGAGGACCAGAACCCGTCGAGGTGGCCGCGGTGGCCCCAGGCGATCTGGCCGGCAATCGTCGTCTCCTCCATGCCCAGACCGTAGACCCACGTGGGCCTGAAGGGCGACGTCTGTGAGATGTCGACCATGGAC
>DAHXON010000058.1:0-260 GCA_027364875.1 Chloroflexota bacterium
CCAGATCACCGTCGCCGCGGAAGTGGCTCGATGAAGCCGTCTCTGCGGCTGCCGTCGCTCGGTAAGTGGCGGTCGGGCGGCGAACCCTCGCCGGAGCCGGTGGAGGGAGCCGAAACCTCACTCGAGCCGGCGACCACTCCTGAGTCGACTGGGGCCGAATCGACGATGGCCGAATCGACTGCGGCCGAGTCGAGGCCGGCGGCCGAGAACGCCGCGCTTGCGCCCGAGACCGCGACCGAGCCCGAAAGACCGGCCGTGCC
>DAHXON010000058.1:270-9037 GCA_027364875.1 Chloroflexota bacterium
CGGGCCGCCAGACGGCTCGACCCGGCCGTGCTCGCGGCGGCAGGCTTCTCCCCGGCCCAGGCCGGTTCCGAAGGATCGGGCGGCGAACCGTCAGCGCGCCGTGCGGTGCGGCCGGAGCAAGAGGTCGCACTCTCGGTCGTGGAGGACGCACTCGCCCGACTTGTCGCCTTCGAAGAAGTCGTGCTGAGCTGGATCGCCGAGGACGGCTACCCGATGAATGTGGCCATCCCGGTCGAGGTGAACCCACAGGAAGGGCTGGTGCGGTTCGGGGAGCCCCTCGGGTTCCAGGTGCCTTCGGGGGCGGAGGTCGCGATCACCGGCACCCACATTCGGCCGCTCCCGGCGGGTGGCTTCGACGAGCGCAGCCACGTGAGCGTATGGGGTACGCCGGTCTCCCGTCCGAGGGGCAGGTTCGTCCTTCACCCGAACCGCGCCTGGATCTGGGACGAGACCGAAGTCCCGCTTCCGGCGGCCTACGAGCGAAGCCTTCCCAAAGCGCGCCACTACTTCGAAGAGCTGTCGCGCCAGCGGGGCTTCCGTGTCCGGCCGCGGATGGACCTGCGTCTTTTGCTCTTCCGTGCCACCAGAGCGCCATTCGTGAGCGCGACGCTCGTGCCCGTGTTCCTCGGCCTCGCCGTAGCCGCCCAGATGAAGCTCTTCGACGCGCTGACGGCCGTGCTCACGATCGCGGCGGCCTGTGCCGTTCATCTGGGCCTCAATGTGGCAAACGACGTTTTCGACACCCTGGCCGGCGCCGACGACGCGAACAAGACACCCACCAGGTTCAGCGGCGGATCTCGAGTCATCCAGAACTCACTCGTTTCCGTCGGTCAGATGTCGCTTCTCGCGGTGGCGTGCTACGCCGTCGCCGGGGTGCTCGGCCTTGTCCTGCTCGACCTGCGCGGGTCCGCGGCTCTGATCGCGATCGTGGTTGCCGGCGTAGTGATCAGCCTGGCGTACACGATGCCGCCTCTCAAGCTCGTCTATCGCGGTCTGGGTGAAGTCGCGACGGGCATCGGGTTCGGGCCGTTGATGCTGCTCGGGGCGTACGCCGTCCAGTCGGGCGGCGGGCTATCGCTGGCCGCGGCCATCGCGTCGCTGCCGGTCGGCCTGCTGGTGGCCATGATCCTGTACGTGAACGAGATCCCGGACCGGGCCGGCGACGCGGAGGTCGGCAAGCTCACGTTGCCCGTCCGCTGGAGCAAGGCCCAGGTCATCCTCGGGTTCGACGTTGCCGTCGCGACTGCTTTCGGGATCGTCGCCGGGGCCGTCGGTCTCGGGTTGCTGCCGCTCACGGCCCTGCTGGCCTTGCTGGCGATACCGATGGCTCGCGAAGTCCATCGAGGACTCGAACGCTTCTACGACAATCCGTACGCCTTGATGCCCACGATGGCCCTGAACATCCGGCTCCATCTGACGGTCGGTATTCTGCTGGTGGCCGGCTACCTGGCCGCGATACTCGATCAGCAGCTGCTCGGCCTGAGGCCGTTCCTCTGGTAGAGGGCGATACGGCCCGCTGCGGCCCGGGCCCGGGCCCGGCGCCGCGCCGTCGCCACGCGCCGAGGCTCATCGCCGGTCGGCGAACCAGCCGTCGAAGCCGGGCGTCCAGTTGAGCCTGCCGTCGCTGCCGTCGGTATCCGCGGTGATCGAGCAGCCTTCGTAGCCGTCCAGGTCCGCTACCCAGGCCAGTCCGGTAGGGCCCATGGCGAAAGCCGCCGTGGCGTAGGCGTCGGCGAAGGTCAGGTCGGGCCCCACGACGGTGACGCTCAGCAGACCCGAAGCCGCCTTTCCGGACGCAGGGTTCCGGATGTGGTCGCCCCGCTCGTAGGCGCCGGAGGTGGCCACCGCGCCGTCGCCGACGGCCAGCACCGTGGCAAGCCTGTCGGCTATCAGCGGATGCCGGATGCCGACGCGCCAGAGCTGCCCCGGCGCGGCCTCGCCGCGCGCGACGACGTCGCCGCCGCCGTTGATGCAGTAGTTCCCAGCCCCGGCCGCTTCCAGGATCCGGCCGGCGCGTTCCAGAGACCAGCCCTTCACCAGCCCGGTCGGGTCGGGTGCTCCGTCCGCTCGATGTCCCCGGATATCGAAGTAGCCGTCGCTGGTGGCCCGCACCTGCTCGCACAGACCCAGCACTTCGTGAAGTTCCGGGCTTGCCGCCGATTCGCCGATCTCTCCCCGGATGAGTCGGCAGACCTCGCTCTCCGGCTTGTAGGTGCTGAACCGCAGATCCACCTGTCGCAGATACTCGAACGCCTCCTCGATAACGGAGAGGTCTACGAACACGTCGCGCAGGTCGATGCTGATAGCGGTGCCCATGATCTGGCGGACCTGGCGGCGGCCGGGCAGGGGAGTTGTCGCCAGGGATGCTCCCGGCTGGCGCTCCGGCCGATGATCGGATGGCGGCATGGCAGCATTATCCGGAGTTCGGGTCCGGACGGCGCACTTGAGCCCGGGCGAGACAGGAGGCAGACATGTTCAGGCGCCGGGTCGTCCTCGTTCGACGCCCTCGACTTCTTGGCGCGGCACTGGTGGGCGGACTCGGTTTCGCCGCGGGTCGGGCCAGCAAGGCCGCGGCCGGACCTTCGCCGATGCCGCGGCCCGCAGGGGCGGCCGGTCCATCAGGGCTGGCGGCGAGCCTTCGCGAGCTCTCCAATCTGCACGCGGCCGGATCCCTGAGCGACGACGAATTCGCCGCGGCCAAGGCCAAGCTCCTGAGCTGAGCCCCGAGCGTCAGCGGCGCCGATCGAACCACCGGGCGAAGAAGCGCATCAGGAAGCCGGGCAGCGGCATCAGCTCGGGCCGGCCGTACTGGATCCATTCGGCATAGCGCTGGTCGAGGGTCGGCTCGACCTGGTCGTACGTCTCCCAGCTGTCGGGCACGGCGTATGCGTCGGCGCGCCGCCCGAATGTCCGCTGCCAGTCGCTCGGGTATCCGTATTCGGGTGCGTAGTAGGCGCTCGCGAACGCTCGACCCTCGGCGTTGAGGAAGTCGGCGGACAGCCTTCCACTCGTGGCCTGGCGAAGCGCGGCAGGCAGGCCCTGCCGATCGACCACCGCTTCAAGCTCCGCCGCACCGCCGAGCTGCTCGATTCGGTCGCGGTCGACCAGGCCGTGACGAACGAGCCAGGCAACGAACACCCCGATGTGGACGTAGCCCTGCGCGGGAGATCGTCCTTGCGGAAATGCTCCGCCGACGTGCCACTGCCAGTCGTCGTAGACGCCGGCTTCCGATTCCTCCGAGTCTGGATCCATCTGGCGATCCTAGCCGAGCTTGGGCAAGCCTGCCGTGCTCTGCGCCCGAATGCCCGGTCTGGCGCGAAGCGACCCGACCCCCGTCGGGCATTGCAATCGATGAGTCGCGTGCTTAGGATTGGCGTCCCGGATCCGGTGGCCGGGAGCCGTCGGATGCTCGAGCCAGAGCCTGAAGGAGGGCAATTCGATGGCCACCGCGCGGCTCGCTCTCCAGCCCCAGCCGAAGGCCCATCGCAGCCAGAACTGGTGCCGTGCGCAGCTTCGGGCCATGGCTCTATGGCCTCGTCTGGATCACCGAGCGCTGGCGCGGTGTGGCTGCGACCCGGCCCGGCTCGCGACCTACATATCGCATAGAACTCGGATGCCGCTCAAGGCGATCGAAACGATCCTGATGCAGTAGCTGACCGGCACGCGTCCCGGCCTGCGCGGGCTGGTGGTGTCTTCTGGGCAGCCCAGCGGGGCAGTCGTCCGAGCCAGTTCAGACGGGCTCCGCCCCGAACTTGTGGACGAAGCGGCCGACGGCATCGCGGAAAATCTCGGCCCGCTCGACCGCCGTCTCGACGGCGTCGCGGTCGATAGGCGCGGCCATCTCCATGCCGCCGGCCTTGCGAAGGTCCGCCGCGTCCAAAAGCCAGCGATGGTACGCCGAGTACATCCGCCCACCTCGCGCAAACCTGTCGGCATAGGCGACGCACACCGCGCTGGCGGGACCGGGGGACAGGCCGTCCACGGCCAGACACGCTTTCGCCAGCCGGAGCATGGCGACGCAGACCCGTTCGGCGGCGGTGTCCAGGTCGTTCGCGCCCATCTCGCGCTGAGCCGCGGCGAGGGCCTGGTCGGCGCCTTCGAGCAGCCTGGCAATCCTTTCCGTCACGACGCCACCTCGTCGTCCCGCGTCACCGCCACGAATCCGGGGCCGGGGTCCGGCCAGGGGCTGTCCGCGACGAAGGCCCTGCTCACTACCAGTCCGAGATCGAGCGACAGCTGGGCGCAGACGGCGCTCGTCCGCTCCAGCTCGACACCATATCCATCGACTCGATCCAGGACGACGAGCAGTTCCACGTCCGAGTCCTCCGGCGCGTGGCCGATGGCCCGGGGTCCGTACAGGAAGACGCCCTTCAGCCGCTCGCCATAGAGCGGCCGGATGGCGGCGGTGAACCGAGCCGCGACCACCAGAGCCAGTGCATCCGGAGGTGCGGTCGCGGCCGACTCGCGCGGCTCGACCGGCGCGGCGGCTAGGACCAGGTCCGCATCGAGGCCCACTGCGACCGGACCGGGCTCGGTCGGTGCATATGTATCCGTTGTGGCGCCATCCGTCGTGGCGGCTGGCCAGAGTTTCGGAGCTGTCTCGGGAACCGCGGCCGCTGCCTGGTCCAGGATCGCGTCGGCCGGCTCCGCCTCGGCAGGGGCCGCGGCCTGCTGGGGCTTTCGTGCCCTGGGGATGCGGGTCGGCGCCGACAGAGGCCGGTCAGCCTGGATCAGCAGCAGCTGCCGCATCATCGCGGCGACCGGGGTGCCCGAAGCGCGGAAGTAGACCTGGCTGCCCTCGGCCTCCCGCCCGACGAGGCCCGCGGCCACCAGCCTGGCCAGCTCACGGCTGGCCGTTCCCGGACTGGTGCCGACCCTCCGCTGGATCTCGCGCAGATGGAGGCGCGTCACCTGGTCACTCATCAGGAGCGCCAGGATGCTCTGGCGGACTGTCGACCGCCCCATGACGAGGTCGGCGAGCGCAGCGTTCTCAAACACAGGAACAATCGTCCTCAGACGTGAGAACGGTCGTTCGACAAAATGGAACAGACGTTCTCAGACACGGCAACAATCGTACTCAGGCCTGAGAACGGCTTCAATCGGGGCCCACCCCTAAGCTGCGATCGTACCTGCTTCGAGGGCGCGCCGGCCCGCATCCTGTGATACTCACCGCATGCCGGCTGCATCGGTTCTCGGAGAGGACGGCCTGGCCGACGCCGGTCGTGTGGGTCGTGTCGGTCGTGTCGATCGATCGCGTAAAGACGACCCGTTCGAGCTTCAGGCGCCCCGCCGCCCGGCCCGCTGGTACTGGCTCGCCCGGGGCTTTCTGAAGCTGGCCGCGCGCTCGTACTCCAGCGTCAGTGTGGAAGGCCGCGAGAGGATCCCCGAAGGTCCCGCGCTCTTCTGTTTCACTCACCAGTGCTGGATCGACCCCATGTACGTCCTTGCGGCCTTGCCTCGTCGCCCCAGGGTCTACTTCTTCGGGCCCGAGCAGACGGACATGCGGCGCGGGGTCCGAAACCGGCTCATGCGCTGGTTCGGCCTTGTGGTGCCATTCGCGCCCGGCGCGCGGGGCCTCCTTGCCGCCACGCAGCGTGCGGCGGAACTGGCCGCGGGCGGCGCTTCACTGGCCATAGCAGGCGAGGGCCGGATCCACTGTGGCGAAGGCGTCGTCCTGCCGTTGAAAGAAGGAGCCGCATACATAGCCCTGCGGGCGGGCATCCCACTGGTGCCGATCGCTATCAACGGGACCGGCTGGCTGAGCTTCCGACGAAACGTCCGGATTCGTTTCGGCGAGCCCATCCGAGGCGTTCCGCGGCTGCCGGGCCGCCCTCGAGCCGCGGAGATCGCAGACCTGACATCGCAAGCTCAGGTTTCGCTCGAGGCAATGGTGCGCGACTATCCGGACCAGCCTCAGCCGGGGCCGGCGGGACGCTGGCTCACCGAGCTTTTTAACGACTGGCCCAACCGGCAGCGTCCCCCCGCGGGGATGGCCGGCCACTCGTAGACCGGGCCGGGCGCCTGGCACCGTTCTGGTGCGGAGACACCAGCCTCATCAACCGGCTGCCATCGGGCAACCTGCAATACTCCTGTGCACACGGACAAAGGAGGAAACGTGGCCACGACGGGTCTCTCGGCCAACCCTTCCGAGTACCGGGAGCGGCTGGGCCAGCAACAGGATCGGCAGCTCGACGCCTGGGCGGCGGAGCTCCTCCGGGACGTCGCCAAGCGCCGAGGCGTGATCGCCGTCGTTGCGGACATCAAGAAGGTCGCCCGGCTCGACGAGGCGGCCTTTCGGCGGGTCTTCGCTCGCGGAGGCGGCGCGCCCCAGACCGTGGGTAAGGACGCGGCCGGCCACCTGATGACCCCGGCGATCTCGCTCCATTTCCTGGTTTCCGGAATGCGCGCCGATCTGCCCGATGCCCGGGAGCGGCTGATCGATTACCTCGTGGCGGGTTTCCACGACATCGTCTACGTCTGATCGCCCTTGTGCGGGCGGGCGCTCCGGCTGCGGTCCGGATCTGGTTGCCGGCGCAACGACATGCGCGACCCTACTTGTCGGGCACTCCTCGCCGCACCACGCCGATGGCGTTCTCGAGCCGGACTCGGACGATCATGAGGAACTTGGCGAAGTTCTGACGATCCGTCTCGTCGATGTCCTTCATCACGTCGGACTGGAGCAGAGCGATCAGGTCGGCCATCGAGTCGGTCAGGCTTGACCGGACCGCGATCAGGGAGTTGTCCGTGAGCGGCTTCTTGGAGCCGCCCGCCAGCCAGTCGGCCTGGGCTTCCGCTGCGATGGCGTCTTCCACCGTGCCGGTTGAGGGAGAACCCTTAGGTGTCTTATCCGATGTAGGCCGCTTGGCGCGCGGGGTGCTGTCGATCTTCTCGCGGAGCTTTATGAGCGAAAGCTCGCCGCGGGCGACCATCTCGGCGAGATGGCGACGCTTCTTCGGATCCTCGACCTTGAGCAGCTCGTAGGCGTGGGAAAGGGTGTCTTTGCGCACAGACACCAGGTCGCGGATTTCCGAGGGGGCGTCCGCAAGGCGGAGCCTGTTCTCCAGGTAGCCCTTGTCCTTACCCAGTTTCTGGGCAAGCTTCCGGATGCTGTAGCCATGCTCGCGGATCATCTTGTCGTAGATCATGGCTTCGTCTAGGGGAGAGAGATCCTCACGCTGGAGGTTCTCGATGACGGCGATCTCCAGGGCGGTCTCGTCGTCGATCTCTTCGATGAGTGCCGGGACGGTGTCCAGGCCGGCCGCGGTTGCAGCACGCCAACGCCTTTCGCCGGCAATCAGCTGGTAGCGGGCTCCCGGCAAGGGGCGGACCAGAACCGGCTGGAGAACTCCGTGCTCTTTGACGGATGCGGTCAGCTCCTCGAGGTTCGCCTTGTCCATCGCCAGGCGCGGCTGGTTCGGGTTCGGCTCGACGCGGTCGACCGGGATGTTGCGGACGGCGGCCGGGCGGACGATGGTGGTGTCGTCGGCGCTCAGAAGGCTCAGGACGTTCTGGGAAAGACCCTGGCCCCGCTCTTCGTTGAGGCGGGCGGTCGCGGCCGCTCGGAAGTCTGGCCTAGCCAAGTGCAATTACCTCCCTGGCAAGCTCGCGGAAGTTGTTGGCAGCTTCCGAGCTGGCGGCGTAGACCGTGATGGGCTGCCCGGTGAGCGGTGCCTCGCCCAGCTTGACGGCGTTTCGAATGATGGTGTCGAAGACGTGGTTCTCCCCGTTCTCTCGCATCTCTTCGAGCATCTCCCTGCCGAGGACGGTGCGGGGATCGTAGAAGGTTGGCAGGAGGCCGAGGATTCGCAGATCGCGGTTGAGCTTGCCTCGGATCGTCGAGATGACCTTGACCAGCGCCGCCAATCCCTTGAGCGCGTAGTACTGCGTCTGAACCGGGATGATCACTCCGTTGGCGGCGCAGAGTCCGTTGATGGTCAGAAGCCCAAGGGTGGGAGGGCAGTCGATCAGGATGTAGTCGTAGTGACCCTGCGCCCATTCGTCGATCGCCTCGGCGAGAGCGAACTCGCGACCGATCGCACTCAGCAGATCTACTTCGGTCGAGGCAAGGTCGAGGGTCGCGGGGGCCACGTCCACGCCCGCGGTCGCAGTGTGGGCAATGATGTCGCGTAGTCGCACCCTGGGACCGGCGAGAACCTGGGCCATCGACTGCTCGACGAGACCCAGGTTGATGCCGAGGCCGACCGTCAGGTTCGCCTGGGCATCCATGTCGATGCACAGAACGCGGAGTCCACGCTCGGCGAGTGCGCCAGCCAGATTGATGGTGGCGGTCGTCTTGCCGACGCCCCCCTTCTGGTTTGCGATCGCGATGACATTGGCCACCGGGATTTCACCTCGCTGCGAGCCTGGTTCCATGACGGCAGGGACCGGTTGCGTCGTCGCTTGCTGGTTGGGCCGTGCCGCGACGATCTATCCCTTCTGGAGTCCTGGCCCTGATGCTACCGCAAGCGACTCTGCGGGCGGTTCACCCTTATCCACAGAATCGCGAAGTTGTTCACCGATTCTGTGGATATCGGGGCAGGGTTCTCCATTACCCGATCGGGCCGCACCATGACCTCGTGTGGACCAGCCCGACGGAGGACTCGACGCGAGCGGTCTGCGTCTTTGCGCAAAGACGGGCGGTCGTTCGCGGACCCCGCCGACGGCGCGCGCTCCCCCACTCCTCACAGCGGGATGTTGCCGTGCTTCTTGCGGGTATTGCTGTCGCGCTTGTCGGCCAGCATCTCCAGGGCGCGAATCAGGCGTGGCC
>DAHXON010000058.1:9047-23029 GCA_027364875.1 Chloroflexota bacterium
GGCGGAGGGAGGGTGGCCGTCGTCTGGCCCTGGCCCCGGCGGATGTCTTTGCGCAAAGACGGGTAGGGGAGGCCCTCTACCGGAACTCACCGATCGGCCATCTGCGCGGCTCACGACTCGTCGCCTGCTGGCGCCAATCGGCCGGTCCGTGCCATCATGCGGGCCGCACGAGAGCAGTCGGAAGCAGAACGGCAGATCGAGAGGCATCACGTGGCGGAGGATCCGGCAATCGCGGGGGCGTCCAAGAGCGGCCAGGCGGCCGATCCGGGGAGAGACCATTGGCGGGCGACCACCCGGGCCAAAGCACTGTCTCGTTCGCCCGAGCGACAACCGAGCTTCCTGACCTCGTCGGGGATAGAGATCCAGGATCTCTACACGCCGGCTGACACCAGCGCCGTGGACGAAGACGCGGATCTCGGCCGTCCCGGCGAGTACCCATACACGCGCGGCGTTCAGCCCACGATGTACCGGGGACGCCTGTGGACGATGCGCCAGTACGCGGGCTTCTCCACGGCCGAAGACACCAACCGGAGGTTCCGCTTCCTCCTGGAGCAGGGGCAGACCGGACTGTCGGTGGCGTTCGACCTGCCGACCCAGATGGGCTACGACTCGGACGCGCCGCAGGCCGAGGGCGAGGTGGGTCGGGTCGGCGTGCCAATCAGCTCGCTGGCAGACATGGAGGTTCTCCTCGACGGCCTCCCGCTCGGAACCGTGAGCACCTCGATGACCATCAACGCTTCGGCCGCGGTGGTTCTCGCTCTGTACGTCGCCACCGCCGAGAAGCAAGGAGTAGCGCGGAGCCAGATCAGCGGCACCACGCAGAACGACATCCTCAAGGAGTACATCGCTCGCGGCACCTACATCTTCCCGCCTCGGCCTTCGATGCGCCTCGTGACCGACATCTTCGAGTTCTGCTCCCGGGAGCTTCCACGCTGGAACACGATCAGCATCAGCGGCTACCACATGCGGGAGGCCGGGGCCACCGCCGCCCAGGAGCTCGCGTTCACGCTCGCCGACGGCATCGCCTACGTCGAGGCCGCGCTGTCGCGAGGTCTTGACATCGACGACTTCGCTGATCGCCTCAGCTTCTTCTTCGCGTCGTGGAGTGAGCTCTTCGAGGAAGTGGCCAAGTTCCGCGCCGCCCGGCGGATGTGGGCGCGGATCATCAAGGACCGATTCCACGCAACCAGCGCGCGCTCGATGGCTTGCCGTTTCCACGTTCAGACCGCAGGCTCGTCGCTGACTGCTCAGTCGATCGACAACAACGTCGTTCGAACGACGGTCCAGGCCCTGGCCGCGGTCCTTGGCGGCGCCCAGAGCCTCCACACCAATTCGCGCGACGAAGCGCTGGCGCTGCCCACCGCCGAAGCCGCCCGGCTGGCCCTCCGGACGCAGCAGATCCTCGCCTACGAGTGCGGCGTGACCGAGACTCCCGATCCACTGGGCGGCAGCTACTACGTCGAGAGCCTGACCGATGCGCTCGAGGCGGCCGCCAACGAGTACCTCGCCGAGATCGAGGCCCTGGGCGGAACGCTGGCTGCGATCGAAACCGGATTCCAGCAGCGACACATCCAGGAATCCTCGTATCAGGTGCAGCGTGCCGTCGAGGCAGGCAGCAAGGTCGTAGTCGGAGTGAACAAGTTCCGCGACGAGGAGAGCATCACTCCATCGCTCCAGCGCATCGACCCCGAAGGGGAGCGGCGTCAGGTCGAACGTGTCAGGCGTGTTCGCGCCGAGCGCGACCCGGCGGTGTGGGCCGCTTCACTCCGCCGTCTCGACGACTGTGCCCGCGGCGACCAGAACCTGCTGCCGGCCATGATCGAAGCCGTCCAGGCCTACGCAACGGTCGGCGAGATCTGCGATCGCCTCCGGGATGTCTGGGGCGAGCACCGGGAGTTGATCACCGTCTAGGCCGGCCGGCTTCCGCAGCTGGCAGCTGCCGGCAGCTGCCACAGATGCATGGAGACGAACGGCACCACTGCGGCCCGGCAGCTGCGCACAGCTGCCACGTTCGCCGGCGGAGTCGCGTTGCGGACGGGCAGGCCACTCGCAAACGCGCAATCCCACGCCGGCCGTCAGCTTTCCCGTACGATGTCGTGACCTCGGAGCGCTGCCGTCACGCCGGCCGGCTTCGAACGTTCGTCCGGTCTCAAGTCCGGTTTTCGAACCTCGGGAGCGTCACGGGAGCGTCATGGAATCGTTGGAAGCCGCCCTGCGCGGCAGCCTCGGCATCGGGAAGATCCATCACGTCGCGGTCGTCGTGCGAGATCTCGAGGGCTCGCTCGGCCTGTACCGAGACAGTCTCGGCCTCGAGCTCGAGAAGGTGATGCCTATCCCGTCGGACCATGTCCGTATCGGCTTCGTCCTGGTTGGCGAAGTGAAGATCGAGCTCGTGCAACCAACCGACGGCACGACCGGCGTGTCCCGTTTCCTGGAGTCCAAAGGCGAGGGCTTCCACCACATCTGTTTCGAAGTGCCCGACATCCAGGCCGCGCTCGACCGCCTCGCCTCGGACGGCCTGCAGCTGATCGACACTTCTCCGAGGATGGGAGCCGACGGTCCGGTCGCGTTCGTCCATCCCAAGAGCTGCCACGGAGTCCTCGTCGAGCTCGTGGAAGCGCCCGGCGGTCCGGCCTGGTCGCGACTGGCCGAGGGGTAGTTGCGCCCGAGCGAAGGTCGAGACTGCCTGGCGCGTCGCGCGAAGAACGCAGACCAGTCCCGGGCTACGCCCTAGATGGTCCAGGCCAGGAGCACGTCCTCCGCCGTCCGAGCTTTGCGGCAGAACTCCACGACCTCGCCAGCGACTTCGCGAATCATGGGTTTGTCGTCGGGCTCGACCTCGCAGTCCTCGCAATCGATCAGCTCGATCCATCGGGCCGCGACGTGATCCAGCGACCGATCGGGGAGGATCGCCATGTCCTCGATCCAGTGCGGATCGACGCGTTCGATCGTTCGGTCGACGGATGTCTCGAGCCGCGTCAGCCGGCGTCCTTCCAGAGGGCAGCAGGCGTCTGTGAACGGCCCGGGCGAATCACCGCCGGTCACGTCGCGCGCCGCGCGGGCGAGGAGGTCCAGCCAGCCCTGATCCATCCGACCGCCGAGCGGGAGATGGGCGACGAAACGGCCGGGATCTCGCAGACCCTGCCAGTCCTCGACCCCGATGGCCAGCAGGATCTCTCGCGCGTCGCCGGCGACCAGATCCATGACTACGCCCATCCCGGCCCCGCCAACATTCTCATCCGAACGGTCCGTCCAGCGCGGCGGCGATCACCAGCCTGTCAGCCCTTGTACCCGGCCTCGCGGAGCAGCCGCGGCAGCTGAGTCGGCGAGTCGGCAACCCGGACGCCGGCCGCTTCGAGAGCCGCGATCTTGTCCGCAGCCGTACCGGAGCCCCCGGAGATGATCGCGCCGGCGTGGCCCATGCGGCGCCCGGGGGGCGCGGTCCGGCCGGCGATGAACGCCGCCATCGGCACGCCCCGGAGATGCTCCGCGGCATACGCGGCGGCCTCTTCCTCGGCCGATCCGCCGATCTCGCCGATCATCACGATCGCCTCGGTCTCGGGGTCGTCGTGGAAGAGCCGCAGAACGTCGAGGAACGTGGTGCCGATGATCGGGTCGCCGCCGATGCCGACGCACGTGGACTGACCGAGACCCGCATCGGTCATCGCCTGAACGGCTTCATAGGTGAGCGTGCCCGAGCGCGAAACCACTCCGACGTGGCCGGGCTTGTGGACCGACGCGGGGATGATCCCGACCTTGGCCTTGCCCGGCGACGTAGCGCCCGGGCAGTTGGGTCCGATGAGTCGGACGCCGGCGAGCCGGACCGCCTCGACGACCGGAATCATGTCGAGGGCCGGAATGCCCTCGGTGATGCAGACCACCGTCTTGATGCCCGCGTCGACGGCCTCGAGGATCGCGTCGGGCGCTCCAGTGGCGGGGATGAAGATGATCGAGGTGTTGGCCCCGGTCTCGGCCACGGCTCCGGCGACCGTGTCGAAGATGGGCACCTGACCGTCGATTGCCATCTGGCCGCCCTTGCCCGGACGCGTTCCGGCGACGACCTTGGTGCCGTAGGCAAGAGAAGCGCGGGTGTGAAACTCGCCCTCGCGCCCGGTTATGCCCTGGACCACCAGGCGCGTGTCTCGGATCCGACGATGATGCTCATCGGGCCGCCCCCTTCACCATGGCCACGGCCTTCTCGGCCGCTTCGTCGAGAGAATCGGCGGTTTCGAGGCTGGCTTCGCGCAGCAGCCGCGCCGCCTCCTCCGCGTTCGTGCCGACGATGCGTACGACCATCGGGACCGTCCGCGACTGTGAGCGGCTGGCCTCGACGATCCCCGCGGCGACCTCGTCGCCCCGGGTGATGCCCCCGAAGATGTTGACGAGGACTGCCTTCACGTTCGGGTCGGCGAGTATCAGCTCCATCGCGCCGCAGACGACGTCGTGCCGCGCGCCTCCCCCGACGTCGAGGAAATTCGCCGGCTCGCCGCCGTAGTGCTTGACGAGGTCCATGGTGGTCATGGCCAAGCCGGCGCCGTTGACCATGCAGCCGATCGTGCCCTCGAGGTGTATGAAGTTGATGCCGAGCTTGCGGGCGGCGGCGTCGGTCGGATCTTCCTCATCGAGGTCGCGCATTTCCTCGAGCTTCGGATGGCGGGCCAGCCCGGAGTCGTCGAGCGTGATCTTGGCGTCGAGACAGAGCAGGCGCCGCGAGGCGTCGCCGTGGGGGCCCGCCTCCTCGACGATCCCGAGGGGGTTGACCTCCACGAGATCCGCGTCGTTGGCCTTCATCGTGGCGTACAGGCCCGCCGCGATCGAGACGAACTGGCTCAGCAGCGAATCTCGCAAACCGATCGCGAGACCAAGGCTGCGGGCCTGGAAGGGCAGCAGGCCCAGCTCCGGGTGGGCCGCGACGCGGTGGATGGCTCCCGGGTTGGTCCGGGCGACCTCTTCGATCTCGACGCCGCCTTCAGCGGAGGCCATCAGCACGATCCGTCGGCTGGCCCGGTCGACGATCGCGCCCAGGTAGTACTCCTTCACGATATCGACGGCCCGCGCGACGATGACTTTGCGGACGGTGATGCCCTTGATGTCCATCCCGAGGATGCGGCCACCGACCTCGAAGGCCTCCTGCGGGGACGAAGCGAGCTTGACTCCGCCGGCCTTGCCCCGGCCGCCGACGAGGACCTGGGCCTTGATGACGACCTGTCTGGCGCCGGCGTCGAACAGCCGTTGCGCCGCCTCTCTGACCTGGGATGGCGTCCTTGCCAGCTCCCATCCCGGAACGGGCAGACCCTGCGCCCGCAAGAGCGATTTCGCGTCCGCTTCCTGGATCTTCACGCTCGGCAGCTCCAGTGTTGGCGAGGCCGAGGGCGCAAGCCATCGCAACTCCCCGGCAGCGTTGCGAGTGATCCTAGCAGGCACGCGTCGGGCTGCCAGCCGGGCCGGACCCTACACCAAACAGTGGGACCGGGACATGCCCGTTCGGGACCCCGCCGGTCCGACCCGCACGGATTCGGGAGCCCCGCGGCAGCTGCGATCTACATTCCGGCACCGTACGCGCCCAAATTCCGGGAATCGCCCGTTTCGCCCCGGGCCGCGAATCTCGCCAGAGGCCATGAGGCTACAATCGCGGGCATGGCTCAAGCAGTAACGCTGATCCCCGGAGACGGCATCGGCCCCGAATTGGCCGAGGCAACCAGGCGGGTCCTCGACGCCTCGGGTGTCAAGTTCGATTGGGAGGTCGTCGACGCCGGCGAGGCGGTCATGGCGAAGGAAGGGACGCCCCTTCCGCAGCACGTCCTGGATTCGATCCTGCGCAACAAAGTCGCGATCAAGGGGCCCATCACGACTCCCGTCGGTGAGGGTTTCCGATCCGTCAACGTGGCGCTGCGCCAGGCCCTCGGGCTGTACGCGAATCTGCGTCCCGTCCGCTCGATCCCGGGCCTCAAGACGCGCTACGAGAACGTCGACCTGGTGATCGTCCGCGAGAACACGGAAGACCTCTACGCCGGCATCGAGCACAAGGTCGGCCCGGACGCGGCCGAGAGCATCAAGATCATCACCCGGGCGGCCTCCGAGCGGATCGCCCGCTTCGCCTTCGACTACGCCGTCGCCAATCACCGCAAGAAGGTCACCGCCGTCCACAAGGCCAACATCATGAAGCTGTCCGACGGCCTCTTCCTCGAGAGCTGCCGGACCGTGGCCGCCGGCTACGAAGGCAAGGTGGAGTTCGAGGACCGGATCGTGGACAACATGTGCATGCAGCTCGTCCAGAAGCCCGAGCTGTACGACGTCCTGGTCCTGCCGAACCTCTACGGCGACATCGTCTCGGATCTCGCCGCCGGGCTGGTCGGCGGACTCGGAGTGGCCCCCGGCGCCAACATCGGCACCGAGGCAGCCGTCTTCGAAGCGGTTCACGGTTCCGCCCCCAAGTACGCGGGCCTCAACAAGGCCAATCCCACCGCCCTGATGCTCTCCGGCACGCTGCTGCTCCGCCACATCGGCGAGCAAGCCGCGGCGGAGCGCGTCGAGGGCGCGATCTGGGCGGTCCTCGCCGAGGGCCGCACCGTCACCTACGATCTGGGTGGATCGGCGGGAACGAGCGAGTTCGCGGACGCGATCGTCGCCCGGCTGGAGTCGATCGCCGCGACGGCCTAGACAGAATCTGGCGGGACGGCGAGGAGCCCCTCCCGACCACCCTCACGTTCAGGAGGAGTCATGCTGTTTCGGTATCGAGGGTCCGAGGGGATGGTGGCCTGGGCGTTCCACCGCATCTCGGCCATCGGCATCTGGCTCTTCGTCATGCTGCACGTCCTGGACATCTACCTGGCCGGCGGCAATCCCAAGGTCTACGACGACCTGCTCAAGTTCTACGGCAGCACCCCCGGTCGAATTCTCGAGGTGTTGCTCGGCGCGGCGCTGCTCTATCACGCCCTCAACGGCATTCGCATCCTGATCATGGACTTCTGGCCGCGCATGACGCTGTACCACAAGCAGATCTGGTACGTGAACTGGGCGATCTTCATCATCGTCGGCATCCCGGGCGCATTCATCATCATGCGTCCGGTCTTCGGGATCTAGGGGAGGCGCGAGATGGCACTCTATTCGCGATCCGGCCGCCCCCGCCCGCAGGCCGGTGGCTTCGAGCTTTTCGTCTGGTACTACATGCGCCTCTCGGGCGTGGCCCTGTTCGTGCTGGCGCTGACCCACTTCAGTCTCCAGCACTTCCTGTTCGACCCCGCCAACGAAACGAGCCAGTGGATCTTCAACCAGCGCTGGAACAGCGTCTTCTGGCGGAGCTTCGACTGGCTGATGCTGATGATGGTGGTCACCCACGCGTTCCTGGGGATCAGGACGGTGACCATGGATTACGTCAAGGGCGGCTGGCGGACTCTGGCCCTGACGGTGCTCTACCTCGTGGGGGTGATCATCTTCGTCATGGGCACCTCCGTCGTCCTGTCCGTCCAGATGCCCGGCGGAGCGTAGGCGATGGAATACCCATTCGACGCGGTCGTCGTCGGCGCCGGCGGGGCCGGCCTGTGGGCGGCTCTCGAGCTTGCCCGCGAAGGCGTCAACACCGCGGTCCTGACCAAGCTCTATCCAACCCGCTCCCATACCGGCACCGCCCAGGGCGGTGTCTGCGCCGCTCTCGGCAACCTCGAAGAGGACCACTGGGAGTGGCACATGTTCGACACGGTCAAGGGCGGCGACTACCTGACCGATCAGGACGCCGCCGAGGTCCTCGCCCGCGAGGCCATCGAGACCGTGATCGAGCTCGAGCACATGGGCCTGCCGTTCAACCGGACCGCTGAGGGCAAGATCGACCAGCGCCGCTTCGGCGGCCACACCCGCAACTACGGCGAGGCCGCGGTGCGGCGATCGTGTTTCGCGGCCGACCGAACCGGCCACATGATCCTGCAGACCCTCTACCAGCAGTGCATCAAGCACGGGGTCAAGTTCTTCGACGAGTTCCAGGTAGTGGACCTGCTCTTCGAGGGCGATCCGGCGAAGGGCGGACGAGCCGCCGGAGTAGTCGCCCATCGCCTGGCCGACGGCCAGCTCCACACCTTCCGGGCCAAGGCGGTCCTGATCGCGACCGGCGGCTTCGGGCGGATGTTCCGGATCACCTCAAACGCCCACAGCCTCACCGGAGACGGCGTGGCGCTGGTCTACCGCCACGGCCTCCCGATAGAGGACATGGAGTTCTTCCAGTTCCATCCCACCGGCATCGTGGGCATCGGCATTCTCCTGTCCGAGGCGGCGCGCGGCGAAGGCGGCACGCTCCTCAACGACCTCGGCGAGCGGTTCATGGAGCGCTACGCGCCCAAGCTCATGGAGCTGGCACCCCGCGATATGGTCAGCCGGGCGATGTACCAGGAGATCCGGGCCGGCCGCGGGATCGGCGGCAAGGACTACGTCTACCTGGACGTCCGGCATCTGGGCCGCAAGGTGATCGAGGAGAAGATCCCCGACATCACGGAGTTCGCCCGGCTGTACCAGGGAGTCGAGCCGCTCAAGGAGCCCGTCCCCGTCCAGCCCACTGCCCACTACGCGATGGGCGGCATCCCGACGACGGTCTGGGCGGAAGTGACCCGCGACGAGAAGAACACGGTGGTGCCCGGGCTCTTCGCCGCAGGCGAGTGCGCCTGCGTGAGCGTCCACGGCGCCAACCGGCTCGGCACCAACTCGCTCGTGGACCTGCTCGTCTTCGGGCGGCGATCCGGGCGGCAGATGGCCCGCTACTGCGGCCAGGTGGACAGACCGCGGCCGATCGCCGATGCCACCGAGCCGATCCGGGCGCAGCTGGAAGCGATCCGGGATCGAGCCGCGAGCGGCGACAGGGCGGACTCGGTCGCCGCGATCCGCCACGACCTCCAGGACGTGATGATGGACAACGTCGGCGTCTACCGGGACGCCGGGCTCCTGAGCGTGGCTCTTACGAAAGTTCGTGAACTTAAGCAGCGCCACGGGCGCGTTTCCATCGCCGATTGCAGCCACGTCTTCAACACCGAGCTGCTCGAGGCGAACGAGCTGGGCTATCTGCTCGACCTGGCCGAAATCACGGTCGTCGGAGCCCTGGCCCGGCAGGAGAGCCGTGGCGCCCACTCACGCGAGGACTTCCCGGAGCGAGACGACAAGAAGTGGCTCAAGCACACCCTGGCCTATCGGGGCAAGGACGGCCCGACACTGAAGTACAAACCGGTGTCGATCACCCGTTTCGAGCCCAAGCCGCGGACGTACTGAGGCTGCCACGATGAACGTCGACCTGCGCATCCTCCGTTTCGACCCGGAGAAGGACACCGAGCCGCACTGGCAGACATACCAGATCGAGGTCCGTCCGATGGACAAGGTCCTCGACCTGCTGATCAGGGTCAAGGGCGAGCAGGATGGCTCGCTGAGCTTTCGCCGCTCGTGCGGCCACGGCATCTGCGGCTCCGACGCGATGCTGATCAACAACCGAAACCGGCTCGCCTGCAAGACGAGAGTCGATCAGATCGGCAAGAAGATCTCGGTGGCGCCGCTGCCGGGTCTACCTGTCGTGCGCGATCTAGTCGTGGACATGAGCGGCTTCTTCACGAAGTATCGCTCGGTCAAGCCGTACCTCATCAACGACGAGCCCGAGCCGGAGCGCGAGCGGCTGCAGACGCAGAAGGACCGCGCCCGCTTCGACGACACAACCAAGTGCATCCTCTGCGCGGCCTGCACGACGGCCTGCCCGTCGTTCTGGGCTCGTCCGGAGTACGTCGGTCCGGCGGCGATCGTCCAGGCGCACCGGTTCATCTTCGATTCGCGCGACGAGGGCGCGAACGAGCGGCTGGAGATCCTTTCGGACGAGAACGGCGTCTGGCGTTGCCGAACGATCTTCAACTGCGTGGATGCCTGCCCACGCGGCATCAACATCACCGGCGCGATCCTCGACGTCTCGAAGGCGATCGTCGCCAGGCGCGGCTGACCGACAGCGGGCGGCGGAGATTTGAGCGGTCGGCCGGATCCGAGTGGGATTCGCTCTGGGATTAGGTCGGCGCCGGAGAGAAGCCCAGACGGCCGGCCTCGTCGGAAAGACCGGCCTCGGCCGGAGGGCCGGCCAAAGCCGGCTCGGCCCGCCCTGCCGGAGGTTCGGGCGGAGCTGGTTCTGCCGGCATCGGCTCGCCCTCGGTCGCCGGCAGGTCCTCCGCCTCGCAGGCCACGGGCGGGCCTGCCTTCATCGTTCGGACGGACGGCGCCGCACGCGGCAACCCCGGGCCGGCGTCGCTCGGGGCCGTGCTCATCGACGCGTCGCTGCCGGGAGCCTCGCGGCCGGACGCGCCGCCCATCGCCACGATCTCCGAGTACCTCGGAGTCCAGACCAACAACGTCGCCGAGTACACCGGGGTGATCCGGGCCCTCGCCCTCGCCGAGGAACTGGGGGCGCGGGCGGTGGATCTGCTCCTCGACTCGAACCTGATCGTGGAGCAGCTCCACGGGCGCTGGCGGGTCAAGGACGCCAAGCTGATCCCGCTCCACGCCGAGGCGAAGGCGCGGCTCGGCCGCTTTGGGCGCTGGTCGGCAGCTCACGTGCCGCGAGCCCAGAACAAGCAGGCCGACGCCCTCTGCAACGAGGCGATCGACCGCGTCCAGGCCGGAACCGGACCCCGGGTGGTGGTAACCCGGCCGAAGTAGGCCGGCGGCGTACGCGGGAGCGTTCTGGGCCTGCGTCGTGTGCATGTGCGGATACACGTCGAGCATCGGATCCGGTTTGCGCCCGGTTCATACGTCGAAACGGTGCATCCACGAGCACAAGAGCGGCGGTGCGACCCTCACAACTGCCCGGTCTGTGCGCGTGACGCACAGGTTCGACCCGCACATGCTCGCTTGGCCGCCCTCCGCGTCGCACGTGTATCTCTGCCTGCACAGCGGTCCGACCGCGCCGGCCGAGTGGCCGACTCCAGGGCGGCCTCGTCGAGGCTGAAGGAGGGCACCGGCCGGGTGATACCCTCGCGCTGCGCGGGGCGGCAGACGGAGGAGGAGCGAAATGGCGGTGAGCTTCAAGGACGCGATGAAGGCGGGCTATGGGCTCGCCGAACCCGCCGTGGTTCTCGGCTGTCCGATCGACGGCTCGAGCGTCGACGCGGACGTCCGGATCCAGGTGGCCATCTCGATGCTCAACCGGCACGGACTGATCGCCGGCGCCACGGGCACGGGCAAGACCAAGACCCTCCAGGCCATCGCGGGGGAGCTGTCGAAGGCCGGCGTTCCATGCCTCGTCGCCGACATCAAGGGTGACGTCAGCGGCATGGCGCTTCCCGGCGACGCGACCAACCCGAAAGTGATCCAGCGGGCAGGGGAGCTGAAGCTCGATTTCGTGCCGGCCGGCCATCCCGTCGAGTTCCTGTCGCTGTCGGGCAAGCTCGGCGACCAGATCCGGGCGTCCGTCCATTCGTTCGGTCCGCTCCTGCTCGGCCGCGTGCTCGCCCTCAATGACACTCAGACGAGCGTGCTCTCGCTCGTTTTCAAGTACTGCGACGACAACCAGCTCGCGCTTTTGGACCTCAAGGACCTCAGGACGACGCTGAAGTTCCTGGGCAGCGACGACGCCAGAGCCGCCCTGGCCGACTACGGCGGCATCTCGCCGGCGAGCCTGGGCGTCATCGGCCGGTCGATCATCACGCTCGAACAGCAGGGCGCCGATGCGTTCTTCGGCGAGCCGGAATTCGACGTCGAAGACCTGCTGCGCACCACGGCGGACGGGCAGGGGATCGTCAGCGTCCTCGAGCTCTCCGACGTCATGGACAAGCCCGCCCTCTTCTCGACCTTCATGCTGTGGCTCCTCGCCCAGCTCTACCACGTGCTGCCCGAGGTGGGCGATCTTGCCAAGCCCAAGCTGTGCTTCTTCTTCGACGAGGCGCACCTGCTGTTCGACAACGCCTCGGAGGCGCTGCTCGAGCAGATAGAGCAGACCGTCCGGCTGATCCGGTCGAAGGGCGTGGGCATCTTCTTCGTCACCCAGACGCCCACCGACGTCCCGTCGTCCGTGCTCGCCCAGCTGGGCAATCGCGTTCAGCACGCGCTCCGGGTCTTCACTCCGGAAGACGCCGACAACCTGCGCAAGACGGTCCGAACCTTCCCGATCACGAGCTACTTCGACGTCGGCGAGCGACTCACGACGCTCGGCATCGGCGAGGCGCTGGTGACGGTGCTGTCGCCGAACGGCGTGCCGACGCCGCTGGCGCCCACGCGCGTGGTGCCGCCCGACTCGTCGATGGCCGCGCTGCCGGCGGACCAGCTGGCCGCCCGGATCGCTGCCGGGGCGCTGCACTCCAAGTACGCCCAGGCGATCGATCCCGTAAGCGCTCACGAGATCATCTCGGCACGGATCGACGCGGCGGCTGCGGCTGCGTCGGCAGCTGCCGTTGGCGCCGGCAGCGTGGGCACGGCCCCCGTCCCGGGTTACGGCGAGCCGCCGGCGGTCGTCTTCGGCGGACCGACTCCGGCCCAGGTGCGGGCTCAGCAGCGGGCGGCGGAGAGAGCCGTGACCCAGGCGCGGCGCGAGGCCGAACGGGACGCGAGAGAGCAGGCGCGCCAGGCGGAAGCCGCCCGAAAGGCCGAGGAGCGGGCACGACTCCAGCGCGAACGCGAGATGGCACAGATCGGGAATACGGTCATCAGGGGCGTCTTCGGGACGCTGTTCGGCGGTTCTCGCCGGCGCCGGTAGGTCGGGGCGGGGTCTGCGGTCTCGGCGGGCCGGCCGCCGGTAGGTCGTGGCGGGGTCCGCGGGCTCGGCGGCTCTACTCGATGCGGGTGCCCTCGACGCCGGTCTCCGGTTCGGGATACTGCGGATTCAGCGCCTCGATCTCGTCGGCGACGATCTCGCTGACGGCCAGGTTGCGCAGCCAGTTGTGGTTGGCCGGGATCAGGAACCACGGCGCGTAGTCCGTGCTCGTCTCGGTCAGCATCTCCTCGAACGCGGCCCGGTAGTCGTCCCAGAGCTTCCGCTCGGCGACGTCCGCGGTCGAGAACTTCCAGCGCTTGACCGGATCGTCCACCCGCTCCTGGAAACGCTGCCTCTGCGTGTCGTTGTCGATGGCGAGGAAGAATTTGAGGATCGTGACCCCTTCTTCGGTCAGCATCCGCTCCCAATCGCGGATCTGGCGGTAGTGGCGGCGCCACCGCTCCTCCGGCTCGAGCTCGTGGACGCGGACGACGAGCACCTGCTCGTACTGGCTGCGGTTGAAGATGCCTATCTCGCCCTTGCCGGGTACCGCGGCGTGGATCCGCCACAGGTAGTCGTGGGCGGCCTCGTGGGTCGAGGGCACCTTGAAGGATGTCACCGGCGTGCCCTGCGGGTTGAAGGCGCCGGCGATCACCCTGATGGTGCCGTCCTTTCCGGCCGCGTCGATGCCCTGGAGGACGATCAGGACGGCGTGCTTGGCCTCCGCGTAGATGCGCTCCTGGAGCTCGGTGAGCCGGGCGAGGTGATGGGCGAGGTGCACCTCGGCCTTGTCCTTGTCTCTGCCCATGGTCGCGCCGCAGTCGAAGCGGGCCAGGTCGATCTGCTCGCCGGGTTTGACTCGAAGGAGATGCCGGAGGCTGTCCTCCGACGACGTAGATGCCATCGAATGCTCCTCTCGCGCCGCCGGGCCGGCCGCGCCACTCGCATCGTAGCGAGAGCCGCGAAGTGTGAGGCCGCGGCCTGTTCGGATTGCCTCGCTAGCCGCAGTCCGCGGTGCCGGAAATTGAACAACTTCCACCACACGGAAGTTGTTCGAGATCGCGGCTTATGCGCGGTCGTTTCGGGCGTCCGTCCACGCTCAGCTGTCCGGCGCGAGGGCGTCCGAATCGGCTTCGTGGCCTGCTGGACGGCCGCGAGCGGGACGATTCGCCGCAACTTTCGCCTGACGGAAGTTGTTCAAGAATCGAAGCGCGGACGGGCCGTGCGGCCGGCGAAAGGTGGGCCGACGGACGGCGGCCGACAGAGCGCGGCCAGGCGCCCCGTCCGGGCT
>DAHXON010000059.1 GCA_027364875.1 Chloroflexota bacterium
GACTGCCCATCACCGGGTATGCCGTGACCTCCTCGCCGGCGAGCGCCGGCTGTACCACCACGAGCACCACCTGCACGGTGTCGGGGTTGACCAACGGCATCCCATATTCGTTCTCGGTCACGGCCTCCAACGCCCTGGGGGCGGGCCCGCCATCCGGGCCGTCGGGCAGTGTCACGTCCACCGCAGCCGGGTCGACTTTCGTGCCCATAACGCCCGTGCGCCTCGTAGATTCGCGGACCGGCGAGGGGGTCTCGGCGCCGTTGCAGTCTCACGTGGCCGCTACCTTCCAGGTCACCGGCGGGGCGGTGCCTGCCGGGGCCACCGCGGTGACGGGCAACCTGACCGTCACGGAGCAGACCTCCAGGGGTTTCCTGTACCTGGGCCCGGTACCCGCCGACGATCCCACGACCTCGACTCTCAACTTCCCGGTGGGTGACGACCGGGCCAACGCGGTGACAGTCGCTCTGAGCTCGAGCGGCTCGCTGTCCGTGACCTACGCCGCGCCGACACTGGCGGCAAGCGCCCAGGTGATCTTCGACGTGAGCGGGTACTTCGTGCCCAATACGAGCGGAGCCACCTACCACGGCCTGGATCCAACCAGAGTCCTGGACACGCGGAACGGCACGGGCGGGATGCCCGGAGCGATGAGCTCCCACGTGGCCGGCACGTTTGCGCTTCCTGCCGGTACCGTTCCTGCCAACGCGACGGCGGTCACCGGCAACCTGACGGTCACTCAACAGACCTCGGAGGGCTTCCTGTACCTCGGCCCGACGCCCGTGAACAACCCCACGAGCTCAACGCTCAACTTCCCGGTTGCCGACGACAGAGCCAACGCGGTTACGGTCGCGCTCGGCCCGGGCCAGACGCTGGGAGTCACCTTCGCCGCCCCGACGCTCGGGCCCACCGCGCAGGTGATCTTCGATCTGACCGGCTACTTCACCCCTGACACTTCAGGCGCCGCGTACGTTCCGATCACACCCGCCCGCATCCTGGACACGCGGAACGGCACGGGCGGATTGTCGACTCCGCTGCAATCGCACGTCGCCGCCGGATTCCCGGTCGGCGGCCAGGGCGGAGTCGCAGTGGACGCCACGGCGGTCACCGGCAACCTGACCGTCACCGAACAGACGGACCTGGGCTTCCTGTACCTGGGCCCCGCGGCGGCCGACAACCCGACGAGCTCGACCCTCAACTTCCCGGTCGGAGACGACCGGGCAAATGCCGTGACGGTCGCGGTCGGATCGGGAGGGCGACTCTTCGTCACCTACGCGGCGCCGGTCCTGGGCCCCACGGCTCAGGCGATTTTCGACGTAACCGGGTACTACGTGCCCTGATCTCCGGCAAAGCCGTGGCGGCGATGGCAGTCCGGCGGTAGCGGCGATGGTGGTCCGGAGGTGAGCCGCCCCTGCGTCAGCCTGCCAGGGCCGCTCCTTCGAGCCGGTCGAGCTGGTAGCCGGATAGCTCCGCCGCGCGCGTCAGGGCATCGGTCAGACGACGAGCTTCGGCGAGACGCTTCTGGGCCGGTCCCGATTCGAGCGCGGCCGCGTCGAGCGCCTCCAGGGCGAACATCCACCACAGCACGTGGCTGAAGGATTCTCGATTGAACCAGGTCACGTCTTCCCAGATGTTCACGCCCATGTAGGCGCGCGCCGCGTCGCCGGCGAGCAGGGCCCGAACCAGCGCCGCCGGCCGATCCTTGGCCGCGCGACCGGCTACGACCGAAGGCAGCGGCAGCGTCCGGAGCATCCGGATGAGGCCGACCAGCCGCCAGGCCGCGCCTTCGTCGAGCCCGAGGTCGCGGAAGACCGCGGCGAGCACGGGGGCAAGCTCGAGCGAATCGAAGGTGGCGAAGGTGCCCGGGCGATCGGGCCCGGAGCCGGCAGGCTCGGCGACGCTCATAAGCGCCTCGGCCACCAGACGCCCGAAGAGCGCAACCCAGGTCCACGAGTCCGAGAGGCCGGCGCACAGCTGCTCGTCGTGCGTCTTGGGCAGTCGCAGCGCACGCTCCAGGCGCGCCCTGAAGGCTGCAGAGGCGGCTTCGACGTCGGCGCCGGATCCAGTGATCTGGGCCGTGGCGCGAAGAGCGACGGTGACTCGCTCGAGGGCGGCTTCGACGAGCGCGTCGACCTCTTCGGCGGTGGCTTTGCCGGACACGGCGGGTCGTGCCGTCGCAGTCGCCGCCTTCGCAGCCGTCGTCGTCGCCGCCTTCGCAGTCGTCGTCGCAGTCACCGTTCCCGGCCGCCGCAGGCCCAGGTCGAACCCTTTGACCGCGGTCTCCGGGCAGGCAGCTCGCGCCCGCGCCGCCCCGACCTCGGTCAATCGCAGAAGCGCTCCGCCCTCGATTACGCTCCGGACCGCCGAGTGGACCGGTTCGAGCTCCATCTCCCGGAGCGCGGCCTCGGCGCTGGCCACGCCCGCGCCATCGAGGCGATCGGCGAGCCGGGCCCAACGCCCGTCGACATCCTCTACTTCGTGGACGTCGAGGAAGACCTGGCAGCCGTACGCGTGCAGTTCCACGTACATTCCGTCCCGGCACAGGTCCGAAGAGCGGCGGATGAATTGCAGCCCGGAACGCTGCTCGCGCAGCAGCGTGAACCAGGCGCCGTCTGGGTGCAGGCCCAGGCCCTCGCCGAGGGAGCGCTGGGTCAGCCGGCGTCCGCCGGACCCGTCGTGGACGGAGTAGGCCGCCGAAGTCTTGATCCAGCCGCGGGCTTCGGCATACCGGTTGTGGTAGACGACGAGCGAGCGTTCGCCGCCGGCCCGGTTCGAATAGGCGAAGACGTCCTCATTGACCCAGCCGTCCGGATCGTAGACGTCGTAGAGCAGGAAGTCGGTCACGCCCGCGAACAGATGGCGGCGGTGGAAGAGCGGGAAGATCTCGCGTTCGTGGCGCTCGATCAGCCAGCCGTCGGGGTTTTCGTCGCGGTACGCCTTGCGGTACTCCATGCCGTACTTCTCGGCGAAGCCCTCCACCTGGCCGTGGCCGATCATCGGCAGGCCCGGCATCGTGGCCATGACCGTGCAGACGCCGAAGTACTTGTCGCCCTTGCCGAACTGGTCGACCGCGGTGCGCTCGTCCGGGTTGCTCATGAAGTTGACATAGCGCTTGAGGACTTCCGGGTCGAACTCGAGCGTGTCCTTGATCACCCGGCGGTAGTTGGCGTTCTCCTCGTCGCGCATCATGTTCATGAAGGCGCTGTTGTAGACGCGGTGCATGCCGAGCGTTCGGACGAAGTAGCCCTCCAGCAGCCAGAACGCTTCGGCGAGGAGCAGCGTATCCGGCGCTTCCAGGGCAACCCGGTCCACGACCTCGCGCCAGAACTCGTTGGGCATCAGCTCGTCGAAGACGGCCCGCGGCGTGGCGTGCTCGGCCCGGCTCGGGATTGCGCCGCCCTGGCCGGGCTCGGGGAACCAGAGCCGCTGGATGTGGCGGCGGGCCAGGGTCATGGCGGCATCGAAGCGGATGATCGGGAACTGGCGGGCGACGTGGAGGATCGTCTGGATGACGGCCTCACGGACTTCGGCCTTGAGATAGTCCAGCTGAGCTGTGTCGTTCCACGGCATGCTGGTGCCGTCGTTGCCGTGGTAGATGTAGCGGACGTCGCCGGTCCAGCTGTCCGTGCGCTTGAAGACGACGGCCGCGTCGGTGGCGTTCCAGTAGTGGTCCTCGATCTGGATGATCACGCGCTCGTCGTCCGACAGGTTTCCGCCGGTGAACGTGTACGAGGGGTAGGGCGCTTCGGGCAGCCCCAGGAACCAGTCGGGATGCTCCATGACCCAACGGGAGTCGATGCCCATGTGATTGGGCACCATGTCCGAGCTCAGGCGGATGCCGCGCTGGGCGCAGCGATCACGGAGGCGCCGGAATGCTTCCTCGCCGCCCAGCTCGTCGGCGATTCGGTACTCCATGAGCGAGTAGGCGCTCGCCGCGGCTTCCGGGTTGCCGCGCCACTGCTTGATCTTCTGGCTCGCCTTGCTCCGCTCCCACAGACCGATGAGCCACAGGCCTGTGAAGCCTCGCCTGGCCAGCGCCTCCAGCTCTTCGTCTGGGATCTCGTCGAGGCGGTGGATCCAGCGGCCGTAACGCTTGGACAGCTGGTCGAGCCAGACGAACGTGGTCTTGGCCAGGAGCACGACGCGGGGCATCCAGTCACGGTCCGTGCTGAAGCGCTCGTACTCGCTGTCCAGGCCGCCGAGGCCGGGGCCGCTGGTTGGGGCGTCGGGGCCCGGCTTGGGATGCATCCGCATCCAGAGAGCGACCTCCTCCTCGTGGAGCACGTCCAGCGTGACGACGAGACGGTCCAGAAAGGGAGTCAGCACGAGACCCCAGCGCGAGCGGATGAAGCGCAGCTGGGCGGCGAGCGATCCCGGCTCCGCGATCGCGGGTTCGCGCAGGAAGGCGATCAGCGACAGGCCCTCGGGGCCGAACCTCGGCTGGTTCTCGAAGAAGGTCTGCAGGCCTTCGATGACCCGCTCGTAGTCGGTCTTCTCGGCCAGGTCGCGGTCGTCGAAAAGCTCGTCGAACGTCCCGAAAGCCGGGTTCATGTTCGAAAGCCAGAGCATCAGCAGCTCTTCGAGCGCGATCTCGCGGTTGGGGACGCCGTCGGTAAGGCCGTCGAGGTAGGTGCTCGCGTCAGCGCTCTGCAGATAGACCGCCAGGGGTGGGAATTGCTCCACGAAATGCGCCAGCGCCTTGTCGAAGGCGGCCGAGTCGAGCTGGCCGGCGATCGAGGCGACGGCGTCGGCCATCACGGTGGGGTTGACGGTCCGCCGGTAGATCTCGACGGCGTGGTGGCTGATCTCGTCGATCAGGCCCATGGCGTTGAGCTCGGCGGCGTGAACCACGCGGTCCGGATAGCGGGTGGTGTCCGCCCGCTCGTTCATCCTCTTGGCGAAATTCCGGGCGGCGGGAAAGTCGGGGATTATGACGTTGCCGCTGGTCTGGAAGAGCGCGCGATCGAAGTCATAGCGGTCGCGGGCCGCTCTCGAGATGTGGAACTCGAATGCCACGGATGCGCTCCGAAATCAGCAGCGTTTCGACGGTCGGCAGTTGTGGGGGCGCGGGCCGCTCCGCCGAGTCTATCAGGCGCGGACGCCTGCGCGGCCAGGTCATCTGCCTGCGCGACAGCAAGCACGGCCCGCGCGCCGAAAGCCGTTCCGCGGCCGCTGCCCGATCACGTCAGGCGAGGCCGAGTCGCTCGGACCCCGCCTCGCGTCGCCCGCCTGGATTCCCGCGCAGCGATCAATCTCGCCCGGCGGTTTTCCCCGGGGCCGCGCGGCGGTCGACATTGACCGGATCGAGGACTCAGTTCGACTCGAATCCTCGCCGGCCCATCGGCTGCGGTCAAAGCTGTACTTCGGGCCGGTCAGCTCCGACCCGTGCGGTCAGCCGGCTGGTCGAGATCGACCACCTGGTGGGAATGACGCCGCTCGCCGGCTCCCGGCCGGGTGATTCGACCCTCAGCCCCGGACCGGCTGGCCGGCTTCGCGGAGGGCTTCGTCGTAGATGCCGGCGCCGTCGATGCGGCGCGAGGGCGAGCTGAACAGCGACAGGTCGTCGCGCAGCCGGGCCTCCAGGGCCGTGCCCGCCAGCTCGTCCATGAGCCGGGCCGATTTCGCCGCGCACAGGAGGACCTGCTTGGTCTCGGGCCGGATCGGGTCGTCCCAGAACCACCCGTCGCTCGCGAACATCGCCAGCCGCCAGCGTTGGGCCTCCATCAGGGCAAGGAGCCCGCGACGCTGCGGTTCTTCCGCGAGCGGCAGCCAGCGACGGGCGAAGCTCTCCGCCGTCTCGGCACCGAAGATCACGTCCACGTATTCGTCGCGGGCCGGCCACAGAGCGGCCGGGTCCATGAACTCTCCCGCGAGCCCCGCCGCCACCGTGTCTATCGCCGAAGCGAGCCGCTCCAGGGCCACTCGCAGCGGGGCCTTCCAGCGGCCGTCGGCCGCGTCGGGACACTCGGCGTACCAGCGCAGCACGCCGTGGTGGCAGCTCCACGAGGTCCGCTCGGCGATCTGAGTGGCCGGGAACAACCCCGGAGCGGCCGCTCCGACAACCGCCCCCACCGTGGTGACGTCGAAGCCGCGATCCGGGACATCCGGGCCCGGAGCCACGAGACGGGCGAGGAAGAGGTCGCGGAACTTCTGGTGGTGGCCATAGAGCTCGCCGTCCGTGGCGATGACCGCGATCCGCGGGTTTCCGTCGGCAAAGCCCGGCCCGGCAAGGCGGGGCAGGACGCGTTCGCGTGCGAACGAGTCGGCGTTCATGGTCGCGTCGGATTCGAACGAGGCCGACGCGGACAGCGCGGCATCGTAGAAGACCACGATGATCGACTTGCCCTTGCCCAGCTCCACGCGGTACGGCCGGCGGGTGTCGAGCCGCAGGTCGGCGGCCTGCCAGGGCGCCAGGATCGTGTAGCGGACGCCCTCGTCGACGAGGATGCGCAGTGTCGGATGATCCACCGCGGTCTCGGGCAGCCAGATGCCGGTGGGCCGGCGGCCGAACCGCAGCTCGAAGTCGCGCAGGCCCCAGCGGATCTCCGTCCGGCGGTCGGCCATGGACGCGAGCGGCAGGATGGCGTGGTGGTAGGCCTGCGCCATGGCGTTGCCCTGGGCGGGGTCGGAGGTGTCTGGAGCGGAGTGGCCGTCCCGGCCGGACGCCGCGGCGTTGTCGGGGCGGTCTGAGTCGACGAAGCTCTGGTGGGTCGAGAAGTCGTGGGCGGCCAGCCAGTCGGCCAGAGTGGGGCCCAGGTCGTACGAGACGTGGCGGAGGTTGCCGCGCTCCGCGTTGGGCTTGTAGCACTCGGCGTCGATGCGGGCGTTCCAGTCGCGGTACGGCGCCGCGGCCGGCTGGGGCGAAACCTCGCCCGTGAATGGATTGCGCCGCTCGGGCTGGTAAAAATGCCCGTGGACGGCGAGCTTGGGGCGACTCACTCGGCGGATGGTACCGGACGGCCGGAGTGAGCGGCAGGCCCCCGCAAGGGGTGGTCCAACTGTCGGCGATCACCTCAACCAGGGGACGCCGCATGGCGTGGCCCTGGTGTCCGCAAGCTATCGATTCGGCAGATCCGCCGGCGGAGCGGTCGATTCTCGGACGACGAGCGTCGGCTCGTAGAACTTGACGCGCGGTGCGCGTGAAGCGGTGGGATCGCGGGCGAGTTCCACCGCGGCGCGGAAACCTTCGGCCACGATCTCACGCGTCGGCATGCGCAGGGTCGTCAAACCCGGCACGGTGTAGGCGGAGATCGTGAGGTCGTCCCAGCCGATCACCGACAGACTGCCCGGCACCGTTCGCCCGAGGCCGTATGCGGCATGGAGGACGCCGACCGCGGCGAGGTCGGTGGAAGTGGCGATTGCAGTCGGCGGATCGGGCAGAGCCAGCAGGGCCCGCAGTGCGATTTCGCCGCCCGCCAGCGAGTTGGGCACGCGCTGGACGTAGCCGTCCGGCAGCTCTCCGAACTGGCTGTTCATGAATTCCACGAACGCGTCCTCGCGCTGGCGGTTGTCGCCGGGCAGGGCGGCGCTGATGAACCCGATTCGTCGATGACCAAGGCCGACGAGATGGGTCAGCCCGACGATCGTTCCGGCCCTGTCGTCGATATCAACCGTCGGAAACTCAAGCGGGCTGACGCCCTGCCAGAGCGCCACCACGGGAGCGATCGAGTGCCGCAGGTCGGCCAGCAGGTTTGGCTGGTCCTGCATGTCGCCGAGCATGATGATCGCGTCCAGATGGCGGGTTTCCAGAACCGTGGTCAGTGGCAGCCCATCGGCGATGCGCCCCTGGACGTGTCCGAGGACGATGTTGTAGCCGTGCTGCATCGCCTCCACAGCGAGTGCCTCGATGGCATCGGCGAAGAACGGGTCGCTGAAGTCGCGCACGATCGCGCCGACGAGCATCGTCGGGGCCCCGCGCAGGCCACGAGCGAGCGGGTTTGGCCGGTAACCGAGCTGGGCCGCCGTGGCCACGACACGCTCGCGTGTCTCGGCAGCGATGGGCACTCGCGACGGAGCGTCGTTCAGAACCCTCGAGACGGTGCTCCGAGACACTCCCGCGGCCGTCGCGATGTCCCGCATCGTCGGCGGCGAGGATGGACGAAATGGGGTGGACGCACCCCGGCCGCCGCCGTCCTCAGCCTCGGCCGAGCGCGCCGATATCGCCTGTTCGGAAGTCGGATGCCCGGCCGGCGCACGGTCGGCGACATCGATCCAGCCGTCTCCAATCCCGCGGTTCACTTGACTCCATCCGTGGCGAAGATGCAGCCGGTTCTGCCGCGGCCGCCCGATTTAGCACCCATCGTCGGGGGTCTTCGTCGTCGGAAGCCAGACGCGCATTCCGAGTCCCGCTCGATTTCCCCAGGCAAAGTATGGCACGGCCCGAATCTCGATCGTCGTGGCGGGCGCTGCGGCCGCGGGCGAACCGCGGTACGGCCATCCACTGGGCTCATCGTCTCGTCTGAGCCGCGCATCGAGAGCAAGGCTGCGTGTCTCGCCGAGCCCCGGCGCATTCTCTGCCACGACCTCCATACGCGGCGACTCGGCGACCTCCAGAGCCTCTACTGAGCCGCCTGCGGGGAGATCGGCATCCTCGACCGCGTAGACCAGCGGTCCCCGCTCGAGGGCAATCGTGCCGCGAACGGCGTCGATCCTCGGATCGGGGAGAGTGGTCCGCGCAGCCATTTCCATGTTCACCAGGACGCGGTCGCCCGCACGCCAGGTCCGCTCGAGCACGAGGCTGCCCGGTCCGCTCGCTACCAGCGGTTCCGCGCCGCCGACCGTCGCCACCATGTGCGAGCACCAGCCGGGGACACGGATTGACAGCGTCCAGGGCTCGGCCACGCTGTGCTCGACCGTGATGGCGACTGTCCCTTCCCAGGGGTACGAGGTCTCCATCGAGAGTCCGACGAGCCCGTCTCCAACCGGCGCCTCGACCGAGCCGGTCGCGAATTGGTGGATCTGGACTCCGCCGTCGTCGACGGTGCCGATCATGTCCGGCCAGCAGGCCAGGAACCTCATCAGGTTTGGCGGGCAGCAGGACACAGGGAACCAGGCCGCTCGTCGGGTCGTGGCCGCTCCCTCCAGAACCTCGGCTCCGCAGGATCGGCGCATGAGCGGATTCGAGTAGAAGAAATGAGACCCGTCGAACGCCAGGCCGGACATGACCGCGTTGAATGCCGTCCGTTCGATCAGGTCGGCGAAACGGCTTTCGCCGGTGGCCAGCAACATGCGCCAGGCGAGCATCACGCTCCCGATCGAAGCGCAGGTTTCCGCGTACGCCCTGTCCGGCGGCAGCTCGAATGGGTCTCCGATGGCTTCGTCGCGGTGGTGCGACCCAAGGCTGCCGGTCAGGTACAAGCGAGTCGAGACCAGGTCCTCCCACCGGCGCACGGCGGCCTCGAGGAGCTCTCGATCGCCCGTCTCCGTCGCGACGTCGACGACGCCGCAGTCGAGATACATCTGCCGAACGGCGTGGCCGGCCGGTTTGGTGGCGGTACGTGCGGGCTCGTGGTCCTGCCAGTAGCGCGATCCGAAGCGCCCTTCGCCGAGCAGCCCGTGACCCCTGCGCTCGACGAGCGTTCGGGCGAGCTCCAGGTAGCGCGCCTGACCGGTGACTCGAAACAGCTCGACGAGCGACATCTCGAACTCGGGATGGCCGCACACAAGCTCGCGCTTGCCCGGTCCGGCCTCGGCGTCGATCCGGTCGACGAACCGCTCCGCGACCCGCAGCAGCCGCTCGTCGTCAAGGCCGCGCTTCCAGGCGATGGCCGCCTGGACCAGGTGGCCGGCCACGTACATCTCGTGGCCCCAGGCGAGATCGGTGAACTCCTTGCCCGGGTGGAGAACCTGGAAGAAAGTGTCCAGGTACCCGTCCGGGCGCTGAGCGCGGCTGACGAGCTCGATCGCCCGGTCGGCCTTCGCCAGGAGTTCCGCGTCCGGAGACTGGGCGAGTTCCCAGCCGACTGCATCGAGCCACTTGTAGACGTCCGAATCCAGGAACGGAGCCGTCGTCCCGGACTCGTCGTTGCCGCCTCGGTAGCTGCCCGCGGCGCCCGCCGCGAGCTCGAAGTTGAACAGATTGCCGGCTGCCTCAAGTTGCGCCGCACCGTGGTGCAGCGTCACCCGGTGGTTGACCAGCCGGCGGGTAGCCCACATGCCGTCCTGGATCTTGTTCCGCAGGAGGCCAATCGGGCGGAGTCGCACGGCCGCGCCGGGGGTCGGAACCACCGGGGCGACGACCGCCCGATCAGGCTCACCCTTTTCCTCAATCCTTCCCGTCGAGTTCACGGACGGCTCCTCAGCGCTTCCAGGCGGCTTCAGTCGGCAAATCGGTCCAAGGCTCCGATCCTCCCAGAGGGGGAAACCTGGCGCTCTGCGATTGTGCGCACTCGATTGCGGTCAAGTCAACTAGAAATCACGATTGTGCGCACTCGATTGCGGTGATATCTTTCCGCTTGCTCGGGGGCCGGGCCGGCAGATGACAGTTGGCCCGAACCCGATGGCTTTGGGTCCTACCGGAGAGGAGATGGGATGAGGAAACCGATCAGGATGTCCATCCTGGCGATCGCAGCCGTCGTGGCGGTCGTGGGGTGCAACTCCGCCACGGCGACGCCCACAGCGACGCCGACAGCCACGCCCGCTCCGGCGACGGCGACGCCGACGCCGGCGGCCCCCGGCGCCGCGACACCGACGCCGGCGCCCACCACCTTCAGCGCCGGAACCGACGACGGCACCAAGCTCACGATGTGGACACGTGCAGCTACGCAGGCTCGCGCGGAGCCGCTCGTCGCCGCCTACAACGCATCCCACAAGAACCAGGTCTCTCTGACGATCGTCCCCACCGACGACTACAACACCAAGGTCGGCACCGCCGCCGCCGCCAACGGCCTGCCCGACGTGCTGTCGGGCGACGTCGTGTTCATGCCCAACTGGACCTCCGCCGGCCTGTTCCAGGACCTGACGGCGAAGATCAACGCGCTCCCGTTCAAGGACAGCATCGCGCCCGGCGCGATCAAGGCCTCGACCTGGGACAACAAGGAATACGGACTGCCGTTCGTCATGGACCTGTCCGTCTGGATGTACAACAAGAAGCTGTTCACCCAGGCAGGCCTCGACCCGAACAAGCCGCCCACGACTCTCGCTGAGTTCCAGGCGGATGCCACGAAGATCGGGAAGCTCGGCGGCAACATTCATGGCACGTTCTTCGGCGGCAACTGCGGCGGCTGCAATGTCTTCACGTGGTGGCCGATCATCTGGGCCGACGAACAGCAGGTCATGAGCCCCGACGGCAAGACGTCGCTTCTCAACGGCGACGACGCCAAGGCCGTCTACAAGGCCTTCGCTCAGATGGTCTCCGACGGCACCGCTCTCATGCCGGACTCCAAGACCGAAGCCGGCCCGACCTGGACCGGTTACTTCCCCAAGGGCAACATCGGCATCATGCCGATGCCGGCCAGCCTCGCCGGCGTGGCCAATGCCGCTCTCGCTGACTCCGACATCGGCGTCACGCCGATCGCCGGCGTCAACGGCGGCACCGCCACCTTCGTCGGCGGCGACGCAATCGCCATCACCAAGGACAGCAAGAACGCCGATCAGGCCTGGAACTTCATTTCCTGGATCCAGAGCGACGACGCGCAGGTCAACGTGATCGCCAAGCCGGCCAGCCAGGGCGGCCTGGGCGCAGTCGTTTCGCGCAGCGATCTCGCCAACAACAAGTACTCCTCCTCCGACCCGCGGCTCGTGATGTTCAACTCCATCGCGGCCAAGGGCCAGACCCCGTTTGCCGTCAACTTCAACGCGGCCTTCAACGACCCGCAGTCACCATGGATCGTGCTGTTGCGCGACGCCGTGTTCAACAATGCGGACTCGGCGAAGATCGACTCCGACAACAACGCGATCACCGCTACCCTGCAGGGCAAGTAGCTTCGGCCTGCGCCGTGCGAGCTTCTTCGGGAGCTCGTACGGCGCGGCTACTCGAACCCGGAGGACCCTCGAGTGACAAGCGCCGCGCCGGCCCGGGAGGTTGGCTCCGGGCGGAGACTCACAGCGAAGCGGACTCGACAGCTCGTCGGCTTCTTCTATGCGCTGCCGACGCTGGTCTACGTGATCTGCTTCTTCATCATCCCGGTGATCCTTGTCGCGTGGATGTCGGCACACGGATGCAAGCTGCTGACCTGCACGATCCCGAACCCGGGGCAACTCAACCTTCCCGACAACTACTCGTCCGTGAGCGGCAACGACCTCTTCTGGCCGGCCGTCTTCTTCACGATCGAGTACACGGTCCTGGCAACGGTCCTGCTGATCGGGATGGGGCTCGGCCTGGCCTTGCTGGTTCAGAAGGGCGGCCGGTGGGTTAGCGTCCTTCGTACGAGTTTCCTGGTCCCGGGCGCTCTCGGCCTCGCAACGGCCTCGCTTCTGTTCTGGGGGGTGTATTCGGGGGCAATCGGGCCGTTCAATCCGCTGATGGACGGGCTCAACAGCCTGGGCACGCAGCTCGGGCTCGTGACCCAGACGAGCCAGATCAGCTTCCTGGGTTCGCCCAACACAGCCCTGCTTTCGACGACGGTTCTCATCGTCTGGAAGTACGCGGGCTTCTACATGATCATCCTGCTGGTGGGCCTTCAGGCGATCCCGCGCGACGTGTACGAAGCGGCCTCGATCGATGGTGCCAGCCGCTGGCAGACCTTCCGCTTCATCACCCTGCCCCTGCTGCGCCCCTCCATCGCGTTGTCAATGATTCTGTGCATCACCGGATCACTGCTGGCTTTCGATCAGTTCTACGTCCTGACGAAGGGTGGGCCTGACAACACCACCGTGACGCTGGTGCAGTTGATCTATCGCGAAGCGTTCATCCGGCAAAACCTGGGCACGGCCGCCGCGGTTTCGATCATCGTCCTGGTGGCTCTGTTCCTCCTCAACGCCCTCCAGTTCCGCGGCCTTCGCGGCAACGTCGCAGACTGAGGTGAGGCAGATGGAAACCAACAGCACGCTGTCCAGAACCCCCTCATACGTGCTCCAGGGCGGGCTGGCGATCCTCTTCCTGTTCCCCATCATCTGGGCGGCCGTGGCCTCGGTCAGCCCCTCGCCGGGCTCGAGCCAGGTCTTCGGCTACGGGCTCGGCAACTACAAGACGCTGTACGACTCCGGCGTGGGCCTCCCGACCTGGCTCCTGAACAGCGTGGTCATCTCGGTCCTGACCGTCACCTTCGTGCTGGCCGTCTCGATGATGGGCGGCTACGCCTTCGCCAAGTTCTCGTTTCCAGGGAAGAACGTCCTCTTCCTGTCCACACTGGCGATCCTGATGGTCCCGTCCGCGACCCTGCTGATCCCGATCTACCTTCTCCACAACTTCGCGCGGACGGTTCCGATAATCGATCAGATAGCCAACATGAATCTCGTCTGGCTGGCCCTGGTGCTCGGAATGTTCCAGCTGCCGTTCGCGACCTACATGATGAGGATCTCCTTCGAATCCGTACCTCGGGAAATCGAGGAAGCTGCGCTCGTGGACGGCTCGGGTACGTTTGCCGCCTTCCGTCACATCCTCCTGCCGCTGGTGCGGCCCGGCATCGTGACTGTTGCGCTCTTCGCCTTTCTTGCGGCCTGGAATGACTTCTTCGCCCCGCTCATCCTGATCAACTCGTCGGCGGAGCAGCCGCTGCCGCTCGCCCTGGTGAACCTTCGCCAGCAGACCATGGGCGCCGTCGACTTCGGGTCAACCGAAGCCGGGGTGGTCGTGATGTCGATCCCGTGCTTGATCCTGTTCCTGCTGCTGCAGAGGTACTACGTCCAAGGCTTCATGTCCGGGGCGATCAAGGGCTGATCCAACTCCTCCACTGGGTCTGGCGCTTGGTCTGGGCGCAGAGCGGCCGGCGTGCATCTTCTCCCTCGCCGGCCGCTCACTTCTCTCTGCGGACCTGGTCCCGCAAAGCCGCGAAGCGGCGAGTCAGCTGGCCAGGGCGCGCTCGAGCCTGGCGAGGGTGGCTTTCCGTTCCTGCTCGATGCCCTCGGCCAGCCGCGCGGCCAGGATCACCGGCCGCCAGGCTCGGATGCGGCCGCGTTCGACACCAGAGCGACGGACGTATTCCGCGAAGTAGCTGCGCGCGAACCAGCGGCGGATGACCGACATGACGGCGCGCTGCGGGCCCGACGCGCCCGGGATGTCCGACTCGAGCAGGAGGAACATCGAGCGCGCCACGTCGGCCGCGGGATCTCCCCGGCTGACCGTCATCCAGTCGATGACCTTTGGCCCGGCGTCCGACATGATCACGTTTCCCGGATGCATGTCCCCGTGCAACATGGCTGTTCCGTCCGGGAGCGCCTTCAACCGTTCTCTCACCGGCGCCGCGAGTGACGGAGGCAGGCCGGCCGCCTCGATGGCCCGCAAGAGACTGGCTTTGAGGTCGGGCAGACCATTGCCCGCCGCGGAGTGCATGTCGGCGTGGAGGCGGGCGAATGCCCGGGCCTGCCGTGGCGTGCCGAGCGGACGACGGCCGATCTCGGCGAACATCGAGGGCCCCTGGATCCTCTCGTAAACCAGGCCGAACCTGCCGTCGACCATCAGGGTCTCGAGCAGTCGCGGGGCGGGCAGCGCGGCCGCGTCGACTATCCTGGCGGCCCGGGCTTCATGGTCGCCGAGGCCGGTTGGCATATCGGGCCGGATCAGCTTCAAGACGCGGCCCTCGCCGAAGGCGAAGACGTCGGCCGTTCGGCCTCGGGCGATGAGCTGCCCCGGCTCGCCGGAGAGGGAGTCAGCCCCGCTCGTCGGCTGAGCGGTCATGCGACTGCTTCACGTCGAAGCGCATCGTTCGAACCTGGCGCTCCCCGGGCCGGAGAGACACGGGCCATCGGAACAGCAGGCAGCTGCCCTGGTACGAGCGCTCGAAGCCGGCTTCGGAGTTTGAGACGGTCTCGACCGGATACCAGGTCAGGCGAGCTTCCGGGTCCGCCACGGCGGCCACGCGGACGCCCTCGAACTCGTTGCCGAACGCGATCGACGAGGCCGTCGCCAGCTCGCCCGGGACGTCGTGGGTCGTTCGCTCGCCCGGCTGCGGCTCGTAGTAGGCCGCCGGGTTGTGGCCGCCGCCCAGCAGGTCGATGTTCCACTCCACCGCCAGCTCGAACTCGAGGGGCCGGCTGCCAGAGTTCTCCACGGTCGTTTCCAGCTCGAGTCGGGGATCCAACCGCCCGCCGCCGATGTGATAGGTCTTGGTGACGACGATCGGGTCGAGCGCGCCTTCCGCCGAGGTGAGGTGGCCCGAGCGGCGCACCACCAGCCAGGTGTCCTCGGTCGCGATAGCCTCGAAGCTGCCTTCGAGGAAATCGCCCAGCTCGCGGTATTCACCGTTGGCGAGCGCCTGGCCGTCGGGGGACGCGCCGGCCGCGAACATGTGGATCAGGCCGCTGCGGCGCTCGTGGTCGTCGTAGTGGAGCAGCCGCGAGAGGCCCGGCTCCTTGACGCTGACGATGTCGTGGATCGTCTTGGGACCGCCGGAGGCGGCCTCTCGCGCGTCGGCCGCGCCCGAGACGCCGGCATCCTCGTGGGCGATCAGCCGGGCGTGGTAGGCCTCGGGTCGCCGCCGCATCACCGACGCGAGGGCCACCCGGCTTGCCCGCAGATCCCACGACGAGATGGCCCCGCCCTCAGCGAGGTCCACGATCAGGGTCTGGCCGGGCGAGCCGACGAGCACCTCGTCGATGGCATCGAGGTCCGTGTCGAAGAGGCGGGTGCCGTAAGCGGCGACGCCCTCGCCGATGCCGAGCCTGACGGCCTGTTCGTCCGCCAGATCCTCGGCCGCGATCAAGTGGGCCAGCGTGGCCATCCGCATGTGGACGATGTAGATGCCGCCGAAGAGGCCATGCCAGTAGCAGTCGTTCGACTGGCCCCGGTAGAGATGGTCGATGGCCTGATCGCGCTCCGCTCCGGGCGCCATCGCCGCGACCTTGTCCGAGACGCGCAGCATCTGCTTGTGGAGCTCGTTGATCTCACGATATCGGGCGGCGTAGTTGCGCCAGAAGCCGCCTCGCAGGAACCGGGCGGCGGGATCGCCCCGTTCGCGGGCCGTCTCGAGGAGATCAACGAAGACGGGCGTCTCGTCCGGCGGCAGCACCCACTCGGTCATCTCCACGTAGGAGGCGGTGGGGAAGTAGACCCGCCTGGTGGGCGGATGAACGTCGATCCACTCGGACGGCTGGACCGTCTTGAGCCACTCGCTGTTGGCCTCCAGCGCCCCGAACATCCGGTCGACCCAGTGCTCGTCGCTCCAGCAGTAGGCGTAGGTGCCGGGCCACGAGCCGAACTTCTCGCCGTCGTCGCCCATCATGCCGACGTTGGCGCCGTCCGGGGTTGCGCGCCGGCTCAGGTAGTCGATCACGTCCTCAACGGGCCGGAAGGGGATTCGATACCGCAGGCCCTGCTCCGTGCCGAAGACCGTCAGGCGAAGGCCGCGGTCGTCGGTCGTGAACGAGGTCCACATCTCGTCTTCCTTGATCGACGCGGCTCGCAGGTGGTTGTCGTCGAGGACGGTCCACTCGTAGCCCGCCGCGGCCAGATCCTTGGCCAGCGATGGCTCCCAGACCCGCTCGGCCAGCCAGGCGCCCCGGGGTCGGCGTCCGAAGAGCGCCTCGAGCTCGTCGCGCATTCGGACGAGCTGGCCGTTGCGGTCCCGGTCCGGCAGCGTGATGAGGATCGGCTCGTAGAAGCCGCCGCCCACGATCTCGATCTGACCGCGCGACACCAACCGCCGTATCTGGTCTATGGATCTGGGCCGGTTGGCCGTCATCCACTGCAGGAGAGGGCCGGTGTAGTGGAGGCCCAGGCGGATGCCCGGGTGGCGGTCCAGGGCGTCGAGCATCGGCTGATAGGCGTGCTCGAAGACGTCCTCGATTACCCAGCCGAAGTTGCCGACGGGCTGGTGGTTGTGAATAACCAGGGACAGCGAAACGATGGATGCCACGGGATGAACTCCAGCGGAGCAGGCCGCATCGAAGCCGGACTAGTCTCTCGGGTCGGGTAGAACGCGGGTAGTGCGCGGGTCGAGTGGAACGCGGGGCATCGAGCGCGATCGGGCGCAGCAGACTCGCGCCCGTGCCTTCTCCGTCGCCCCGGGAAATGCTACCCCGGCACGGGCCGGGACGCGCGCGAAGGTTTGCCCGGTGGCGGGCGTCCGGGCCGGTCACAGCAGCCAGGGCGCCCGCCACCGTGGAGATGGGCGAGATCTAGCCTTTGACGCCTCCGATTGCGAGGCCGCCGATGATCCACCTCTGGAAGAAGAGATAGACCACAGAGACCGGCAATGAGACGAGGATGGCGAAGGCAGAAAGCACGTTCCATGGCGTGGTGGAGGCGTACTGCCCCACCATCGCGTAGAGAGCCATCGTCAGGGTGAAGTCCTGAGGGTGATCCAGGAACATCCAGGAGAAGTAGAAGTCTGTCCAGCCCGCGACGAAGCCAAGGAAGGCCGTGACGGCCAGGGCAGGCATGGCGAGTGGCAGGATGACGTGGATGAACGCCTGGTTCCGTGTGCAGCCGTCAATGGCGGCCGCCTCCTCCAGGTCCTTGGGGATGGTGTCCAGATAACCCTTCAGGTTCCAGATGGCGAACGGGAGGGCGCCGGAGATGAGCGCCAGCGCCACCCCGGGAATTGAGTTTCGGAGAACGAAGTCGCCGACCCGGATGCCATTGAGCAGCACGAAGAGGGGCGCGATCGTCGCCACTGCCGGCAGCATCAGGACTGCCAGCACGGCGATCATCAGGAAGGACCGCAGCTTGAACTTCAGCCGCGAGAACGCGTATGCCGCGCTCACTCCGAAGGCGACGCTCACGAGCGAGGTTGCGACCGCCAGCTTGAGGCTGTTGAACGCCAGGGTCAGGAAGCTGATGTTGTTCGGGGACGGCTTCGCGATGGCGCGGCTAAAGGCGTCGAACGACGGATTCGGTGGAATCAGGTTCAGGCCATCCGGCCGGGCTATGTTTCGCGGATCGAGCGCCACGCCGATGACGTAGACGATCGGAAACAGGACCGTGATGGCGACGAAGATGCAGAGCGCCTGCAGCAGGGCCTGGCGCCCGATGCCTCGCAGAAGCCTGCGACGACGCATCATCGCGATGGACTGTGGGCTGGTTCGTGCGATTGCCGCCGGCGCGATCGGCGATGGCTCCATGGCGACTTCGCGATCGTCAGTCGACATAGCTGGCCGTCGCTTTCGTGAGTCGATTCGTGATGATCGTGAGTGTCAGCAAGATGAAGAACATGATCACCGAGAACGCCGCCGCGACGCCGTACAACTGCTGCTGGTTGACGAGGCGGTAGGCCTGTGTCACCAGCAATTCAGTGCGGCCGAACGGCCCTCCGTTCGTCATGATGAAGGACAGGTAGAACAGGTTGAAGGTGATCACGAAGCCGTAGATCGCGTACGGCAGCATCGCCGGGCGAAGGAACGGCAGGGTCACGTACCGGAATTTCGTCCAGGCGCCGCCGCCGTCCATCTCGACCGCTTCGTACAGGTCCTTCGGAATGCTCTGCAGAGCTCCGGTGGCCACGACGGCGTTCAGCGGCCAACCGAGCCACACGTTCGCGGCCAGAAGCGCGAAGTAGGACAGGGGCAGCAGCGGGAAGAATGGAATCGGATTGCCCGGATCCGTCAGCCAGGCGATGTTGACGCTCCCCGGAGGCTGCCTGCCGATGATCGCGATCAGGTAGTTGATCGCGCCGTTACTCTGGTCGAACATGTTGTGCCAGACCGTCGCCACGATGATCGGCGGGATGACCACCGGCAGCACGAACACCGCCCGGTAGAAGGACCGTCCCAGCAAACCCTTCTGGTTGAGCAGCAAGGCGATTGCCACGCCAAGGATGAGGTGGATGATCACGTTGCTGAACGCCCAGAAAAGGTTGAACGAGACGATCCGGAAGAAGTCGTAGTTGGGGATGCCGGAGATGTCGTTGGTCAGGATCTTGATGTAGTTCCCGAGCCAAACCCAATCCAGCGGGGCCGGATGCTTAAGGTTCAGGTTCTGGGGGCCGAAGGCCGTGAATGACATCCAGACCTGAAATACGAGTGGGTAGAAGGTGATGATCGCCATCACCGCAAAAGCAGGGATCAGGTAGAGGAAAGCGACTCGCGCATCGGCGCCGAACAGGCGGCGCTTGGGCACGTATGTCGCCTTCGCCTGGGCACTCAAGGTCACGCCCTCCACGTCGCTTGACGACGGCCTCCACGGCCGGGTGGTCGGTAGCTACTCCTGCTTTGGGCCAGTCGCGGTCTCAGGATCGCGGCGCTGGCCGGGATGGATGAAGGGCGCCGGTACGTCCGGCGCCCTTCATCGGCTCGAGCGCCTAGAAGCCGTTGGCCTTGTTCATGGCGTCGCAGGCGGTCTTGACCGCTGTGGCCGGATCGGTGCCCTTGACGACCACGGAGTCGAACGCGTTACCGAAGTTGCTCCAGTAGTTGTCGAGCTGCTTGGTCTGGGGGCGCGGATAGCTGTCGGTGATCTGGGTGAGGAAGCCCTTCGAGATCGGGTCGGAGACCGTGGCTGCCTTGGCGGCAGGAAGGTGACCGGCCTTGTCGGCAAAGGTCTGCTCGCCGCCGGCGGCGCTGACTTCCCACAGAGCGAACTGGACGGCCAGGGCCTTCTGGGAGTCGCTGGCGTTGACGTTGATGTACCAGCCGTCGGGCGCGGACATCGGGAGGGCCTTGCCCTTGGGGCCGGCCGGGATCGGCGCGATGGCGAGGTTCGCGCCGAGCGCCTTCTCGAAGTCGCCGGTGGCCCACGGGCCTTCGATCACGATCTGAGTCTTGCCGGTCTTGAAGTCACCCTGGAAGGTCGGGCCGTCCGTGTAGAACTTGACGTTGCCGGTGTCCTTGAGCGCCTTGAGATAGGCAAAGCCATCTGCGGTGCCGTTGGTGGACGCAACGCACTTACCGGTGCTGTCCATGATGGGGCCGCCGGCGAACGCGTTGTAGACCCACCAGTTGTAGTAGCCGGAGGCGTACTCGGCGATGCCGATCTTGGTGCCGGACTTGGCCAGCGCGAGAAGCTGGTCAGTCGTGGTCGGAACCGAAGTCACCTTCGACTTGTCGTAGAACATGGAGACGGCCTTCATGCTCTCCGGGATTTCGTAGAAGTGCCCGTTCACCTTGGCGCCGTCGAGCGAGATCTGGGTGAAGTTGCTCGTGTACGGAGCCAGGACGTCGTCGAGCGGCCCGTAGAGGATGCCCATCCGCTGCTCTTTGCCCAGGCTGTCGTTCGGGGCGATGAACATGTCGGGCGTTTCCTCGCCCGCGCTCCAGGCCGTCTCGACCTTCGTGTAGAGGTCGCTGAAGGGCACCTCGACGCGGTTGACGGTGAGACCCGGGAAGACGGTCTTGGCCTTGGCCAGGACCTCGTCCATCGCCGCGCCTTCGGCGCTACCACCGGAACCGTATGCGGTCCAGATGGTGAGCGATCCGCTCAGCGGGGCCGCGGTCGGCGATGCGGCGGGCGTGGGAGTGCCGGGGGCCGGCGTGCCGGGCGCGGGGGTCGCGGCCGGCGTCGGGGTAGGCGATGCGGCGGAGGACGAGCACGCGGCCGCGAGAATTGCGACGGCGGCGAGCGAGCCCAACCTGGTAAGAGTCTTCATCTGTTTTCGTTCCTCTCCTCATCCGACGTCCAGGTGGCGTGGCCGGGCTTGCCGGCCGGAGCGGCTGCTTGCGTCGGGCAGATCCCAAGGACGTCTAGTTGGTCGGCCCGACAACTTCTCGGTGGTCTCTGATCGGCTGTGCCACCTCCTTCGCTCGCGGGCCGACAGAAGCAGTCGACCCGCGGGTGATCAGTCGAGTCTCAAGGCGCCGGTGCTCCGGCTGGTCGAAATCGAGTCGGTCCACTGCCGCCAGCAGCAACCTGGCTGCTTCCGCGCCCTTCTCCCTGACGGGCTGGCGCACGGTGGTGAGCGGTGGGCGAGTGTGTTCTGCCTCGTCGATGTCGTCGAAGCCGACCAGGCTGATGTCGTCGGGGACCTTCAGCCCTCGCTGCTCCGCGGCGTGGATGGCGCCGATGGCCATCACGTCGCTCATGGCGAGCACGCCTGTGAAGCGGAGGCCCGAGTCAAGGGCCTTGTCGAGCGCCGCCGCGCCACCGTCGAGGGTGGGCGTGCCGATCGCGACGCGCTCGTCGGGTAGGTCTATCCCTCGCGCCCCGAGTGCCTGGCGGTATCCGTGCAGGCGGCGCGAGGAAACGCTGTCGAGGTTGGATGTGGCAAGGGCGTTCTCGATGCCGAGCTGCGGCGGCTCGACGGCCATGACCAGGAATTCCCTGTGGCCGAGATCCAGGAGATGCTCGGCGGCCGCATACGCGCCGGCTTCGTCGTCGACCGTGATCGAGCCGTGCTCGGGGAAGGCCGCCGAGTCGACCAGGACGATCGGCAGGCGGGCGCTGCGTATCTGCTCGACTTCGGGGTGGTCTTCACCCAGGCCGATAGCGACGAAGCCGTCGACGCTGGCTCTTCCGACGGCGCGGGCGAGAGAACCGTGCAGCGGCGAGACGAAGAGCAGGCTGTAGCCGAACTCCTCGGCCACGCTTGCCACGCCCTGGCTGAACATGCTGAAGAACGGGTTGGCGAACGCCACCACGAGGGCCTGCGGCGTCAGGATGCCGAGGGTACTGGTATGGCGTTGGGCGAGCATCCGGGCCACCGGGTGTGGCCGATAGCCCAGCGCGTCCGCGACGGCACGAATCCGGGCTGCGGTCTCGGGACTCAATCGCTCGGGGTTGTTGAAAGCGATCGAAACCGTCGACTTGGATACACCTGCTCCACTGGCGACGTCGCTGATACGCGGACGCCGAGCGCGCTGCTGCTCCAAAGCTCCTCACCGGTCTGCGTGTCGGGGCCGGACCCGGGCCAGGGTCAGGCTGTCAAGACTGGTGCCTTCCTCCGTCGAACCGGTTCAATAAACCGGTTCGACGGGAAAATTAGCGGCTACGGAAGCCGGTGTCAATACCCATCCCTTCTTGTCGGGAATGGGCTCGCCGAGGCGGTGGCAGCAACGCGAGTTCGGCCCACGCGATCCGCTGCCGCCACGTGCCGCCGCCCGCCAGACCCGCCTCGGCGCGTGCCGCCACGTGCCGCCGCCCGCCAGACCCGCGCCGGCGCGTGCCGCCGCCCGCCAGACCTGCGGCCGGCGCGTGCCGCCACCAGACCCGCGTCGGCGCGGAAAGTCGCCAGACCCGCGTCGGCGCGGAAAGTCGCAGATACGGCTACCAGTGGTGGTAGCCGCACTCTCGAGCTCGGAGAGCGAGGAGTGCCGGACCGAAGGAGCCTGGCCCACGCTCAAGGAGGGGCCGAGCAGGGCGTTCGGGCCACACCGACCACTGAATCTCACATCCGATTGCGGATACCACGCCTACCAGCGGTATATGCGAGGAAGCGGACCCACGGTGCTCGCCGCCGGCGTGCCCACGCCGCGGCCCCCGGCGTGCCCACGGCGCGTCCCCCGGCGTGCCCAGCCCGCGTCCCCCGGCG
>DAHXON010000005.1 GCA_027364875.1 Chloroflexota bacterium
GCTGGCCATGGTGCTCGGCGCAGCCGGCCAGGGGTCCTACTCGGACGCGTGGTGGGCGACGAGCTACGCCGGGCCCGGACCGTGGGAGAGCGTCAATCCGAGCTATCCGGCGCTGCCCTCGCAGGGCCTCGAGGGCGTACTCGTGCTCGCCGCGATGGCGGCCGTGCTCGTCCTGCCGCCGATCCTGCGCCTCCGCCTCCGCCGCTGGCATGCGATCGTCCGGCCCGGCCTTGCGCCGCGTCACCCGTGGCGATGGCTGACGGGCGGGCGACGCTTCCTGACCATGCTCGGCCTCTGGGCCGCGATGCGGTTCGTGGCCGCCTTCACCTGGCGCGATGCCCACGTCCTCGGCCCGCTCGGCGCGGAGCAGCTCATGCTGCTGGGCCTGGTCGTGATCGCCCTCTTCGGTCCGGCGGTGCTGGCGGTCACGGCCTGGACGCTGCGCCACCTGGCTCACGCCTCGAGCGCGGCATGGAAGCGCTACCGGGCCCGCAGGGCCTCTCGATCCCTCCGTCCCGGACGCGCTGATCTGGCCGAAAACGCATCCAAGACGCAGGCCGCCGCCGTGGCCCGGGCCGCCGCCGTCGGCGGCTTGGGCGCGGGCGCCCTGCCCGATGACATCAAGCTGCCGGTCGAGGATCCTCTCGGGACTCCGCCAGTCCCTCCGGCCTGACGCCCGCGCGCCATCCGGACCGGGCGCGCGCCCGGCTGCGGTAACCTTTGATCGCGAGACGGATCTCAAGCGGAGGTTCATCGGTGGCGCCGATTCCCGAGGACGACGGACCCGGCCAGTCGCTACGGCCGGCGGCGAAATTCAAACCGGCGGAGGCCAGGCCGGCGGAGGCCAGGCCGGCCGCGACCGGCCAGCCGCGGACGGCGGCGCCTGTGGGCGGATCGACCCAGCGCCCGGCATCCGCGCAGGCAGTGGCACCCGCGCCGGAGCTCGAGGTCCCGTCGATCGGCCGTCCCGTCAGCATCAAGAACGTCCGGGGCTCCCGATCGGTGCCCCGCGGGAGCGATCCCACCCGATCCGCGCCGGTGCTGGTCCGTCAGATGCGCGGCGACGTCGTGGAGAGCAAGCACCGTGGCGCGATAGTCGAAGTCGGCATCGACGGAGCGGTCAGGCGTGCGCTGGGCGACATCGAGACGAAGGTCAACCTCCGTTCCGCCGTCAAGCCGTTCGGGTTGGCAGCATTCGTCGAAGCCGGCGGCGTCAAGGAGTTCGACGTGAGCTCGTCCGAGCTTGCCATCATGGCCGGCTCGCACTCGGGCGAGGACCTCCACGTCAGAACGCTCCAGGGCATCCTCCGCCGCGCCGGAGTTTCGCAGCTGTCGCTCGGCTGCGGGTCCGAGGGTGCCCCGCTGGACGCACTGACGGCGGCGCGGCTTGCCCGAGACGGCGAGAAGGCCGGGCCGCTGCGACACATGTGTTCGGGCCAGCACGCCTCGATTCTCCTGCTCTGCAAGATCCACGGCTGGCCGCTCGACGACTACTGGCTGTCGGACCACCCCGTCCAGAGGCTGTACGCGGAGACCGTGGCCCGCCTCTTCGACACGACGCCCGAGACGCTGACCATCTCCACCGACGCTTGTGGCGTGCCCACGTATGCCTTCCCGCTGCACCAGATCGCCCGGGCCTTCGCCATGCTCGCGGACCCGCTCGTGATCCCGACGACAGACCGCCGCTCGTCGCTGGCCGCGGCTTTGGTCCAGGTCCGGGACGCCATGCTGGCCAACCCGGAGATGGTCGCCGGCAGCCGCGATCGCCTCGACACCTCCGTGATGAAAGCCGCGCCGGGCCGGATCGTGGCCAAGGGCGGCGCCGAGGGGCTGCGCGGCTTTGCCCTGCTGCCGTCGGACACGGCCGCGGCGAGCGGGCTCGCACTCAAGATCGAGGACGGCGGCGGGTTCCCGCGATCCATCTCGGCAGCGGCCGTGGAGGCCCTGGCCCAGGTCGGTGCCCTGGACCCTGCCGCGCTGCGGGCTCTCGGGCGGTACCACCGGCCGGCCTCGCTCGACCCTCGTGGCGAGCACGTCGGCGAGGCCATCGCCCAGTTCGATCTCGCGCCGATGGGCGAGCTGCTGTAGCCAGGCGCCGAGTTTGCTTTGGCGGGTCGCCGAGCTGGCCGCCGCCTGGCGGGTCGGCGGTGGCGCAGCGTCCGGCGGCCGCCCGGCCGATTTCACGCCAAAGCGACTTAAGGCGAACGCCCGGCCGTGCCGCGGGCTCGAATGTCTTCGCGCCTTCCCCAGGAGCCGGTCTCACGCACGGAATCGGCCCGAACCGGCCGTCTGACGCCCGCCGGAACGCCGCCGCGCCCCAGAGCCGCCCGCCAACGGCTGCCCAAAGTCGGCCTGGCGTGAATTCGGAAACATCCGGGCGGCTCGGCCGCTCCTCGCCGCGTACGTCGGCCGCCCACTCCGCGGGCTCACTCCGCCCGCCTCCGTCGCGCCACGAGCGAACGCGGAACGGGCTGCCCCTAAACTTAGGCAATGACCCAAGTTCGCGTTCGCATCGCGCCTAGCCCAACCGGACCGCTGCACCTCGGGACCGCCAGGACGGCGCTGTTCAACTTCCTGTTCGCCCGTCACGTCGGCGGGACGTTCATCTTCCGCCTCGAGGATACAGACCAGGCCCGCTCCACCGAGGCTTTTGAGCTGGACATCCTCGAGGGCATGCACTGGCTCGGGCTCACCTGGGACGAGGGCCCTGGGATCGGTGACGAGCCGGAGCGGGGTGCCTACGGCCCGTACCGCCAGATGCAGCGAACGGACAGATACGCGGCCGCGGCCCGCCGGCTCCTCGACGAGGACAAGGCCTACTACTGCTACTGCACTCCCGACGAGCTCGACGCCGAGCGCAAGCGCCAGGAGGCCGCCCACCAGCCCACGCGCTACAACGGCCGGTGCGCCCATCTGACCGCCGCCGAGCGCGCGGCCTTCGAGGCGGAGGGCCGCAAACCCGTCGTCCGCTTCCGCATCCCGCCGGGCCGGACGATCGCCTTCGACGACATCGTGCGGGGCCATGTGGAGATCGACTCGGACGCACTCGGCGGCGACCTGGTGATCCTGCGCTCAGACGGCACGCCGCTCTATCACTTCACGGTGGCCGTCGACGACGCGGCCATGGCGATCAGCCACGTCATCCGGGGCGAGGACCATCTCTCGAACACGCCCAAGCACATCCTGCTGTTCGAGGCGATGGGTGCTCCCATTCCGCTGTTCGCACACCTGCCGCTGATCCTGAACCCGGACCGAACCAAGATGAGCAAGCGCAAGAGCCAGACCGCGGTTGCCGATTACCGCGCCCAGGGCTTCATCCCGGAGGCGTTCGTCAACTACCTGGCCCTGCTCGGCTGGTCCACCGGAACCGAGGAGGAGATCCTCTCGATCGAGGAGCTGGCCGAGCGTTTCGATCTCGCCACCGTGAACAGGGCCGGTGCCATCTTCGATCGAAACCGCCTGGAGTGGCTCAACGGCCAGTGGATCCGCCGGCTCGAGCCCTCCGACCTTATCGACCGGCTTCGGCCGTTCCTGCAGTCTCTGGCCGACGCCGACAGGATCGACCGGCTGCCTTCCGACGACGAGATCCGGGCGCTGCTCCCGGTCGTCCAGGAGCGCCTGCCGACCCTGGCCTCGGTCGAGCTGATCGACTTCCTCTTCGTCCGCGAGCTGACCGTCGATCCGGGCCTGCTCGTGCCCAAGCGCTGGGACGCGGCAACCACGCTCGGGGCTCTTTCTATCGCGCGGGACACGATCGCCGAGGTCGGCCGGGTCAGCTGGGAGGCCGAGGAGATCGAGCCGCCCCTCCGAGAGCTGGTCACAGATCGAGGCTGGAAGGCGGGGGACCTGTTCATGGCAGTCCGAGTGGCAATCACCGGCAAGACGGCAACGCCGCCGCTCTTCGACGTGATGGTGGCGCTCGGGTACGAGCGGACGCTGGAACGCCTGGACAAAGCCGTCGGAATGCTGGAAGCGTTAACAGAGCCCGTGGAGAATGTCTCTCCCGCGGCCCGCACTATCAGGCAGGAGGGGTAGGTGCCCCGAACCATTCTCGTCGTCGACGACGAGAAGACGCTGCGCGAGACCCTCGCAGACGGTCTCGAGAGCGAGGGCTACTCGGTCGTCCAGGCGGCCGACGGACGCGAGGCGGTCGACGTGTTCCGCCGCCGGCGTCCCGATCTGATCCTGCTCGATCTGATGCTGCCGGAAATCTCCGGCACGGAGGTCTGCCGGATCATCCGGGCAGAATCCGGCGTCCCGATCCTGATGCTCACGGCCAAGAGCGCCGAGGTGGACAAGGTCGTGGGCCTGGAGCTCGGCGCCGACGACTACGTCACCAAGCCGTTCAGCTTCCGCGAGCTCCTGGCCCGCGTCCGGGCATTGCTCCGCCGTTCGGAGGCCCAGGCGGTCAATCCGGAGCCCGAGACAGTGGATCTCGGCCAGATCAGGGTGGACCTGGCCGGCCGGCGGCTCCTCCGCGACGGTGAGGTCCTCCAGGTCAAGCCCAAAGCATTCGACCTGCTGGTCTTCCTCCTGCGCAATGCCGGCCACGTGTTCACCCGCGACCAGCTCCTCGAGCACGTCTGGGGCTACGACTACGCGGGCGAGACTCGGACCGTGGACGTCCACATCCACTGGCTGCGCAGCCAGATCGAGGCCGATCCGGCGAGCCCGAAGCTACTCGAAACGGTCCGCGGGGTCGGCTACGTGCTGAGGCGCCCGGAGGCAGGCTGAGCCCGGCGCTACAGCCCCAGAACCTGCAGCACCAAGTACGCAGCGGCAGCGATCACCGCGGCGCACGGGATCGTCAGGACCCAAGCGGTCACGATGCTGCGGGCAACTCCCCAGCGGACGGCGTTGATGCGATCGCTCGTGCCCGTGCCCATGATGGAGCTGGAGATGACATGCGTCGTGGACACGGGCATGCCCAGATGGGATGCCCCCAGGATGATCGAGGCGGCCGCCGTCTCCGCCGCGAAGCCGTGGACCGGATCGAGCTTCACAACCCGCTGGCCCATCGTCTTCATGATCCGCCAGCCTCCCGCCGCGGTTCCCAGCGACATCGCCGTGGCCGCGAGGAGGATCACTGGCACCGGGACCGTCTTGTCCGGAATGGCCTGAACGCTGAAGAGGGCGAGGGTCATGATGCCCATCGTCTTCTGGGCATCGTTGGATCCGTGGCTCAGGGCCATGTACGTCGCGGACAGCACCTGGAGCCGGCGGAAGCGGTCGTTGATCCGTCGCGGGCTGGTGCCCTCGTCGGCCGCCACAGTGGCACCGGCGCCTTTGTCGGCGCCGCCCAGCTTCCGAACGGCCGATCCGACCCGTCTGGGTACCGCGTGCCCGATCAGGTTCAGCAGCAGAATCATCAGGCCGAAACCGAGAAGGAGGCCGAGCACCGGCGACGAGACGAGCGGAACTACGACCTTGGCGACGAAGTTGCCCCACTGGACGGCATTCGATCCGAAGGCCACCCAGGCCGCCCCGATGAGGCCCCCGACCAGCGCGTGGCTGCTTGAGCTCGGAATCGCGAGCCGCCACGTGATCAGGTTCCACGCGATGGCGCCGATGAGGGCCGCGGCGAGCACCGAGAGGTGGCCGAGAATCGGAGCGTCCTGGACGATGCCGCTCCCGATCGTCCCCGCGACGGCGGTGCCGAAGACGATCGCTCCGACGAAGTTGGCGGTTGCGGACAGCAGGATCGCGACTTCCGGCTTGAGGGCGCGGGTGGAGACGGAGGTGGCTATCGCGTTGGCCGTGTCGTGGAAGCCGTTGATGTAGTCGAAGCAGAACGCCAGAACGAAGATGGCTCCCAGAGCCAGAGTGGTGCCCTGTGACAAACCGGCTGAACCTCATGGCGGCAGAAGTGGCCCGACGGGATCGCAACGCAGAGGCTATCAGGTCGGAGGCAGGCGCGAAGCCGTCGCGTCTCGAGGCGGCCGTGTCGATGCCTACCTCATAAGGCGAGGAGATGGGCCGCGTCCGTGCTCCGTGCTTTCGTTCGCTCAACGATGCCCGGCCGCCGGTTCCCGTGCGAGCATGTCTCTGCCATCCGCGGCGGGCAGCTGTATTGACAACAGCGAGGCGATCGTTGGCGCCCAATCGCGCAGCCGCGGTGGAGCCTCGGCTAGCACCTTTCCAAGTTGCCACGTGGCCGGATGGCCTCCACCGACGACCGCCAGCGTCCGCATGGTCGAGCGGCTGCCGTGGGTTCCGCCCGCGTATGCCTTCTGACCCGCGAAGATCCGGCCGGGCGCGGCCAGTAGAAGCAGCAGGTCGGGATCGTAGGAGCGCCAGGCGCCAACGCCTTCGATGGTTCGCAAACCCGCGATGCCCGCCTCGTGATCTATGCCGATGGCGAGCCGGACCAGGGCGGCGCTGCCGTCGGGGATCCAGTCGGAGATCAGGCGGGCATGCTCTGGCCTCGCGCACGGGTCTATCGGCTCGTGCTCAGAGCGCGCTTCCATGTCGTGGTCGGAGGTGAACAGCAGCAAGGTCCGGGCCCAGTCCGGAGCCAGCGTTTCGCGCAGGAGCCCTATCGCGTCGTCGGCGGCCCGCACGCAGTCAATCGTCTCGGGGGCCTCGGGACCCAGATCGTGGCCCAGCGTGTCGGTCTCGTTGAAGTGGCAGAAGATCAGCGAGACGTCCGGATCCGCTGCCGCAGCCAGGAGGTGCGGCAGGACCGCGGCATTGACCGGATAACCGTGAGCGTCGAGCTGGACGTCGCCGGGGATCTCGGCACCGGGTGGCCAGACCTGGCCAAGACTCTCGAGGTGGGCCACCTCCTGGAGCTTGTGATCGCCGAAGACGGCCGCGGTCCTGAGGCCGGCGTCGGCGGCTTCGTGCAGCAGCGTTGGGACCTGGGCCGAATCCGAGCCCGCCCAGCCCGGCACCGCGTCGCGCTTGCGCGAGGTTGTCCTCACACCGGAAACCGAGCGGCTGCAACCCGTGAGCAGGGAGATGAATCCCGGATAGGTGGTCGAGGGGACGCCCGACCTTCCGCCGTCAGCGGCGAAGCCGCCCTGCTGCGCTAGATTCCAGAGGTTTGGCATCCACGAATACCGGAAGGCGTGCAGCGGGAAACCGTCGAACGCGACGATGACGATTCTCGGACGTGAGTCCATGCAACCCAGACCTCGCGAACGAACCCTTGCCGTCGCCGCGGGTTATCCACGGCGCACCCCAGACGTTGGCGGTGAGCAATTAACGGCCTGTTCTCCGGCCGTTAATGCATCCCGCCCAGATTCGCCTGAACCCTGAGGTTGCGGCGAGACGACGAATTTCCAGCAGTAGTTCTCCCGCAGCCGCAACGACATCCGGAGGCTGCCTCGAATGCCCTACGCCGACTCGGCCGCAACAGCCCGCGCCTGGGCAACAGCGAGGTCGATCGATCTCTGGGTCCTCTTCGCCTCGGACATTTCGCCGGTTCTCCTGGCTGCCCTCGCGCCGCAGTTCGACAAAATCCACCTTGACGGCGGAACGATAGCGGTGGTGGTGCCCGACGAGCACGAAGCGACCGCGATCGAGCGGCGGATCGGCGACGAGGTGGTTCGCGGACCGCGGCCGCCGGCGCCATATGGCCTGCTCGTGGCCCTGGCGGGGGCGGACGTGCCCGACGTCCGCCGGATGGGCGTGCTGGGCGGCAGCGCCGAGGCGCTCGAAGCCGGACACCGGGCCGGCGCGGGCGCCATCGTGGGCGTGGCACCTCGAGGCCCCGGCGCGCGGACTGACCTGCTGCGCGGCCAGCCGGACGCCATCGTCGAGCCGGCCGAATTCGGGGATCTGTATTTTCAGCGGTTCGGTAGTGCCCGGGAGCACCGCGAACGCGTCCTGCTCAATCCCGGTCCGGCGGTCGTCAGCGACCGGATCCATCGCGCCGTCGGTGGTCCGGACCTCTGCCACCGCGAACCCGAATACACGGCCATCTTCGAGCGCGTCCGGGCCAAGCTTCGATTGGTCGCGGGCGTCGGCTCGGACTGGCAGCTGGGCCTCCTTGCGGGCTCGGGAACCGCCGCGATGGAGGCGATGACGATCGGGTCCGTCCGGGCGGGTCGAAAGCTGCTGGTGTGCCGCAATGGTGTCTACGGGGAGCGGCTGGCCACTATCGCCGCCCGGAACGGCATCGAGATCGTGAGCGTGAGCGCGCCGCAGAACGAGCCGATCGATCCAGCGGAGGTGCTGTCCGCGCTCGAAGCCAACGATGACGTGGACGCCGTCGCGGTCGTCCACCACGAGACGACGACGGGTCTCCTCAATCCGGTGGCGGAGATTGCGGCCCTCGCGTCAGTCCGAAACGTGCGTGTCGCGGTGGACGCCATCAGCTCGCTCGGAGCTGAGGAGCTACGGCTGGCGGGGACCGGCATCGACTTCCTCGCCTGCACTTCGAACAAGTGTCTCCACGGGCTCCCGGGCGCCTCCTTCGTCCTGATGTCGCCGGAGGGAGTGGCGCGGGTTCGCCAGGCTCCTCGCCGCTCCCTCTATCTGGACCTGGCCGCCTATCTGGACGCGCAGCTGCTCGGCAGCGTCCCGTTCACCCCGTCAGTTCCGGCCATCTACGGCCTCGAGGCGGCGCTGGACGAGCTGCTCGACGAAGGAATCTCGACCAGGCGCGAGGCCTACCGTGCCCGCGTGGCATACCTCGACCGCGAGTTTGCCAGGATCGGTCTGATCCCAATCGTGTCCGAATCCGACAGGTCGTCGTCAGTGCGAAGCCTGCCGCTCCCCGAAGGAGTGGCCTACGAGCGGCTTCACGATGCGGTCAAGGCCGACGGGTACGTCATCTACGCCGGGCTCGGCGACGCGGCCCGAACCAACTTCCGGGTCTGCACTCTCGGGGCGATGGAGGTAGGCGCGCTCGAGGGGTTCATCGACTCTCTGGAACGAGCCATCAAGGCGGTGGCGATCCAGCCCGAACAGCGGACCGCGTTGCCGGCCTGAGTCAGCTGGGGTCACTGGGGGATCGGAACGAACGGAGGGTCTTTCGTGAGGACTACCCCGCCGGGCGGGCCTTCGGGCGATTGGCGAATTCGGGCGGTGGTGCTCGATTGGGCCGGCACCACCCAGGACCATGGATCCATCGCTCCGGTTGCGGCCTTCGTGGAGACGTTCCGACGCTACGGCGTCGACATCTCCGCGGCGGAGGCTCGTGGCCCCATGGGCCTGTTCAAGCTCGATCACATCAAGGCGCTCGTTGCCGACCCCGCGATCGCCTCGCGCTGGCAGGAGGCTCACGGGAAACCCTGCGACGGCGACGACGTTGCGGTGATGTACGAAGCGCTTCGAACCATCCAGGAAGAGGTGCTCCCCGGGTACTGCGATTTGATCGACGGCACGGTCGAGATGGTCGGTGAGATGCGTGCCCGTGGCTACCGGATCGGTTCGACGACCGGATACCCCGCCTCGATCGGCGCCAGGGCTGCCGAGGCGGCTATGCGGCAGGGATACCGACCGGATGCGATCGTCTGCGCGGACCAGGTTCCGGCCGGGCGACCGGAGCCCTGGATGCTGCTCCGGGCGCTCGAGGCGTTGCGCGTCTATCCGCCGAGCTCAGTCGTGAAAGTGGGGGATACGCGGGCAGACATCGGCGAAGGCATCAACGCCGGGGCGTGGACGGTGGGCATCTCGCGGACGGGCAACTACGTCGGCCTGGCCAAAGAGGAGCTGGACGCCCTGACCGCCGACGATAGGCGGTGGAGGATCGGCGCCGCGGAAGCGGAACTGCGCGGCTGCGGTGCGCACTACGTGATCGAGTCGATCGCCGACCTGGGGCCCGCGCTCGACGACATCGAGCGGCGGCTGTCGCGTGGCGAGCGGCCATGAGCTCCGGAGCCGCGGGCGCGGGGCGGGGGACCGCCCCAGATGCCGGCGGAGATCTGGCGAGTACGCCAATCGGCAGGCGCCAATTGAGCGAAGGCGACTCCAACTCGACCGCGCGGAGGGCAGCCTGGCAGGCCGAGAACCTGGACGAGGCGACACGCCGGCTCCTCGCGGACGACTCTCGGTATTTCCTCCATCAATCGCTCTCGACACCCTGCCTCAACGTCGAGCACGCCGCCGAGGGGCCCTGGATCGAAGACCTGGCCGGACGGCGCTACCTGGACTTCCATGGCAACGCGGTCCACCAGGTGGGCTTTGCCAACCAACGCGTGATCGCCGCCGTGAAGGACCAGCTCGATACGCTTTCGTTTACGACTCGGCGTTACACGAACGCCCCGGCCATCGCCCTGGCGCGCAAGCTCGTGGATCTCGCTCCAGATGGCCTGGACAGGGTCCTGTTCACCACGTCCGGCGCCACGGCCAACAGCGCCGCGATCCAGCTTGCCCGAGTGGCCACCGGACGCCACAAGACGGTGTCGCTCTGGGACGCGTTCCACGGCGGAACGATCGACACGATCTCAGTCGGGGGCGAAAGTCAGTTCCGCTCCGGGCTCGGTCCGCTGATGAGCGGCACCGAACACGTTCCTCCGCCGGAGCCGTACCGCTGCGTCTTCGGATGCCTCGATCGCGCCGGCACTTGCGACCTGACCTGCGCCCGATACCTGGACTACGTCCTGGAGAAGGAAGGCGACGTCGCCGCGGTCATCGCCGAGACAATCCGAAACGCACCCTATATCCCGACTCCGGAGTACTGGCAGGCCGTCCGTGCGTCATGCGACCGGCACGGAGCTCTCCTCATCCTCGATGAGATACCGCACGCGCTGGGGCGGACCGGCCGCTTCTTCACCTTCGAGCATTTCGGCGTCACCCCGGACATCGTCACCGTCGGCAAGGGCCTCGGCGGGGGCATCATGCCGCTCGCGGCGTTGATTGCCCGGGATTCCCTGAACGTGGCCGCGGACCGCGCCCTGGGCCACTTCACGCACGAAAAGAACCCAGTAGCCTGTGCCGCCGGCCTGGCGACGATCGCCGAGATCGAGGACCGCGATCTGGTCGCACAGGCCCGCATACTCGGAGAATGGGGCCTGGAGCGCCTCCGGGAGCTCAAGGAGAGACATCCCCTGATCGGTGATGTCCGAGGCCTTGGCCTGTTGATGGGCGTCGAACTGGTTCGTGACAGGGCCACCCGCGAACCTGCCGTGGACCAAGCTGAAGCCGTCATGTACGCGGCGCTGTCGCGGGGCCTCAACTTCAAGACCGTGATGGGCAACATCCTCCACCTGTCCGCACCGCTGGTGATCACCCGCGAGCAGCTAGGCCTGGCAATCGCCATTCTCGACGACAGCCTGTCCGAAGTGGAGCGCGACTCGGGACTGTCGGGCTGAGGCGTCGGCCGGGACTATCCGAACCAGCGCCACTCGGGCTCGCCCCGGATCCCGGCCAGGATGTCGGCGTCATAGCCGACCCGGCTTTCACCGAGCCAGAGCGCCTCGTCGGCTACCTCTTCGTCGGTGGATTCGGTCGAATCCGGATCGAGCCAGACCGTGAGTATGGATTCCTCATACAGGTCGCGAAGCAGTTCCACAGGTGGCCTCCGATCGCCGTCTGGGTATCGAGCTAGAGCTAGAGCGGGAATGCCTGGACGAGCGCGGGATCGATCTCGACGTGGACCAGCGCTCCCTCGTCTATCTCGCGGGCCGAGTGGCTGGGGAGGTCGCTGTAGAGGGATATGGGTCCGGCCCCGTTCTGGCCGACCAGATGTAGTCGCGTCGTCGAGCCGAGGAAGACCTTGAGCTCGACCCGGGCGGGCATACCGACGGCCTCTCGACCATTCGACGTCGCCGGGCCGCTGACCCGTACGTCCTCCGGTCGGAAGAAGGCGATCGCTCGACTGCCCGTGCCCTCAGGAGCGGGGATGTCGAAGGCTCCGGGAATTGCGACCCGGCCGTTGCGCACGTCCAGTTCCACCGCGTTGCGGCTGCCCACGAAGGTTGCCGCGAATTGAGTTGCGGGCATGTCATAGATCTCGTCCGGGCGGGCGATCTGCTCGACCCGGCCATGGTTCATCACCGCCACCCGATCCGCGATTGCCATCGCCTCGGATTGGTCATGCGTCACGTAGATTGCCGTTATCCCGACCCGCTGCTGGATCCGGCGGATCTCGTCGCGCAGCCGCCCTCGAACCAGGGCGTCCAGGGCCGAGAGAGGCTCGTCGAGAAGGAGAACCTCGGGGTTGGCGGCCAGCGCTCTGCCCAATGCGCAGCGCTGTGCCTGGCCGCCGCTTATCTGCTTGGGGTACCGCTCCGCCTGCTCGGACAGGCGAACGAGGTCGAGGAGCTCGTCGACGCGCTCGTCGATCTCCTTGCGCGGCCTGCGGCGCACCTCCAGAGGAAACGAGATGTTCTTTCGAACGGTCAGGTTGGGGAACAGCGCGTAGCTCTGGAAGACCATGCCGATTGGCCGGTCGCGAGTCGGCACGAGGGTCATGTCCCGCTGGCCGATCTCGACGTTGCCCTTGTCCGGCCGCTCGAGCCCGGCGACGCAGCGCAGCAGCGTCGTCTTGCCGCATCCGGAAGGGCCGAGTAGCGCCAGGAGCTCGCCCGGGCAGACGTCGATCGAGACGTGGTCGAGGGCCTTGACCGAGCCGTAGGACTTGGATACCCCCACAAGGCTCACGCCGCTCATCGACCGTCTCCCGTCCTGGCGGCCCCGGCGCCCGGCAGCAGCCGGACCGTCTGGCCGCGATTCCAATAGACCACCACCGCCGAAAGCGCGAACAGCAGGAGGAATGTCAGGAGGGTCACGACCGCAAGGCGGTTGTATGAACCGGCCGTGTCCGAATAGGAGCGGATCATCTCGGCACTCCAGAGGGGGACGGTGTCGAGACTCCTGCCGATGATCTGAGCCATGGCGAACTCGCCGAAGCTCGCCGCGAAGGAGAGCAGCCCGCCCGTCACGAGCCCGGGCGAGATGTTCGGGATCACGATCCGCCGCACGATCTGGAACGGCGAGGCACCGCAGGCTTCCGCGGTTTCGCTCAAGCGCTCGATCCCGGCGGCAGCCATTGCCCCGTCCACCGCCCAGTAGACGAAGGGGAAGGCGATGGCGGCGTGTCCGGCGACGAGCAAGGCGAATGTGCCCTGATACTGGGGCGCAGCGATGCCCGAGAACTGCATCAGGCCGAAGGCGATGACGATGTAGGGGAGGGCGAAAGGTATGGCGGCCGCGAGCTCCACTACCGGTCGGATGTGAGGGTTGCGCACCCGCGACCAGTAGGCGGCCGGCACCACGACCGCGATGTCGATGATCGCGGTCAAGGTCGCGAGCATGACCGACGTGGAGAAGGCGCTCTGGATGCGTGGATTCGACAGTGTCTGCTGCCACCACTCGAGCGTGTAGCCGTCGGGGAGAACGTTGGCGGTCCAACGCGTCGAGAAGGAGTAGATCAGGACGGCGACCATCGGAACGCAGAGGTAGAAGAGCGCGGCGCCGAAGAAGAGAGACTTCGCCACCCTGCTGAGAGTGGCTTCTCCGGCGCGCCGCGCTCCGAGGAGTTCAGTCGCAGGCGGACGGGAGGTGGCGGCATCTACAGCCATCTCAGTGCCCTCCGCAGCATCGTTCGATAGAGGAGCAGCGACGTCGCCGCGAACAGGAGCAGGACCATGGCCAGGATGGCCGCGCGGCCGGGGCCGAGCAGGACGTCGGACTGCAGCGCCGTGCCGATCTGGAGCGTGATCAAGTGGACCGCGGTCGCGCCCGACTGCCCGGCCAGGCCGTAGGCGATGCCGTATACGCCGAGGGTCCAGGTGAAGATGAGGAGCCAGCCGGCGAGAAGGAACGGCGCCAGGATCGGCGCGCCGATGCGGCGCCAGAAGATCCATCTCGTCGCCGCGGACGTCTGGGCGGCCTCCCACCAGTCGTCGCGTAGGATCGCCATGGCCGGGATCGTCAGCAGGACGAAGAGAGGAATGTTCGCGTACTCGTAGGCCACCACCAGCGCGAACATGGAACCCTGGCGCGGCGCGTCGAAGGGAATGCCGAGTCCCTGGATGACCAGGGTGAGCATCCCGACGCTCCCGATCGTGGCCATGTAGGCGAATGCGAGGCCGATGCCCCCGAAGTTGGCCGCGACGTTCAGCAATCCGAGCCAGAACGCGCGCCGGCCCTGGAGCATCCGACTGATCAGCCACGCCAGCGGACCGCCGATGGCCAGCGTGATGGTTGCGCACCCCGCCGCCAGGATGAGGCTAGTTTCGATGGCGTCCTGGTTGACTCGCTGGCCCAGGACCCTGGTCCAGAGATCGAGAGTCAGCCCCGACTCTCCCATGCTCGTGAACGACTGGACGACCAGCACGACCACCGGGGCGATCAGGCAGGTGGCGACCAGAAGGAGCAGCGGGATGGCCGGCAGCCAGGCCGCCAGCCATCCGCGCATTCGAGCGATGGGCGTTGGCGAGGCCGACCCGCCCTCGGATTCGAGTCCGAGCTTGACGATTGGCCTGCTCAGCGTCGCCATCTTCGATCAGCCGCCCGCCCCGACCTGGTTCTGCCAGATGTCGGCGATCTTGGTGATGTCGATCTTGGTCGTATCGATGGTCTTGACCTGGGTGTACTGGGAGTCCGGCAGCCAGAGCGTCTTGGCGCTGTCGGGCAGCGTCAGGTCGCCCATGACGTAGCGGATTGGCCGGGCGCCGAACTTGGCGAAGATCTCCTGGCCTTTGTCGGATAGGACCCAGTCCATGAACATGTTGCCGAATTGGGCGTGGGCCGTGTCGTACTTGTTCTCGATGATCGCCGAGGGGGCGTAGATCGAGCCGTCGCTGGGGATCACGACCTGGGCATTGACCTTGCCCTTCTCCTGGTTCGCCAGCGCGATCAGGTTGAAGTCGTATTTGATCTGGATCGGGACGTCGCCCTTTTCGAACTGGTCCGCGTTGCCTTCCGGAACGCCCTGGATGTTGGGCAGGAGCGCCTTGGCATAGGCGATGCCCTTGGTGTAGTCGTCGAGGGTGCCGCCGGCGGCGAGGTTCATCGCCACGAAGGCCATGGTGGCCGTGCCCGAAGAGCCGGGCTTGCCGAAGCCCACCAGACCCTTGTAGTCGGGCTTGGCGAGGTCAGCCCACGAGGTGGGCACGGCGATGTTCTTGGACTTCAAGAAGTCTGTGTTCACGACGAAGCCCGGGACTCCGACGAACGTGGCTTCCCAGCCGCCGTTCTTGCCGTAGAGTCCCGGACCGAGGCTGCCGAGCTTGGCGGCCGCGGGCGAGACGTAGCTCGACAGCACGCCCTTCTGCTCGGCCTGGCCGGCGAAGAGGATGCCGATGTCCGCCAGGATGGCCTTGGGGTTGTTCTTCTCGGAGTCGAAGGCCGCAATCTCTTCGGCGGAGGACATGTCCTCGCCCTGCGAGCGATCCTTGTTGCAGGTGAAGCTGTTGGTCGAGCAGAAGGTCGAGAACTCCTCGCCGTAGTTCGCCCAGGAGTCCGGCGCGCCATAAGTCGCGAAGCTCTTGGCTTGATCGGCCGGATTCGCCGAAGGCGCGGCCGCTGCCGCTGAACAGGCCGCCACCAGTACAGCCACCGCGGCCAGACCCAGGCCGCGCCTCAATGGAACTCTCATCACCTTTCCAGATCCTCCTATCCAGTCCGGACCGCTCTGGCCTCCTCCTCCCAGACAAGGCCCGCGGGGCCGCGCAGCGGCCTGATCGAATCTGGTGACGAGCGATTAACGACGGGAGCGGGCCTCGTTAACGCCGTCCGCGCGGATCGTTAGCGTTTCCCGAAGATGCGGTCCTGGCGGGGACCTGGGTCTGAAGCCGGGGAGCGGGGGTGATTCGGCACGGGCGCCGCGAGTCCTGCGCGCCGGAAGGGGCCACGGCCGCGCCTGGAGGAACCACAACTCGCGCGAGGCGCGTCGCCACAGCTGCCCGGAACAGCCCTCCCGTCCCGGAGCAGTTCGCTCGCAAGCTGGCGGAACCCTACGGGTTCAGGTCCTCGACCTCGCCCGTGGCAAGGAAGACCACGTCCTCGGCGATGTTCGTGACGCGATCGCCGATCCGCTCGAGGTAGTGGGCGGCGAAGAGAATCCTCGTGCCCGGGTCGACGCGGCCCGGGTCCGAACGCATCTCCTCGAGGACGTCGGCGAAGGTCTTGTGGTACAGCCGGTCGATCTCGTCGTCGCGCTCGGCCACGGCGCGGGCCTTTTCCTGGTCGATGTCCACGAGGGCCATGACGACGTCGCGGACCTGCCGGGCGGCGAGCTGGGCCATCGGCGTCAGCTCGTCGTACGTCACCATCGTGGTTACGCCGGCGAGCTTGCGAGCCTGCTTGGCCACCGACCCCGCATGGTCGCCCATGCGCTCTAGCTCGTATGTGACCCGGTCCAGGGCCAGCAGGAACCGCAGGTCCCGCGCCACCGGCGCTTGAGTGGCTATGGTCATGGCCACGATCGCGGAAACGGCTCGCTGGACCTCGTTGATGCGGTAGTCCGAGGCGATCACCTTCTCGGCCAGCGCGGCGTCGCGATGGATGAGCGCGTCGAGGGCGGCGAGGATCTGCTCCTCCACGAGGCTGCCCATACGCAGGACGCCGTCCTTGACGTCCCGCATCTCGGAATCGAGACTTTCGCGCATACGACGCGCATTCTGCGCCGCCCGAGCGAGTTGTTCCGAGACTTCGTGTCGCGCCTGGCCGCCGTCGGACCCGCCGTGGCCTGCGGAATTGTCCATAACCGGCAGGATCGCGGGTTCGGGGTGAGAGTTCACAGTCGACTCCTCGTCCTTCGCCGAGCTCATCCGAAGCGTCCGGAGATGTAGTCCTCGGTCAGCCGTTCGGCCGGCCGGGTGAAGATGCGGCCCGTCGGACCCATTTCCACGAGGTAGCCGGCCCGATCCTCGGCCATGGTGAAGAAGGCCGTCACGTCGCTCACTCGAGCCGCCTGCTGCATGTTGTGGGTGACGATCACGATGGTGTAGTTCTCCCGGAGCTCGCGCATGAGCTCTTCGATCCGCAGGGTGGATACCGGGTCGAGAGCCGATGCCGGCTCGTCCATCAGGATCACTTCCGGATCGGTCGCGAGGACTCGGGCGATGCAGAGGCGCTGCTGCTGGCCGCCCGAGAGGGCCAGGCCGGACTTGCGGCGCAGATCGTCCTTGACCTCGTCCCAGAGGGCCGCTCGCTTCAGGCTCGTCTCCACCAGCTCGTCGAGCTGGGCGCGGCTATTCATTCCCCGCCGGCGCGGCCCGTAGGCGACGTTCTCGTAGATGGACATGGGGAACGGGTTGGGACGCTGGAAGACCATTCCCACCCGCCGCCGCAGTTCCACGACGCTCACGCCGGCGTCCCCGATGTCCTCGCCGTCGAGGCAGACTTCGCCCTCCACCGTCGCGCCCGGGATGAGGTCGTTCATCCGGTTGAAGCAGCGCAGGAACGTGCTCTTGCCGCTTCCGGACGGGCCGATGAGGGCCAGGATCGACCGCTCGCGGATCTCGAGGGAGACGTCGCGAACGGCGGTCTTGCCGCTGTACTTGACCGAGACGTGCTCGGTCGAGATCTTGAGATCCGCCGGGGCCGTGGCCGCCTGTTCGGCGACAATCGAGGAGCCGACTTCGACCCGCCGGATCACGGGCTGGGGGAAAGTGGCTGTCGTGGGCATTTCGTCTCCGATATTCATGCTGCCGTCAGCTTTCGGGTAAGAACCCGGCCCACGGCGCGGGCTCCGAGGTTGAAGATCAGGACCATGCCGATGAGGATCGCCGCGGATCCGTCGGCGAGCTGGTTCTTGAATGCTCCAAGTCCCTCGGAGTTGAGCTTCCAGATGTAGACCGAAAGGGTCGTTGCCGGCCGCAGGGGACTCCACGGCGAGGTGTGCCACCAGCCCGAGTTGAAATCGAGGCCGAAGCCGTTGAAGTTGGCGAAGTCGTAGTGGACGGGCGTTCCGATGCCCGCCGTGAAGAGGAGGACCGCCGCCTCGCCGAACACGCGGCCGGCGGTGAGGATCACCCCCGTCACCAGGCCGGGGATGGCCAGGGGCAGGACGACGTGCCGGATCGTCTGCCACTTCGTGGCGCCAAGGGCCAGGCTCGCCTGTCTCTCGTCCTGTGGCACCGCTCGCAGGGCCTGCTCGGACAGCCGCGTCATCAACGGCAGGTTGAAGAGCGTGAGCGCGAACGCGCCGCCCAGCGCCGTGAAGCCCCAGCGGAACGTGTCGACGAAGAGGATCAGCCCGAACAGGCCGACCACGATCGACGGAACCGAGCTGATGGCCTCCTCGGCGAAACGGATCGCGCTGGTCACCAGGCCGAGCGGGCCGGTCTCCCGTGCGTACTCCGACATGTAGATGCCGCCCAGGATGCCGACCGGGACCGCGATGAGCATGGTCAGGGCGAGCATGTAGATCGAGTTCCAGAACACCGGGAAGACGCCGCCCAGAGCCGTGTCGGACGGATCGCCGAAGATGAACCCGAGCGAAACCACTCCCCAGGCCGCCAGGGCGAAGTGGAGGATGATCGTGCCGAGCAGCAGCAGAACGAAGGCGGCGGTCCCCCAGAGGACGATCGTCGCCGCCCGATCCGCCACGATTGCTCGCGAGGTTCGGCGGTGGAGCGAGGCAGGGGAGTGATTTGCCGTCACAGTGGCATCCTCCGCTTGTTGATCAGCCGGACCAGCACGACCGACGCGATGGAGAGGACAAGCAGCACCAGGCTCATCGTCCACAGCGCGTCCTGCCAGGGCTCGCCGAAGACCGTGTTGCCCATGTCGAGGGTGATCTGCGAGGTCAGCGTCGTGACCGGCTGGGTGATGGCGGCAGGCAGCGTCGGCGAGTTGCCGATGACCATCTGAACCGCCAGCGCTTCGCCCGCGGCGCGGGTCATGCCCAGGACCACCGCGGTCAGTATCCCGGGCAGCGCGGCCGGGATCAGGATGTGTCGAATGGTCTGCCAGCGCGTGGTGCCGAGAGCCAGGGAGCCCGTGCGAAGCTCCTGGGGGACGGCTCGGAACGAGTCATACGAGACGCTCGTGATCGTCGGCAGGATCATGACCGAGAGGACGAGCGATCCGGCCAGCCACGAGAAGCCGGTCAGGAACCCGGGCATGCTGAACACCTTCCCGACCACCGGCAGCGAGACGACGAGCGGACCGCTGAAGGTGTCGGACAGGAAGGGCACCAGGGTGGTCAGGCCGAGCCAGCCCCACACCACGCTCGGGATCCCGACGAATATCTCGAGAGCCGGCTGGACGACGGAACGGGCCCAGTTGGGGGCCACCTCGGAGAGGAACGCCGCCAGACCCACCGACAGCGGGGTGGAAATGAGAAGAGCCCCCGCCGTCACGACGAGGGTGCCCGCGATGAACGGCAGGAGCCCGAAGGCCGGCGTATTGGCCAGCGGATCCCACGTGGGCGACAGGATCGTCCCGGGCGAGTAGCCGTCCTTCACGAACAGCTGAATGCCCTGCCACGAGATGAAGAGCAGCAGCAGGACGACGATGGCGATCATGGAGGCGGCCGCCATGAAAACGACGATCATCGGAACGTCGATCCTGGCGAGCCTGCCGGTTTCGACCTTGAGGGTTGAGGGGCGATCGGCTGCTATCAATCGAGCCATCTGGGGCTCCCTGGGCGAGTCAAGGGCGGGACCTCAGCTCTGGAGAAAGGGGAAACTCCGGGCCCCGCTCGACACGACAGGGCCCGGAGTGAGATGGGTTCGAACTACTTGACCGGGACGACCGGGGCGTAGGAGAGGCTTGGGATGATCGTGCCCTGGACCTCGGGGCCCATCAGGTAGGCCAGGAAGGCATCGGTGAGGCTGCCCGGCGCGGGCGTGCCAAGGGTGTACAGGTTGCCGTCCGCGGAGAGCTTGTAGGTCCCCGCGGTCATGTTCGCGAGAGTCGCGTCCACGCCGTCGAGCTGCAGTCCGTTGAGCAGCGGCTTGTTGGATGGATCGTTGTAGTAGGCGAAGCCGATCACGCTCGTGGAGCCGTTCGTCTTGGTCACGGCCGTCGTGACCGCGCCGTTCGAGTCCTCGGTCAGCGTCTGGCCACCGGTGGCCTCCGTCGCGCCGTGGAGCACGACCGACTTGAAGGTGGCGCGGGTGCCGGACGACTGCGGGCGGAAGATCAGCACGATCGGCATGTCGGGACCGCCGACGTCCTTCCAGTTGGTGATCTTGCCCGTCCAGATGTCGGTGGCCTTCTGGGTCGTGAGGTTCGTCACGCCGGTGACGTCCTTGTTGGTGACCATGATCCAGCCCTGCTTGGCGATGACATGGTCGACCAGCTTCGCGGCGTCCGCGGCCGGGAGCTTCGTTTCAGCCTTGACGTCCGACTCGCCGATCTGCACCGCGCCCTGGGCGACCTGGCTCAGGCCGGTGCCGGATCCGCCGCCGTTCACCGTGATGGTGGCGCCGGGGCATTCCTTCACGTACTGCTTGCCGGCCGCGTCGATGAGCGGCTGAAGGGCCGTCGAGCCGGAAGTAGTGATGGATCCGCTCACGCACTGAGGAGTGGCGGCGGGAGTGGGCGTCGAGGCCGTGGACGTCGAGGCCGTCGAGGCCGCGGGCGTGTCGGTCATGGCTGCCGGTGTCGGCGTGGCAGTCGGGGCCGGCGTCGGGGTTGGGCTGGCACCGGCGGACGAACAGGCCGCAGCTACCAGCGTGGCTGCGAGTGCGAGTGCGCCAATTCGTCGGTATCCGTTGATCACTGTCTCTCCTCTTGGGCTGGCTACGTCCGGGCGAATCCCGTTCAGATGTCCAGCTGCGAGGTTGGGAGACCGCGCTTAACGGCTGTTTGCCGGTTTGTTAACGATTGGGCCGGGAGCCCACCGGCTCATGGCGCGCAACGAGACGGCGGACGGCGATCCGGGGGAAGGGGAGATGACCGCTCGTGATGGGGCCCCCGGGCCCCGACCCCTAGGCGTGCTTGACGACGATCCGCTCGATGATGTGAGCCACGTCTTCGCACTTGTCGATCGTGTCCTCGAGGAGGGTGTAGATGTCCTTCCACTTGAGGACTTCGATCGTCTTCACGCTGTCGTCGAACAGACCCGCGATGGCCTGGCGGGCGATCTTGTCGCCATCGCCCTCGAGCCGGTAGACCTCGCGGAGGTACTTGTCCAGATCCTTGAAGCCGCGCAGGTTGGTCAGGGCCTCATGGACGATCTCGCAGCACTGGACGACGAGGGCCGCCTGCTTCACGGACGTCTTGGTGGGCGACGAGATGTTGTAGAGGACGAACGTGTCCGCGACCTGCTCGATGAGGTCCAGGATGTCGTCCAGCCCGCCGATGAGGGCGTGGATCTCCTCGCGGTCGAAGGGGGTTACGAAGGACGACTCGAGCCGGCGGCCGATGTTCCGGCTGATTTCGTCGCCCTTGCTCTCGGTCTCCCGGATCCGCTTGGCGGACTTGTCCGGGTTGTCGTAGGTGCGCAGCATCGTCTCGAGCTGGCGAGCCCCGTCGAGGACGTTGGCCGCCTCCTCCACGAACAGGTCGAAGAAGCGCTCCTCGCGCGGTATCAGTCGAAACGACGGCACTTTTTCCATCCTCCGGAAAGGGCCGGGAGCGGTTGTCGAGCCTGCCGGATGCTCCGGCCGGTCCGCGGGACCCTTCGATCGACCAGTGGCGCACGCGGTGCGCCGACGGTACCCCGATAGGGTAGCGTCCGGCGGCCCGGCATGTCATCGAAACCCAGGCGCCGAGCCGAACTGGCCCGCGTATGCCATGCTCGCAGGCATGGATGCGCCCGAGCTCCTCTTCATCGCGGTCCTCGCGATGCTGCTCGGTTGGATAGGCGCTGCGGCGATCAGCCGCGGGCGCACGATCGAGCGGCTCCAGGACACCACGGGCGCCTCGAACGCCGAGGATGTCGAACGCAAGGTTCGGCTGACCATCGAGGAGGCCGAGGACGCTCGCTGGAACGCGGCGCAGACGGCCCAGGACACTCACTACCTGACCGAGCTGCTGACCGCGGGCGTCGTCCGCCTACGCGACGATCTGACGGTCGAGTACGCCAACAGCGCCGCCCACGTGATGCTCGACCGGCGGCCGGGGGCTATGGTGGGCCGCTCGGCCCTCGAGGCCTTCGTGGACGCCCGAGTCGAGGACATCGCCCGGACCTCCATGGAGCTCGGGTCGGCCAACGGCGAGCTGACCGTCCGCTCGAGCGCCGCGGCCACGATCACAGTTCGGGCCCGCCGCTCGCCGGTCTCGGGCGTCTGGCTGGTGATGGAGGACGTCTCCGAGCTGCGGCGGCTCCAGCGCATCAGGGCCGAGTTCATCGACAACCTGTCCCACGAGCTCCGGACGCCGCTCTCCACGATCAGCCTGCTCGCCGAAACGGCTGCCCGCGATGCCGAGACGGCTCCGCCGCGGCTTCGGGACCGCATCGCCAAGATCGAAGTCGAGACCGGCCACCTGACTCAGATGGTCAACGAATTGCTCGACCTGTCGCGCATCGAGAGCGGGACCGCTCAGCTGCTCCTCGACGACGTGGACCTGGTCCGGGTCGTCCAGATGACCGTTGAGCGGCTGCGTCTCTTTGCCGAACGCCAGGGTCTGCGCATCGTCCTCGAGCTTCCGGAATCCGTGTCGAGGGTTCGCGGGGACGAGGATCGGCTGGGCCAGGTGCTGATCAATCTGCTCCACAACGCCGTCAAGTTCAGCCCCAACGGCGGCGACGTCGTGGTGGGCATTCGGGAATCCGAGACGAACGGCAAGGGCGAGGCGGTCGTCTGGGTCCGCGACCCGGGCATCGGCGTGGCGCGGGCCGACCTCGACCGCATCTTCGAGCGCTTCTACAAGGCGGACCGTGCCCGCGTCCGTGGCCGCGGCGGGACGGGCTTGGGCCTCTCGATCGCCCGCCACGTCGTCGAGTCGCACGGCGGCCGGATCTGGGCCGAATCCGTCGAAGGCGCCGGATCGACCTTCTCGTTCGCGATACCCACGATCGCGCGACCGGCCGGAACAGCGCCCGAGGACGGCCGCGGTCCGGGCCGCCGGGCGAGCCGGCGGGACGTTCCTCCGGTAGGGACTTCGGGCCGGGACTAGATAGGCCGTGTCGTCGCGGCCACGCCGGGGGATCCGCTATGCCGGGGGATCCGCCTCGACGGCAGGCTGGCTCGCGGCAGGGGATTCGGCCGGGACGCCCCCGATCGTCTTCTCGGGCCGCAGCTCGTCGAGAGCGGCCTCGATCAACTGCCGCCGGTTCCTGGCTCGCTCCAGCGCGCGGAGCCGCTTGCGCTCGGTCCGTGCGGCCTCGGTCAGCTCGCTCCGCAGCTTCTTGATCCGCTTCTCGATCACCCGCCCGATCTTCTTGTCGAGCTTGGGGGCCTGACCGTTCCGGGCGGAGGCGTCATGGCCGCGCGCCACAGCCTTCTTGCGCGCGGGGGCGGTGCGACCCGATGTCTTCTTCTTGTCCCTGGCCATATTGCAGCTCCTGACCTTCTGGGTTTCCTCGAGCCCCCGCCGTGGCGGGCTCGGATGGTTGTCGGCGGGCCCGCGATTGGAGCGGGCGATCGTGGTCTGGTCGGCTCAGTCGGCGCCATCTCCCTGGAGCAGGTCCGGCGGCACCAGCCAGCGGAGCACGCCCCGGCCCGGTCCCAGCGGCGGCGCGACGTCGATTCGAACCAGGGCGCCCTTGCGGACTGGGAACTCCGCCATGCCGAGCAGGTCTGCGGCGAGCATGCTGAAGTCCGGGTCGTGGCCTACCAGGACCGGGCGGGACGGATTGCCGACGGCCTGGAGAAGACGGTCGAGCGCTTCGAGATCGAGCGGTTCGCCCAGCTCCTCGCGAACGACGACCGGCCGCTCGAGCGGAGTCGCCACCAGGCGCGCCGTCTCGAGCGCCCGGGCCATGGGCGAGCTCAGGATCACGTCCGGGGCGAAGCCGTTGTCGGCGAGGAACAGCCCGAGCCGCTCGGCCGCAAGGCGGCCCTTCTCGCTCAGCGGTCGCGCCGCGTCCGGGCCCTGCCACTTCTCCGGGTCGCCGGCATGGCCGTGCCGCAGAAGGAACAGCGCTGTCTCGCGGGCCATCGCACAAGCCTACAGTGAGGCGGTCGCGCGGCCCAGTGCCCGCCTGAACGGCGCACCGTCCACGGCTCGCCAGACGGGACCGAGAGCACGCCGGCGCCGGGCAACCTCGCGCTCGCGCGACTGCAGGTACGCCCCGATGGCGTCTGTCTCCGCCTTCGTCAGCTCGCCCGCCCGCGAAACCAGGACGTCGCGCGTCAGCTTGGCCGCCACGTCGGCGTCGTGGAGCATGCCCAGGTGGTCCTGGAGAAGGGCGACCCGCGTCAGCAGAAGCTCCGAATCGGTCCCCAGCAGCTCGCCGAAGAACTCGAGGGCATAGCGCAGCCACTTGGTGCAGATCCTGAGCTCGTGGAGCGTTTCCACGTCCGCCCACGGCAGCACCAACTCGTAGACCCGGACCGACTCGTAGTTGGCCCAGATCTCGGACGGGGCGCGGTCGCGAACGCGGTGAGGGGCCGTGGGGGCGGCGATCGTGGCCGCGGAGTTGGCGCCCGACTCGAGGAAATCGCCCATGTCCTCGAGGAATGTGGTGTAGTCCCTGGAGTCCAGCTCGGCCATGAGCTGCGACCTGGCGTCGTGGCGTTCCTTGCGCCACAACGAGAACAGGGGCTCGAGGCCGGGCCTCTGGGCTTCGTCGAGCCCGGCCCGGTATTCGTCCAGGTTCGCGATGAGAACGTCGAGGTCGCGGACCGCTCCGAGCCGGTCTGCCACGATGCCCAGCCGCCGCCGGAGCTTGCGGGTGCGGCCGGGCTTGAAGGAGCCGTCGAAGACGCGCCAGGCGGCCCGCATCCGCCGGGCCGCGACTCGCATGTTGTGGAGCTCCTCCGGGTCGCTGCCGCTCCGGGTGCCGGCCTCACGGTTCTTGAGCTTGCGGAAGTGGAAGGCGAGGACTTTGCGGGCGGCCTCGGGCATGCTGTCGGCGGCCTGTATGCCGATGTTCCTCGCGTCCGGCTTGTCCGGACGCGGCGCGCGCTGCTTCTCGTGCGGGGCCTCGGCGGCCGCCACCTCGCTCGTCGGAGACGGTTCCCGCTTCGGCGTTTCCGTCTCCTCGTCATGCCGGGGTTCGTCGCCCGAGCCCGCGTCGGAGGCGGCATCGGGGCCGGTATGAGAGGCGGCATCGGCAGCCCGGCTCGTGGCCGTCTTGCGGGCCCGGGCCCGGCCGCCCTTGGCCCGCGATCCCAGGACGTCCCCGGGCGCGTTCTGCCAGAGGCGCCTGTCTTCTTCGGGCATCGATGCGATTGAACCGCGGACTGCCTTGAACGCACGCTCCAGCTTGGAGCGGGTCTCGTGGTGCAGTGCCGGGTCGCGATCGAAGACGGCGACGGCCCTGGCCAGCTCGCCCTCCTCGCCGCCCTTGAGCTCGAGCTCCAGCTCCTCGAATCTGTCGACGGTCTCGCCGCCGACCACCACTTCGACTTCGTCCACGCTCAGCTCGGCGGTCGAGTCGGCCGCCGCCAGCTGGCGGACTCGCCTGAGCTGCCGGATCGTCAGTAGCTCGACGAGCGGGCTATCGCCGCACAGCTCCAGGACCACGTCCCGAGCCGACGAACCCGGCCAGGCGGCCGGCTCGAGCATGTCGTCGGCCGGGCCTTCGATCTCTTCTCGCCGGTGGATGTGGCCCGAAGCGGCGGCACGTGCCTTCAGATTGATCTGCGTGCCGCGCGAAGTCTTGCGCAGCCTGGCCGCGAATCCGGCTCGGGCGAGGGCCCAATCGGGCGAGTCCACGTAGCGGTCCTCGATCCGGATCTGGTGGACCGCTCCCTGCGCCGCGAAGGGCCCCAGCTCGGGTGCGACGAGGTATCGGTCGGCGGTCCCCGCCGGCGCGACCCGGTACTTGGCCTCGACTTCGATCCTGCGATCCGTGGCCATTCGGCCGCCCCCTTGTTGCTGCTGCGTGGCCTTCTGCTGCTACGCCCTCGGGTCCAGGGATCCCCGGCCGGCGTGCGGCCTTCGTGGCGCGGCAGAGACGGCGACCATCTCGACGGCCCGCTCCTTGAGCGTCTCGAAGGTGTCGATGGTACCCGGTCTGCCGTTGATCTCCTCCGTCCTCTTATACGAGCCGTCCGGGAAGAGCTGCCAGGAGCGCCTGTCGTCGCGGAGCATGAGCTCGAGGACGTCGTCGATCCGAGCCCGGGCCTCCAGGTCTTCTACCGGAACCACGGCTTCCACGCGCCTGTCGAGGTTTCGCTCCATCAGGTCCGCGGAGCCGATGTAGAGCTCGGGCCTGCCTGCGTTGCCGAACGAGAAGACCCGCGAATGCTCCAGGTACTGGCCGACGATGGAGCGCACCCTGATGCCTTCGCTCACCTCTGGGATGCCGGGCAGGAGCGAGCAGATGCCGCGGATGATGAGATCGATCGACACGCCCGCCTGGGCCGCCTCGTACAGGGCCTCGATGCATGCCGGATCGACGAGAGAGTTGAGCTTGAGGATGATCCGAGCCCGGCGGCCGGCGCGGGCGTGCTCCGTCTCGCGAGCGATCATGTCCAGGATCCAGTTGCGCAGGTTCATCGGCGCGACTATCAGCCTGCGGAAGTCGCGCTGGCGCGAGAGGCCGGTCAGGACGTTGAAGAGGTCGCTCACGTCGGCGCCGAGCTCCGGGCGGCAGGAGAGCAGTCCGAAGTCCGTGTAGAGGCGCGCCGTTCCGGAGTTGTAGTTGCCGGTGCCAATGTGGACGTAGCGCCGCAGCGTGGTTCCTTCGCGGCGGACCACGAGCGCGGTCTTGGAATGCGTCTTGAGACCCACGAGCCCGTAGACAACGTGGGCGCCCGCCTGCTCGAGCTTGCGGGCCCAGACTATGTTGGCCTCTTCGTCGAAGCGGGCCTTGATCTCCACGAGGACCACGACCTGCTTGCCGCGCTCGGCCGCGGCGATCAGGTCGCGCACGATGGGGGAGTCGCCGCTGGTCCGATACAGCGTCATCTTGATCGAGAGGACTTCAGGGTCCGACGCGGCCTGGGTGATGAAGCGCTGCGTCGACGCGGCGAAGCTCTCGTAGGGGTGGTGGACGAGGATGTCGCCGGCTCGCAGCGCGGCGAAGACGTCAGCGGGCTCGTCCTCGTCGGGCGGTACCAGCCTGGCCGGCACCACGGGGGCGAACGGGACGAGCTTGAGCTCCGGCCGGTCCAGGTTGGCGATCTGCCAGAGGCCGGTGTGATCGAGCATGCCGGGGATCTCGAAGCAGTCTTCCGGATCGACGCCGACGCCCTTCTCGAGGATCTGGCGCATCGAGGCGGGCATTCCCTGGTCCACCTCGAGCCGGACGGCCTCGCCGAAGCGCCGCCGCCGCAGCTCCTCCTCGATGGCGAGGAGCAGATCGTCGGCCTCGTCCTCTTCGAGCTCCAGGTCCGCGTTGCGCGTCACTCGGAAGAGATGGGTCTCGTGAATGGTCATTCCCGAGAAGAGCATGTCCAGGTTGGCCGCGATCACCTGCTCCAGGAGGACGAACCGCGTGGGCTCGATCTGCATGAAGCGGGGCAGCACCGGCGGCACTTTGACCCGGGCGAAGCGCTCCTCCGCCTCCTCGGGGTCCTCCATCCGGACCGCCAGCGATAGGCTCAGAGTGCTGATGTACGGGAAGGGATGGCCCGGGTCCACCGCCAGGGGAGTGAGGACCGGGTAGATCTCGTCGATGAAGCGCTGGCGCAGCTCCTCGTGGTGCTCGGGCACGTCGGCGTATTCGACGATGTCTATCCCGGCGGCGCCGAGGTCCGAGCAGACCTTCTCGAAGGTGATCCCCTGAAGCTCCAGCAGCTCGCGGAAGCGGCTTCTGATGGCGCCCAGCTGATCGGCCGGCGACTTCTCGCCCGGAGTGGTGGAAGCAGCGTGGGCCTCGGCCTGTTCCATCAATCCGGAGACGCGGATCTGAAAGAACTCGTCCATGTTGGACGCGAAGATGGCCAGGAACTTGACCCTCTCGAGCAGGGGATTGCGCTCGTCGCCGGCCTCGCAAAGCACTCGATAGTTGAACTCGAGCGAGCTCAGCTCCCGATTGATGTACGGGAACGCCTGCTCGGCGCCGCCTGGGGCAGGCGCCGCGGGAATGGCGGTCCTTCGAACGATTGCGGTCATATGTGCGCGACGAGCCTCAGCGCTCCTGGCTGCCTGTCCATCCGGATGCGATGTATCCGGCCATTCTGGCCTCCCGGCCGGCAGATGCAACGGTGCTCGGGAAGTCGCGATCATCCAATAGGCCGGCCTGCCTATTGGATTGTGCTTCGATACCCATGCGAAAGCCTGCCCCGCGACCGGCTCGACCGCCAGCCGGGAGTCGCCTCAGTCCTCGGTCCAGTAGCGTCGCTCGCCCGTGGCCGGATCCACGTGGACGCGCGTCAGGCGCCCGGAGGCAGGATCACGGAAGACCTCGTCCGTGGGGCGGAAGCGAGGCTCGCGCTGTCGCAGCCGGGATCTGACTCCGGCGCCGGCGAACCAGGCCAGGCCCGTCAGGGCAAGGATGGCAAGAACGATCGCCACCACCGCGCCGCCCACGCCCAGAATCTGGACACCCAGGGCGAAGGCGAGAATTGCGACCGCCCAGGCGATCCAGGTGTAGACGTCAGGCATTCCACGTCTCCACGGCCCGTCTCTCGAAGCGGACTATCGGAAGCTGCGATGCCCTCCGGACCCGAGGCGGGCTCGGAGGGCGATCTCGCGGCGCTGCCTACTCGGCGGGCTGGCCGGCGGACGCGTCGGGCATCACTACGACGGCCGTTCCGTAGGCCACGATCTCGGACATCGTGTTGCCGATCTCCGAGGAGTCGAAGCGCATCGAGATGACGGCGTTGGCGCCCATCACGGTGGCGTTCTGGACCATCCGGTCGAGGGCCTGCCGGCGAGTGTCCTCGAGAAGCTCCGTGTACTCGTGGATCTCGCCGCCGACGAGCGAGCGCAGGCCGGCCGCGAAGTTGCCGGCGAAGCCACGGCTTCGGACGACGAGCCCGAAGACCTGGCCCTTGACCTCGGTGACCCGATAGCCCGCCAGATATGGAGTTGTCGCGACGATCATTCGATCTCCTTGCAGCGATTGAGCCGGGCATCAGGCCCGGCGGGACGCGCTTACCGTGGATATTGCGACCCGCGTCTCGCTTCCGGGTCGGGCCGGCGAACGAGACCCGTCTCGTCCGAAAGGACGAAACCTGCCGTCCTGTTTATATGCTCCGGATCGATCACCCTCCAGCGGCCCCGGCGCGAGAAGCCGTGCAGGCCGGACACGGGCAGTTCGCGCGAAGCGATTCGAAGGTGTAGTAGCCGGTGTCGTGGCCGTCGCCCCAGACCGGAGCGACCGCGTACTGGCCGACCAGCGTCAGATTCACGATCTGCGTCTGCTCCGGGCTGAGCTCCGGCATCGAGTCGAGCCAGCCCGGCGAACCGGCCTCGCCGCGGCAGAAGGCGCACGGGCAGAGCCAGCGCAGGGCCACGCTGGTGTACTGGCTGCGATGGCCGTCGGCCCATTCCACCGTCACCAGGCCCTCCTCGCGTTGGGCGTTGATCGAGACCGGTTGATTTGCGGGGTTCGTTGCCATGCCTCATTCTAGGAGCGGCGTCGGGGCGGACGCCCGCAAGCACCACTTCCGAGCAGCGGTCCCGGCTCGATCGAGATGCTGGCCAATGAGTTCCTCCGCCCCCTCGGGCGCCAGAGTCGTGTCTTCGCAATCCTTCGAGCTGGCCGAAGGCGCCGCTCACCTCACTTCCGAAGCTGTCGTCGAGCGGCTCGAGACCGACGTCTCGAGGGGGCTCACACCACAGCAGACTTCCGCGCGGCTCGCCGAGTTCGGTCCCAACGAGCTCGAGCCGGAGCGCAAGACGTCGATCTGGCGCCTCTTCTGGGATGGCGCGCGCGAGCCATTCGTCGTGCTGCTCTTCGTGGCCGGCTGCCTGGCGATCGCCCTCGGCGAGGTTCGCGACGGACTGCTCGTCCTGGTCATCCTCGCGCCCATCGTGGGCGCCGGGGTGGTCACCGAGTATCGCGGCGAACGAGCCCTCGAGGCCCTGCGTGAAGCGGCGGCACCCACCGCGCGGGTGCGTCGTGACGGCGTGGTCGCCGACGTCCCGAGCGCATCGCTCGTCCCCGGCGACGTGGTTCTGCTGCGGACCGGCGACGTGGTTCCGGCGGACCTGCGTCTGACACGGGCCGACGCGCTCTCGTTCGATCGGAGTGTTCTCACCGGCGAGTCCCTGCCCGAGTCCGCGTCCGTGGAGCCGGACCCGGAAGGCGCCGCCCTGGCCGAGTGCCGCTCCGTGGGTTATGCGGGCACGGCCGTCGTAGGCGGCCGCGGGGAGGGCGTGGTCACCGCCACCGGCCGCCGGACGGAGTTCGGCCGCATCTCGCAGGCCCTCGCCAGCCGGGAGCGCCGCCGCTCTCCGCTCCAGCGCGAGATGGACCGATTGGTCCGGATCCTTCTGTTCGTGGCCATCGGGCTGATCGCGATCGTCGTGGGCCTTGGATTCGCCCGGGGCAACGAGGCGGGCAAGAACATCCTGGCGGGCGTGTCGGCGGCCATCGCCGCGATCCCCGAGGAGCCGCCCGCTCTGGTCGCCGTGGTCCTGGGTCTGGGCGCCTACCGACTGCTGCGGATGAACGTGACGGTCAGGCGGCTGTCGGCCCAGGAGACGCTCGGCTCGATCGACCTGATCCTCACGGACAAGACGGGCACTCTCACCGAAAACCGCCTGGCCCTGGTCGGCATCCGTACCCCCGAAGGGATCATCGAGGATCCGGATCGCGTGGCCGAGCTCGCGACGCTGGCAATCCGCGCCGAAGAGGATGCCTGGAGCGTCGCCACGGGCAGCAAGCCCGGTTCGTTCAGCCGGTCTCTGTACGACTTCCTCAACTCGCAGGCGATCGTGCTGGACCTCGATCCAGCGGACCTTCTCGAGGCCGAGCCGGTCAGCGATGAGCGGCACTACTCGCGGACACGCTCACTCCGGCGAAAGGGCCGCCGGCCGGGCGACGGCACCGGCAGGGCCCCCGGCGACGACGCCGGAGCGATCGAGGAGGAGCTGGCTCTCGGCGCCCCCGAAGCGGTCCTGGAGATGTGCGTGCCGCTCAGCAAGGCGGAGCTGGCCTCCTGGCGAGCCCTGATCGAAAGCCGCGCGGAGACCGGCGAGCGGTTGCTGCTGCTGGCCCGCCGGATGGAGCGCGAACGGTGGCTCCCGCTCGCGATCCTCGCGTTCGCCGACCGGATCAGAGCCGGCATCGCCGAAGCGATGGCGATGGCGGTCGGCGCCGGAATCCAGCCGCTCGTCGTGACGGGCGACCACCCGACCACGGCCGCGGCAATCGCCGAGGACGCGGGCATTCCCAACGAGCGCGTCGTCCCAGCGCTCCAGCTCCGAGCCCGTGACGACGCGCGGCTCGACGCCGAGCTGCCCCCCCTCAACATCGTGGCGCGGGCGATCCCCGAGCAGAAGCTCCGTATCGTCGACGCGGCCAGGCGGTCCGGGCGGACCGTCGCGGTCACCGGCGACGGCGTCAACGACGCTCCGGCTCTCCACCACGCCGACGTCGCGGTGGCCATGGGCAGCGGAACGGCCGTGGCCAGAGAAGCCTCGGACCTCGTCCTGGGTGACGATTCGTTCGTCACGCTGATGCACGGCCTGCGCGAGGGCCGCCGCCTGGTCGCCAACGTCCAGAAGGGCCTCGTCTTCCTCGTCTCCACTCACGTCGCGATGCTCGGGTTCATCCTGATCGCGACCATCGCGGGCATAAGCCAGCCGCTGCTGCCGATCCAGATCCTCTGGCTCGAAGTCTTCATCGACATGCTGACGGCCGTCTCGTTCGAAGGCGAGGCGGAGGAGCCGGGAGCGATGCAGCGACCGCCGCGGCCCAGGACCAGGCCTCTCCTCGACTGGGGGATCATCGCCAGGATCTGCCTCGCGGGCGGCTTCTCGGCGGTGGCCGCCCTGGTCTTGATCAAGCAGCACGACGCGAGCTTCGAGCACGCCCGCTGGCTCGCCTACACGGCCCTGGTCGTCGGCCAGGTGGTTCGCGCCAACGCCAACCGGAGCCTCGCCTACCCGGTCCTGCTCCGGCGCCCCAACGCGCTGCTGCTTGGCGGGGGCATCCTGTGCGTGGCCATCCAGGTGGTGATCCCGTTCGTGCCCGCCCTCGCGGACGCGTTCCAGGCGACCCCTCTGGACGCCGTCGACTGGCTGCTCGTCGCCGGCGTGGCGCTGTTTCCGGCCCTCGTCGCGGAGGTGTACCGGGCGGTCCGGCACAAGCCCTGGGTCGCCTGATCTCGTCGGCGGCCGGGCGAACCGGACAGCCAGCCCATGGGTCGCGACGCGAGGCTGTAAAGGACACTTGACAGGGTCCAGCCTGTCAAGCTAACTTTACAGGCATGCAGAACGACGTCCGAAAGCTGCGCGAGGATCGAGCCCTGAGCCAGGGCGATCTGGCCCGGCACCTGGGCGTTTCCCGCCAGACCGTGAACGCGATCGAAACCGGCAAGTACCTGCCGTCGCTGCCGCTGGCGCTCGCGATCGGCCGTTTCTTCAGCCGTACAGTCGAGGAGGTGTTCCATGACGAACCGAGCAGCTAGGTGGCTCTTTCCGGTGTTCGGTGTCGGCCTTGGCGTCCTCGTCGCCCTGGCCGAGAGCGGCCGGTCGAACTCGCTCGTTCAGGCGTTCGTGGCGTTTGCCATCGTCGCCGGCTACGCGCTTGCCCTGGCGGTCCTTCGCGATCGGAGCGAGACCGCGCAGCTGCTCACGGGCGTCGCGGTCGACGAGCGCTGGGCGGCGATCAACCAGCGGGCGCTGGCGTCCGCGGCCCAGATCCTGGCGGTCATGCTGGCGGTCACATTCATAGGGGTGGAGGTCAGCGGCGGGGATGCCATGCCCTACGCCTGGACCGCCGCCGTGTTTGCCGCCGGATACATCGGCAGCATCCTCTGGTATCGGTGGCGGTCGTGAACGCCGTCCACGCCGACCCTCGGCCGCATTTGCCGATAGGTAGCAGACTTGGTCATCCATGCGAACGACGACGCTGCTGCCGTCGCAACGTCAACATCGAACCATCCGCCCGACTTACAGGTCTGAGGGGTGTGGCTGTCTCAACGGAGGTCAAATGAGCCTGACGATCGACTCAGTCTCGAAGCGCTTTGGTGAGGTCCGGGCGCTCGACGACGTGAGCCTGGAGATCCAACCCTGCGAGGTCTTCGGCTTCCTGGGGGCGAACGGGGCCGGCAAGACGACCGCGATGCGCATCATCCTGGACATCCTTCGACCGGACTCGGGCACTGTCGTGTGGAACGGGCGCTCCAACACCGAGCTCCCGCGGGAGACATGGGGATACCTGCCCGAGGAACGCGGCCTGTACGCCAAGATGAAGGTCCTGGACCAGCTCGTCTTCTTCTCCCGCCTCCACGGCGTCAAGCGCAAGGACGCCGAACGCGAGGCCCGGGAGTGGCTCGATCGCTTCCGGATCCCCGAGTACGCCGACCGCCGCGCCGAGCAACTCTCGAAGGGCAATCAGCAGAAGATCCAGTTCATCGCCGCCATCCTCCACGACCCGGACGTGCTGCTCATGGACGAGCCGTTCACCGGTCTCGACCCTGTGAACGTTGCCCTCCTCAAGGAAGCGTTCCTGGAGATGAAGAACCGCGGCAAGACCATCCTGTTCTCCACGCACCAGATGGAGCAGGTGGAGGAGCTCTGCCAGTCGATCGCGATTCTCGATCGCGGGCGTCTGATCGTCAGCGGCACGGTTCGAGACGTTCGGGGATCGACCGGTCGCGAGGTGGTCCGCCTGGCCGTCGAAGACGACAGCGAAATGCCCTGGCTGGCCGAGATCCCGGGTCTGCGGGTCACCCGTCGCGGCCAGGACTACTCCGAGGCCCAGGTTCCTGCCGGCTTCGATCCGGCCATCGTCCTCCAGGCAGCCCTCTCCCGGGGCTGCAAGGTCCGCCATTTCGAGGTTGCCGATCCGTCGCTCGAAGAGATCTTCATCGAGAAGGTCGGGCGCGTGGACGACTCCGAGCGGACTCTAGCCCCCAAGGTGGTGCGCCAGTGAACGGCCTTCGGTCCCTGCTTCCAAATGCCTGGTACGTCGCCATTCGCGAGTATCGCGGACGCGCCAGCAGTCGCAGCTTCGTCATCGGGACGATCATCCTGGCGGCCATCGCGTTCGCCGCGGCCGAGGCGCCGGTCATTCTCGACTCGCTCGTCTCGTCGAGCCAGACCAAGCTCGCAATCGTGGTCGAACCGGCCGCGGCCAACATGCCGGCCGACGCCCGAGCCCTTCTCAACGCGGGGCTCAACGGGAGCGACGCGAGCACGAGCTCCCCGTCATACGTGATCACGTGGCTCGGCCCCGATGGCGCGGCCGCCGCCGAGCGGGAGCTCAAGTCCGGCACCTACAGCGCGTTGCTGACCATCGACCGCGTCAAGGGCGGCTCGAGCGCCACGCCGGACCTGACATTCACCATGCGGACGGACATGCCGTCGGACGGCCGCGAGGTCCAGTCACTCAAAGCCGCGCTGCAGAGCGTGGTGATCGAGGACAGGCTGGCTCCGAAGGGCAGCTCGCTGGCGCAGGTGACGGCCGGCTACGAGTTCGACGTTCGGCCGGTCAATCCCGGCTCGTCGGGTACCAACAGCATCGGCCAGGAGATCTCGTCGAGCCTGCTTTCCACCGGGCTCATCGTCCTGATCTTCATGGCGATCATCACCTACGGCACGTGGGTGGCGATGAGCGTCGCCGAGGAGAAGGGCAGTCGCGTGATGGAGCTGATGCTCAACGCGGCCACGCCGCTCCAGATGCTCGCCGGCAAGGTGATCGGCAACGGGGCGGCGGGATTGACCCAGTACGGGGTCATCCTGGCGGCGGGCATAGCCGGCGTCCTGTCTCAAGACCGGGTTCGGAGCCTGCTCGGGACGTCTTCCAGCAACGCCGTCGGCTTCGGCGGGCTGACGCCCGGGGTGGTGGCCGGGTTCGTCATCCTGTTCGTGCTCGGGTTCACGTTCTATTCGCTGCTGTACGCGGCCCTCGGCTCGCTCGTCAGCCGCCAGGAAGACGTCCAGAGCGCGACCTCGCCCCTGATGATGCTGATCATGGTCGGCTACTTCCTGTCGATCTTCGGTCTGCAGGCCATCAACGAAACGTGGGTCCGGATCGCTTCGTTCATTCCGTTCTTCAGCCCGTACCTGATGCTCGCCCGTATTGCGGTGGGCGAAGTGGCGCCCTGGGAGGTCGGCCTGGCCGTCCTGGTGCTCGTCGTCTCGATCGGCTTCGCCCTGGTGCTTGCCGCCCGGATCTACAGCGCCGGCGTGCTGCTCTACGGGCAGCGCGTCGGTCTGCGTGAAGTCCTCAAGGCCGCCCGCGTCGCTCGCTGAGCGCGTCGCGACAGCTCACCATGCCGCTGGGGGCTCAGTCCTCCAGCGGCAGACGCTGGATGAGAGCCAGGATGGGCCGCCGGGGTGGGGGAGCTGCGACCGGGTCCGGGAGCACGTGCAGCGGCATCTCGCCCGGTTGCGTCGCGATCCAGCGCCACAGCTCGCTGCGCCTCCCCGGCAGGTATGGGCTTCGGAGATGGCGAGCCATCACGCCACGCAGACCCTGCTGGACGACCGCCGAATAGAGGTCCAGGCCCTCGCCGACCACACCCGGCAGGACCACCAGCTCCGAGCTCGGAGTAACTACTTTCGCCAGCCTCTCCCGGCGCCTCAGCAGTGGCTGGGCGATGATCGGTCGTCCGGCCGACCATAAGAGATCGAAGGCAAGGAAGACCGGGATCGAATCCACCCGGTCGCCGTCCTCCAGGCGCCGGACCAGCGCGTCCTCATCCATCCGGCCCGCCTTGTCCGGGATGACCACCTCGCCGTCGAGGATCGCCGGCAGGTCCGAAACCCGGTCGGCGATGACGGTCAGTTCCGGAAGCCATGGCGCCAGATCGCGCCCTTGCTCGTCCAGAAGCGTCAGGCGGGCATGGCGGCCGGGCTCGGGCTCGATCATGGCCAGGACGCGCCGGCCGCCCCAGCGCGGCTCGAAGATGTGCTCGTCCGAGTCGAAGGCGGCATCGGCCGGTCGTGCGAGCATCGGCCGGAGCGATCGCGGCAGACGCGCCACGTCGCCCGAGAGGCTCAGCGACAGCTGGTCAGTCCGGTCGTCCACACCGCGATACTACGCCCTCGCGCCTTCGCGGGCGGCCGCTGGCGTTGTTCTCGGCTGCGGTCCTCGCTCACGGGCGTTGAGCCCGCTCGCTGCGGTCCTCGCCTCGGCCTAGCCAGCGACTCGCCGGCTCGGCGCGCCTTCGCGGGCGGCCGCGTTCTCGGCTGCGCGGGCGGCCGCCGGGCCTCAGTACGGCTCGGGGACGAAATGCTGGCTCAGCAGGGGCGGGCGGACGTAGCCGGCGTCGGTCTGGCGCGGCGGCAGGACGATCCGTTCGGGCGTCGTGTCCTCGTACGGAATGGCGCCGAGGAGGTGGCTGATGCAGTTGAGCCGGGCCCGCCGCTTGTCGTTCGCTTCGACGACCCACCAGGGCGAGTCGGGCGTGTCCGTGGCGGCGAACATGGCGTCCTTTGCGCGCGAGTAGTCCACCCAGTGCGACCGCGACGTCACGTCCATCGGCGAGATCTTCCAGCGCTTCGTTGGATCGTTGATCCGCGCCTGGAACCGCCGTTCCTGCTCCTCGTCGCTCACCGAGAACCAGTACTTGATCAGGATGACGCCGGAGCGGATGAGCATCCGCTCGAACTCCGGGGCGGTGCGGAGGAAGTCGCGATACTCCTCTTCCGTGCAGAAGCCCATCACCTTCTCGACGCCGGCGCGGTTGTACCAGCTGCGGTCGAAGAGGACCCATTCGCCGGCGGCCGGCAGCTGGGCCACGTAACGCTGGAAATACCACTGGCTCCGTTCGCGCTCCGTGGGGACGCCGAGCGCCACGATCCGAGCGATGCGGGGGTTGAGGGTCTCGGTGATGCGCTTGATCACGCCGCCCTTGCCGGCGGCGTCGCGACCTTCGAAGAGGCAGACGACCCGCAGGCCTCGGATGCGGATCCACTCCTGGAGCTTGACCAGCTCCACTTGCAGGCGGATCAGCTCGGACTCGTAGAACTCCGTCTCGAGCTTGCGCCGCCGGCGATGGACGAGGTCGCCGGTCGAGGGATCGTAGAAGCCGCCCGCAGCCACCGGCCCATCGTCGCGGCCGTTTCCATGACCGCTATCGGCCGCCTCGACTACGGGCCGATCGGCGACGTCGGGCGCGCCTTCGTGAGCGCGCTTCTCGCGAGGCGCCTTGGCTGGCTTTCCGTCGGAAGCCTTGTGTGCGCACATGTGGGGTTAGTCGGCTGCGCAGGTCCCGTATATGAGAGGACCGGGTCGCCGCCAATGTACATCCCTCACTGCCGGGCGAACAGCACGGCATTTTCCGGCCGCGGCCTCCCGGCGGTCGCCTCCGTCTACTCCACCTGTACGAGGCGCGAACCTGCCTGAACGAATAGCATTGCCGGGATGCGTTGGCTGCGGGTTCTTTATGTCTCCAACGGGCTCGCGGTCGGGAGCCTGTACGGCTTCATCCCCGTGTTGCTCGCCTCCAAGGGGTTCGACCCGGCACTGGTCGGGGTGGCTACCAGCCTGGGCTCGGCCAGCTACACCATGGCCCTGCCGATGTGGGGTCATGTAAGCGACGCCATAACCGGGCCTCGCCGGGCGCTCCAGTTAGCCTGCATTCCGGCGGCCATCTTCGCTTTGGGCCTCGCCGCGCCGCTCCCGGTCCTGGCCGTCATCTTGTGCCAGGTGATGCTCAGCATCGGCAGCGGCCCGGGCATGGCCCTCACGGACGCGATGGTCGTGCCGGAGCTGGAAGACGCTTCCCGGGAGTACTCCCGTCTGCGCCTGCTGACCAGCTCCGGCGCCGCCTCTTCCGCCGCTCTGTGCGGCGCCCTCTACAGCGTCACCGGCTACACGGCCGCACCATTCGTCTACCTGTTCGTGATGGCCGCCACCTTCACCGCGGCTCATTTCGTCACCGTCGGCCGCGCGCCGGTACGACATGAGCCGATTGCGGTGGCGCCGGCTTCGTTGACCGACAGCGAGGCGACGGCTCTGCCGCGCCGGCCCCGCGGCGGCTCCATCGGAGAAGTGTTCAGGATCCGGCCCAGGATGTACGGAATCCTCGTCTCGGTGGTGCTGATCTTCATCGGAGTGATGGCCGCCGGCACGTACGTGACCCTTCGGATCACGGACCTGGGTGGCGGGCCGTTCGGCGTGGGTCTGTCCAACGCGCTCGGCTGGTCCGCGGAAGTTCCCGGAATGATCCTGGCCGGGTGGCTGATCGCCCGGTTCGGCGCGCGGCCGGTGCTCGCGATCAGCTCGACCGGTTTCGCCGCTTGCATCGGAAGCTGGGTCATCCTGGCCGATCTGGTGTCCATCTCGATCACGCGCTTCGTGTCGGGCGTCTTCTTTGCGGGGGTCTTCGTCTCGTTCGTGCTGACGATCTCGGCGATCCTGCCGCCGCGCCTGCAATCCACGGGCCAGACGCTCCTCCAGGCCGCCTGCTTCGGCTTCGCCGCGATCGTCGCGAACCTCATCGGCGGTCTGATGTACCAGCAGTGGGGGCCCGTGGGTGTGTTCGGCGGGGGAGCGGCCTGTGCCGCGATAGGCGGACTGGTCGGCCTGGCGGTGCTGCCCTCGGAAGTCGAGCCGGAAGAGACATCGGCGGCGCCGGCCGCGCCCTCGGTCGCCTGATCGCTGACGCGCCGCCGCCGCAGGCCGCCGCCGCGGGCCGCGCGGGCCTCGGCCGGCCGGTACCATTCCGGCCATGAAGATGTGGGGCGGTCGATTCCAGGGTTCCTCCGACGAGCGCATGGCCGAATTCACGCGCTCGATCGACTTCGACGTCGAGCTCGCTCTCGACGACATCGCCGGCTCGATCGCGCACGTCCACGGCCTCGGCCGGGCGGGTCTGCTCGGGCCCGCGGACGTGGAAACGCTCGTCCGGGGTCTGGAGGATCTGCGCGACGACGTGGAGGGCGGCAGGATCGTCTGGGATCCGGCGCTCGAAGACGTGCACATGAACCTGGAGGCGGCGCTTGGGGCGCGGGTAGGAGCCGTCGCGGGGCGGCTTCACACGGGCCGGTCGCGCAACGACCAGGTGGCCACGGACGTGCGGTTGTGGCTGCGCCGCACCCTCGACCGATTGGACGCGGCCGCCGTCGAGATGGAGCGGGCGCTGGTTGGTCTGGCCGTCCGGGACGGCGACGCGATCCTGCCCGGGATGACCCACATCCAGCCCGCTCAGCCGGTGCTGTTCGCCCACCACCTGCTCGCCTACGTCGAGATGCTCGAGCGGGATCGCGGTCGGATGGCCGACTGCCGGCGGCGAGCCAACGTTTCGCCGCTGGGCTCGGGGGCGCTGGCGGGTGCCGGCTATCCGCTCGACAGGGAGGCGACCGCGGCCGAGCTCGGCTTCGCCGGCGTCACTGCCAACTCGCTCGACGGCGTGAGCGACCGCGACTTCGCCGTGGAGGCGCTCTCGGCTTTCTCCCTGTGCATGGTCCACCTGTCCCGCCTGGCCGAGGAGATCACCTGGTGGTCGAACCCGCGGATCGGGTTCGTGCGTGCCTCCGACGCGTTCTCGACCGGGTCGTCGATGATGCCGAACAAGAAGAACCCCGATCCGGCCGAGCTCGTGCGAGGCAAGACGGCCCGTGTGATCGGCGAGCTGACCGGCCTGCTCACCCTGCTCAAGGGCCTGCCGCTGGCCTACCAGAAGGACATGCAGGACGACAAGCCGCCGCTGTTCGACGCCGCTGCCACCCTCGAGGCGTCGCTGCTCGTGATGTCCGGGATGATCGCCACGCTGACGGTGAACCGCGAGGCGATGCGATCCGCCGCGGGCGACGGCTTCACCACTGCCACGTCCGTGGCCGACGCGCTCGTCCGGCGGGGGCTGCCGTTCCGGGCCGCTCACCACATCGTGGGGGCCCTGGTCGCGGAGGCGGAGCGGACGGGACGTGGCCTGGATGCTCTCGACGACGCGACGATCGCGGCCGCGCTCGGGGCTTCGGAGGATGCGGCGGCGGTGGCGCTGGCGGGCGATGGCGGTATCGCCGCTGAGATGCGCGCCGCGGCCGGACTCGAGGGAGCGATGGCCGGATGCGATGTCGTCGGGGGAACGGCGCCGCGACGCGTTGCCGCCGCGCTGGCCGCCGCCAGGGAGCGGCTGGGGATCTAGGCCGGCGTCCCCTTTCGGCACCCAATCGCTACCCGCGCACGCCTCGATTTCCGCGACCGCCGGCCTAGGCTGACGGCATGAAGCTGCACGATTTCGAGCCGGTTGGAGGAACGCCCAGCCCGCGTGCCGTCAAGCGCGAGGACTCCGTGGTGCTGACCTGCGCCGCGTGCGGCTGCCGCCTCACCGCCCGTGAGTCTCTCCGCGACAGCGGCCGGTATGGACCGGATGCCGCCTGGCGCCACTTCCCCGGTGAGACCGGCCGGGACGCTCGCGGCTGCCAGGTGGACTGCGTGGATTCGCCGCATCGGATCGCCCCGCTCGACTGACTCGGCTGCCCGCCGGCGATGGGACGATCGCACGCCGCCCGTTCCCATCGTCGCGCTCGGAGTTGTAACCGTCGTTCCGAACGGCAACCGCCGCGACACCCGGGCGCGACCAAAGGATCACTCGCCGGTTACTGAATGCCCCGAGGCGGTTCCATAGGCTGTGGAGCGGGCACGGCAGCCGCTCCTGCGTGCTCGTTGGGACCCGGCGACAGGGATCAAGGAGGACTCGTGCCTGCCAACAACGCCATCAATCCGGGCGACACCGCCTGGATCTTGACGTCGACGGCCCTCGTCATGCTGATGACGCCGGGGCTGGCGCTCTTCTACGGCGGACTCGTGCGCCGCAAGAACGTGCTCAGCACGATCATGCACAGCATCTTCATCCTGGCCCTGGTCAGCGTCACCTGGGTGCTGTTCGGCTTTACGCTTGCCTTCGGCAAGGACGTGAACGGCTGGGGCATCATCGGCGGCCTGGACTTCATCGGCCTCCGGGGCGTGGGCAAGGATCCACTGACCCAGTACGCGCCGACCATTCCCGGCAGCGCGTTCATGGCCTTCCAGATGATGTTCGCGGTGATCACGCCGGCCCTCATTACCGGCGCGTTCGCGGAACGCCAGAAGTTCAAGGCTTTCGTCCTCTTCTCGCTTCTCTGGACCCTGCTCGTCTACTCGCCGATCGCTCACTGGGTCTGGGGCGAGGGAGGCTGGCTCCGCAACCTGGGCGCCCTGGACTTCGCCGGCGGAACGGTCGTTCACATCAGCTCGGGCGTGGCCGCTCTGGTGGCCGCCCTGGTCCTGGGCCCGCGGGTCCGCAGGGAATCCGACCGCTTCGAGCCGCACGACGTCCGCCTCACGGTGATCGGAGCCGCGCTCCTGTGGTTCGGCTGGTTCGGCTTCAACGGCGGGTCGGCGCTGGCCGCCAATGGCCTCGCGGCCAATGCCTTCGTCGTCACCAACACCGCGGCCGGTATGGCCGCTCTCACCTGGGTCACGGTCAGCTGGCTGCACAAGGGCACCCCGAGCGTGACCGGGGCGGTCGCGGGAGCGGTTGCCGGTCTCGTGGCGATTACACCGGCGTCGGGCTTCGTCGACGCCAGTGCGGCGATCGTAATCGGCTTCAGCGCCGGCGCGGTCTGCTACGGCGCGATCCTCCTGCGCGAGTGGCTCAAGGTGGACGACGCTCTGGACGTCTGGGCCGTCCACGGCGTGGGCGGCACGCTGGGTGCGCTCCTGACGGGCGTGTTCGCGACGGCGGCGATAGGCGGCTTCTCCGGCCTCATCGACGGCAATGCCGGGCAGGTCGGCAAGCAGTTCGTGGCTGTCGCGGCCACCTGGATATACAGCGGCATAGCCACATTCGCGATCCTCAAGGTCGTGGACCTGTTCGTCGGCCTCCGAGTCGAGGAAGCCGAGGAAGAGGAGGGTCTCGACGCCTCGCAGCACGGCGAGGTCGCTTGGCAGAGCTGAGTCACCCGAGCCCGATAACCCGGAAATCCCCGGCGGCGATTCCGCGCAGGTTCGCTCCTGCGGTTCGTGCGCCATTCACCGGGGCCGGCCAGCCCCCGGCCCCGGTGCAACTCAAGTGCCGGCGCCTCCGACGTCCCCAAGCGCAACCCGGACGCCACTCGGGCGCCACCCATCCTGAACCCCGGTGCTACTGATTTCCACCGATGCCTCTTCTAGATTCACAGCACCGAAACGGGTTCGGAAACGCACTCGAAAGCTCAGCCGAAGGAGCCAGAAGATGATCGCAGTCGCATTCGCCAGCTTCGCGCTTCTCGTCATCGGATGGCTTGTCGCCCCCTCGCGCAACGTCGCCGAGTAGCGGTTCCGCCTTTCGTATCGGGTCTCCTACCTCCCTCACTCGCCGGCGCAATCGCCGGCACGGTCTCTCTCCCACGCCTCCGCTCAGCTCGCATCTGACCCGCGCACCTTTCGGCAGGTTGCGCGGGTCATTCATTTCGCGGGTCCCACTTCACGCCGACCGCCGCAGGCGAACCCGCGCACGAGAGGATGCTGGCGCCGCCGGCGCAGCTAGGAGGCTGAACCGGCCGGCGGACTTGCTTCGAGGCCGATGTCGAGGCGAGCCTGCCAGTCCGTCGAGGCGATCAGCTCCGGACGATGCGTGATCATGACGACCGTTCGCCGGCGGGTGGCCGACAGCAGATCGGCCGTCAGGGCCATCGCCGTCTCTTCGTCGACGTGTTCCGTCGGCTCGTCGAAGACCACGACCGGCGCATCGGCAAGCAGCGCCCGAGCGAGCGCAAGCCGCTGGCGCTGTCCGCCCGAAAGCCGGGCACCGTGCTCGCCGACCGGCGTCGCCAGCCCCTTGGGCAGGGAGGCGATCCAGGGCCCGAGCTGGGCGCGCTCGAGCGCCATCGCGATGTCCGCCTCCGACGCCGTCGGCCGGGCCAGCCTGACGTTCTCCAGGACCGTGGTGTCGAAGACGTGGGGCTCCTGCTCGCACAGGCAGATAACCCGCCGGACGTCGTCGCTCGAAAGCGAGCGCAGCTCGGCCGAACGCACGCTCCCGACCAGCTCGATCGAGCCGGCGACCGGGTCCAGGAAGCGGACGAGCAAGTTCGCGAACGTCGTCTTGCCGGCGCCGCTGGGACCCGTGACCAGCAGCCGACCTCCCGCCGCGACCTCCACATCCGGGAACTCGAGGGTTGGGGGTTCCGGCGATGCCGGGTCGCCGGTCCCGGGGTAGGCGGCCTTCAGGCCGCGGATCCGCAGCCCGTACGGCCCGGACGGAAGGTCCGCGGGGCGAGCGGGCTCGACCACGGGATCGCGCCGTGAGGTGACTTCGAGGACCCGTGAAGCCATCGAGGAGATTGCCGGGACGTGCTGCGCCGCGGCGCTCAGCCCCATGACCGACTCGTGAACCGCGAGCGGAGTCAGGACGACCACGGCCAGCGCCACTCCGTCGAGGGCTCCCGCCCGGACCGCGGCGATCCCGGCAAGCAAGCCTATCCAGACCGCGGCTCCCCCAGCCAGGCCGGAGAACAGGGCGCCGAGGCCGGTGCCGAGCGACGTCCTGGCTTCGGCCGCGGCGAGCCGCGAATCGATCTCCGACAGACAGGCCAGCCGGCCGTCCGTGGCTCCGGACACGAGCAACTCCGGCGCCCCGGCCAGGACTTCGAGCGTCTCCGCCGCAAGCTCGCCTCTCGTGACCGCGATCCGCCGTTCCGCCCGACGCGCGACCGTGGCAGTCAGGACCGGCACGGCAAAGGCCACGAACAGCAGCGAGAGACCCAGGGCAATGCCGGCGGCCGGAACCAGGTACCAGACGAGCAGGACGGCGCCCGTGACCGTGAGGGCGGCCATCAGGTAGGGGAGCAGGACGCGCAGCCAGACGTCCGCCAGGCCGTCCACGTCGTCGACCAGGCGGGCCAGCAGATCGCCCGACCGGAACTCGGCCAGGCCGGCCGGCGCGAGCCGCTCGAGGCGCTCGTAGACACGCCCTCGCACCCGGCCCAGAACCCGGAAGGCGGCGTCGTGCGAGGTCACCCTCTCGAGATAGCGGAATACGCCGCGGCTGATCCCGAAGAACCGGACGGCCGTGATCGTGACCATCAGGTCCAGGACGGGGGGCTGCTCGGAAGCTCTGGAGATGAGGTAGGCAGAGGTCGCCGTGAGCCCGATCGCGGCCCCGGACGCGGCCGCGCCGATGAGGACGGCCAGGGCCAGACGCCCGGCGACCGGCCTTCCCGTGAGCGCGATCCGGAGGAGCGGGTGGAGCCCTTCGGACCGGCTCGGCCGCCGCGATCGGGCGGACGCCGTCGCGCTCATACCGGCGCCTCCATCGCCTCGCCGGCCGTCTTGTGGACGCCTCGCGCTCCCTCGCCGGGCGGCTCCACGGCGTCGGGCACGGCGATTCCGTCGATTCGCGACTCGACCGTGGCCACGGTGTCGGCGACACGCAAGGCGGCCGGCCGGTGGGCAATCAGGAGAACCGCCCGCCCCTGTTCGTGAGCCGCGGACCTGATCGCCGCCAGGACGGTTGCCTCCGCCTTCACGTCCAGGCCGGCGGTCGGCTCGTCGAAGATCATGAGATCGCCGCCCCGGAGCAACGCCCGGGCGACCCCGACGCGCCGCCGCTGACCCGACGAGATTCCCGTGCCGCCCTCGCCCAGGCGGGTTCGTGGGTCGAGCTCGGCCAGGCCGGCCCGCTCGAGCGCCGCCGCGACCTCTTCGTCCGCCGCGTCGGGACTCGCCAGGCGCAGATTGTCCGCCACGGTGCCCGGGAAGCAGTACGGATGCTGCGGCACCCAGCTCACGCGAGCATGCCAGGCCGCCCGATCCACCGAGTCGAGCGAGATCGCACCGCCGGCTCCGGCGAGTTCCACATGGCCCGAATCCGGCCGGCGCAGCCCGAGCAGGACCTCGACGAGCGTGCTCTTGCCCGAGCCGCTGGGTCCGGCCAGGCCGGTGACTTCGCCGCTCCGGACCACCAGCGACGCTTCGAAGGGAGCGACGAGGTCACGGCCGCCGTGCCGAACGCTCACGGAATCGATGCGCACCGCGCTGAGGGGGAGGGGAGGCGGCACGAGGTCGCCTCAGCGCGCGGGGCCCCGGCGCTTGCGGCCCGCGCGCTCGGCCGCGCCGGAGCCACCCGCCGGCGCGCCGCTGCGGGAGCGTGCCGCTTCGTCGATCACCGCCAGCGCGCTCGCCGCCGCCGTCAGCCCTTCCTCGGAGGCGTGGAAGCTGGCCCCGAGCTGGCGGAGCGGCAGGTACGCCTCCGGCGCGAGCACCAGGACGAAGAGCCCCGTCTGGAGGCTGAGCAACCCATCCACGAGCTCCAGTCCCACGCCAACCGCGACGAGTGCGATGGACAGGGTCGCGGCGAGCTCCAGGGCAAATGCCGAGAGGAAGGCGATTCGCAGCGTCCCCATGCTCTCCCGCCGGTATTCGTCCGTGACCGCTGCCAGGCGCTCCAGCTGGGCCGGTCCGCGGCCGAAGATCCGCAGCGTGGGCAGGCCCGCCACCACGTCGAGGAAGTGGCTCGAGAGGCGGGCCAGGGCATTCCAGCGCCGCTTCCGCCGCCTGACGGTCATGGAGCCGATGAGGGCCATGAAGAGAGGGATCAGCGGCAGGGTGAGCAGCACGGTGATGCCGGCGAGCTGGTCCGAGGCGAACAGGCAAACGACCACCACCACCGGCACGATGCAGGCGAGCACCAGCTGCGGCAGGTAGCGGGCGAAGTAGGCGTCCAGGGCGTCGAGACCGCGGGTGGCCAGCGCCACGACCTCGCCGCTCGGAGGAAGCTCGCGACCCGGTCCCGGTGTCGCGGCCGCCGCGAGCAGCTGCATCCTCAGCTCGGACTTGACCCGCGCGGAGCTGAGGCGGGCGGTCGCTTCCTGACCCCAGGCGATCGCGGCGCGTGCGGCGAAAACCGCCGCGAGCGGAATGAGCGTCGGCCAGAGAGCCTCGACGCTCGAACCGCGCACGAACGCGGCACTGATCGCGACGGCAAGCAGCCAGGCCTGGACCACGGCCAGCCCCGCGGTGGCGATGCCCAGTCCCACCGCCGCGGCCAGGGCTATGGACGTGCTCCGGGCATAGCGCAGGAGCCGAGGGTCGATCGCCCTCAGCGGAAGAGCCTCATTTCGCGTGTTCCGGCGAGCCGATCACGTCGGCGGGCGCCGGCGAGTCGGGCGTCAGTCCCGGCCCCACATCAGACCGAGGAGAAGTGATGCGCCGTCGGAAGATCCAGTAGGTCCAGCCTTCGTAGAGCAGGACGAGCGGAGTGAAGATGACCGCGACGATGGTCATGATCTGAAGGGTGAGGTCCGTCGACGACGCGTTCGAGACGGTCAGGCTGAAGGCGGCGTTCGTCGTGGAGGGCATGACGTTCGGGTAGAGGTTGGCGAAGAGCGCCACGACCGCCATCAGGATCGTCACTGCCGTGGCGATAAAGGTCCACATTTCGCGCCGGAGGCGGTTGGCCGCCAGAGCTCCAACGAGCGCCACAGCCGCGACGATCGAAGCGGCGATGGATCCGGGCACGGCCCTGTCGGCCGCCGTCCAGGCGAGGAACACGACCGCCGCCACAGCGGCGACCACGCCGAGTCCGATCACCATCGCGTTGGCTCTGGCCCGCAGGTCGTTCGTGGTCTTGAGAGCCAGATAGGCGGCCCCGTGGGTGGCGAACAACGTCAGGGTCACGATGCCGCCGAGCAGCCCGTACGGGTTGAGCAGCGTGAACAGGTTGCCGGTGAAGTTGCCGTCCTTGTCGATCGGCACGCCGGCCACGATGTTGGCGAACGCCACGCCCCACAGGAGCGCGGGTACGACCGAGCCGAAGAAGATGGCCGCGTCCCAGCCGAGCCTCCAGCGTGGGTCCGTCCGCTGGCCTCGGTACTCGAAAGCGACGCCGCGCAGGATCAGCGCGACCAGGATCAGGAAAAGGGCGATGTAGAAGCCGCTGAAAAGGGTCGCGTACCAGTAGGGGAACGCGGCGAACATCGCCCCGCCGGCCGTGAGAACCCAGACCTCGTTGCCGTCCCAGACCGGCCCGATGGTGCTGATCACGGCTCCCCGCTCGCGCTCGTTGCGACCCAGGAACGGCATCAGCATGCCGACTCCAAAGTCGAAGCCTTCGAGGACGAAGTAGCCGGTCCAGAGGAAGCCGATGAGCAGGAACCAGACGTCGTGCAGCTGCATGTCGGTCTCCCTCAGTAGGCGAAAGTGGAGGCAGACTCGCCGGTATCGCCGGCGTCACCGTAGCCGGCCGGCTGCGTGCCGATCTCGTCGGTCCTGATGACCTTGGCCACCAGGCCGACCTCGACGACAGCGAGGATCCCGTACAGGAGCGTGAAGGTGATCAGGGTGATCAGGATCATCGCCCCCGTGTTAGGCGACACGGCGTTGGCGGTGAGTAGCTGTCCCTGGACCACCCACGGCTGACGGCCCATCTCGTTGAGGATCCAGCCGAACGAGTTCGCGCCCAGCGGGACGAACGGCAGGATGGCCGCGATCAGGATTGCCCCCCGGCCCGGGCGGCGGCCCTTGCGAATGCTCCACAGGAACCACAGGGCGGCCAATCCGGCGAGGCCGGCGGCCCCGACCATGAGCCGGAACGCGTAGAAGGACACCGGCACGATGGGCGAGTAGTCCATCTGCGGCCCGTATTGCGGGAAGGCGGCCCGGTACTGGGCGTTGAGGTTGTTGATGCCCTCCACCTTGCCGTTGAAGTCGCCCGTTTCCAGGAACGACAGCAGACCAGGGATTTGGATGATCGGGATCATCTTGCCGTCCGGCCCCCACAAGGCGGCCACTGTGAAGGGCGCCGGCTGCGACGTGGTGTACAGCCCTTCCGACGCGGCGGCCTTCATCGGCTGGTCCGTGGCCAGGTGCTTGCCGAGCTGATCGCCCACGACCAGGAGAGCTACCGCCGCCACGAGAACGGTGACCGCACCAACTTTCGCGGCGGTCCGGAAGATCTCGGCGTCGTGATCCGGGCGGCGGACGATCCGCCAGACGGCAATCGCCAAGACGAACGCGCCGCCGGTCATGAAGGATGCCGCGATGACGTGTGGCATCGCTAGCATCAACGTGGGGTTCGTCATCACGGCGATGAAGTCGGTCAGCTCGGCACGGCCCGTGACCGCGTTGATCTTGAATCCGACCGGCTGCTGCATGAACGAGTTGGCGGCCAGGATGAAGAAGGCCGACAGCAGGCTGCCGATCGACACGATCCAGATAGAAGCCAGATGAACGGCTTTGGGGACGCGATCCCAGCCGAAGATCCATATCCCCAGGAACGTGGACTCGAGGAAGAACGCGAGCAGCGCCTCGATGGCCAGCGGCGCGCCGAATATGTCGCCGACGAACCGGCTGTAGTCGCTCCAGTTCATGCCGAACTGGAACTCCTGGAGGATGCCCGTGACCACACCCAGGGCGAAGTTGATGAGAAAGAGCTCGCCGTAGAAATGGGTGAGCTTCAGGTATTTCTCTTTGTCGGTGCGAAACCACGCGGTCTGGAATCCGGCGACGAGGAATCCGAGCGAGATCGTGAGCGGGACGAAGAGGAAGTGGTAGACGGTAGTGATGCCGAACTGCAAACGTGCCAGGTCAAGGGCACTCATGCACGCCTCCCATCTCGCTCACGCATTCCCCGAATCGCTCGACCGAGTCCCGTCGACGAACTGTCGCCACCCGAAAACGCTCGACAGAATCCACCCTGCGGCGGGACGCCGGCCTACGATACCTTTCGGCAGGCAAAGGCAGTAGCGGCGCCGCGAAAATGATGCGGCACGCGGTCCGCGAGGTGTGGCTAACCGGCCTCTTCGAGCCGGTAGCCGACGCCCCGGACGGAGGCCGGAATTGGCGCTCCGGCTTCCTCGAGCTTGGAGCGCAGGCGGGCGAGGTGTGGCTTGAGCCACTGCGGATCCGGGTTCGGCTCGCCCGGCCAGCCGGCCGCGAGCAGTGACGAATGAGAGACCACGTGTCCCGCCGCCGCGACCATGGACGCGAGCAGGCTGTATTCCGTGCGGGTCAGGATCAGCTCTTCGCCGGCCACCGACGCGGTGTGGCGGCCGCGGTCCAGGACGATGGAACCCCAGCGCAGCTCGCCCACGCCCCGCGGCTCGGCTTCGTTTCCCCGGCGGCGCATGACCGCCCGGATCCGGGCCAGGAGCTCCTGCTTGCCGAAGGGCTTGACCACGTAGTCGTCGGCGCCCGTGTCGAGCGCTTCCACTTTGGCTCGCTCGTCGGCCTCGCCGGTTAGGACGATGATCGGCGTCTGGGACATCCGGCGGATCGCCCGGCACACTTCCACGCCGTCGAGACCGGGCATGGCGAGGTCCAGCAGCACGAGATCCGGCCGCTCCTCGGTGAAGCGGCGCAGGGCCGTGTTGCCGTCGTAGGCGGTCACGACGCGGTGACCGGCACGGCCTACGAGGGCGGAGACTGCGCCAACCATCGCCGGCTCATCGTCGACGACGAGGACCAGCAGGCTCGTCTCTCCCTGGCCGATTCCGTTCACTCCACGCCTCCGCCATTCCGACTAGCTTTCGGGACCCGCCTCGGACATGACGCCGGCCTCGGGGCCGTCGTCGTCGCGGTCAGTTTCGCGCATCTTCGGCACCGCTACCATAAAACGACTCCCACCGTACCCATTTGATTCCAACCAGACACGTCCGCCCATCGCGTCCATGAGCCGGCGAGCCGCATACAGACCGATTCCGGAGCCGCGGGGACGCTTTGCCGTTCGCACGTAGGCCTCGAAGACCGCCTGCCATTCCGGCTCGGGGATGCCCGGACCGTCGTCCGTGACATAGATGTGGATCTCCGAGTCGTGGGGCAGCACGCCCACCGAAACCGCGCCGCCCTCCGGCGAGTACTTGACCTCGTTCTCCAGGAGGTGCTCCAGGACCTGGCGGAAGCGGCCCTCGTCGCCGATCCCGACGAGCTCCTCCCACGTCCCCGTCCGCCGCATCGGATGGCCGCGCAAAAGGGGCGTCATCTCCGCGATCGTGTCGTTGACGGCCCGGGCGACGTCGAAGGGGAGGCGGGCAAGGCCGTTGGAGAGGCCCTCGCCGCGGACGGAGGCGAGGATCGAATCCACGAGCCTGTCCAGGCGGGTGACCGCCGCGATTGCCTGGCTCCGCCACTCCTCGACCTGGGCCCGGTCGGGGATCGGTGGCGCTTTGGCGCCGTCGGGCGAGGGTCGGTGGCTGGCCGCGTCGATGGCATCGAGCCCCGAGTCCGCGAGCAGATCCAGGTACGCCCGAACGACCGCGAGCGGCGTCCGGAGCTCGTGGGTGACCACCGCGAGCAGCTCGGCGCGGGCTCCGTCGAGGGCGGTGAGAGTCTGGAGCTGCTCCTCGGCTTCAGCCTGGAGGCGGCCCTTTTCGACCACTCCGCCGAGGAGCGCACCGATCGTGACCAGGAACTCCACCTCCTCGGGCGTGAACGTCCGGGACTCGATGGCCTGGACGTTGAGCACCCCGACGATCTGGTCGTCCCAGGGGAGCGGCACCGAGAGCATCGAGGTGAACTGCGACTCGTCGAAGCCGGGCACCCACTTGAACCGGGGATCGACCCGAACGTCCGGCGAGGCCACAGGCCGGCCGATCTCCGCCGCCTTGCCGGTCAGGCCCTCGCCGACGGCCATGGTCACCCGGCCGATCTGATCGCGATCCAGGCCGTTGGTCGCGGCAAGGCGCAGGTGCGCCTCGTCGCGCTCCATCAGGTACACGGAGCAGACCTCGACGTCGAGGGCGTCGGTGGTCCGATCCACGATCGTCCTCATGAGCTCGTCCCAGTTTCGGGCCGTGGTCAGCAGCTTGGCGAACTCGTGGAGGAACGAAAGCTCGCGGATCTTGCGCTCGGCGGCCGCCTCCCCGTTGGCCGGGACGTCGGCCGGGACGTCGGACGTCTCGTTCACGCTACCCATGATGGCACGGTCCAAGGGTTACTTCACTGCGGCTGAAGGGGCGTCGAAGACCCTGGTCGGCAGGCCTTCGAGAAGCGGGTCCGTCCACGTCCACGCGGCGCCGTAGTGGCGTCCGACCGCGCCGTGGCGGGCCGCTTCCGTTCGGAGCGGCAGGCCGAAGATCTCGATGAAGCCCACCGCCGCGGCGTGGTCGTAGGTGTCGTCCGCCTCGTAGGTCGCGAGCGACTTCTCGTAGAGGCTGAGGGGCGAACGCCGGCCCACGACGATGGCGTTGCCGTGGTCGAGGCGGACGCGGACGTCGCCGCTGACGACGCGCTGGCTGCTGGCCGCGTAGGCCCGCAGGTCGCGGTGCAGGGCGCTGAACCAGAGGCCGTCGTAGGTGAGCTGGGCCAGCTCGTCGGCCACGATCCGATTGAAGCGGAGCGTGTCCTTGGACAGGGTCAGGCCCTCGAGCGCCCGATGGGCGCGGTGGATGACCGTGGCCGCGGGCGCTTCGTAGATCTCGCGGCTCTTGATGCCGACCAGGCGATCCTCCACGTGATCCACCCGGCCCACGCCGTGCTCGCCCGCGAGGACGTGCAGCTTCTCGACCAGCGCGACCGGGTCCATCCGTTCGCCGTCGAGCGAGACCGGGACGCCGCCCTCGAACCCGAGGACGATCTCCACAGCGGCGGGCGCCCTGTCCGGATCGACCGTCCAGCGATAGACGTCCTCGCGCGGCGCGGTCCACGGATCCTCGAGGATGCCGGCCTCGATGGAGCGGCCCCAGAGGTTGACGTCGATCGAGTAGATCGATTCCTTGGAGATGGTGATCTCGATGTTGCGCGCCTTCGCGTACTCGATCTCCTGCTCGCGGCTGAGGCCCATGCCGACCCGCATCGGGGCTATGACGGCGAGCGAGGGATCAAGGGCGTGCGTCGCGACGTCGAAGCGGACCTGGTCGTTGCCTTTGCCTGTGCAGCCGTGGGCGACGGCGTCGGCGCCTTCCTTGTGGGCCACTTCGACGAGCAGCTGGGCGATGAGCGGCCTGGCCATGGCCGTCGCGAGTGGATAGACGCCCTGGTAGAGCGCTCCGGCCTGGACGTGCGGCCAGCAGAAGTCGCGGACGAACCGCTCCTTGCCGTCGACGACGTAGGCCCGAGACGCCCCGGCGCTGATGGCTCGCCGGTCCACGTCTTCCTTGAGCACTCCACCGCCGAGGTCGACGGTCAGGGTCACGACCTCGACGTTGTACTGCTCGCGCAGCCAGGCCACCGCGACAGAGGTGTCCAGTCCGCCGGAATATGCGAGCACTACCTTCTTCATCGAGGGGCCTCCGTGAGTGTGTAGGGAAGGACGGGCGGCAGCCCGTCGGCGTCGGCGGGTTGGAACGTCTTGAAGCGGACGAGCCAGCGTTCGAGCGACGCCTCGTCCGCGAAAAGAACCAGAAGAGTGTTGTCGCCGGCGAGAGTGCCGACCTGGTCGGTCAGGCCGGACTGGTCGATGGCCTGCGCGATCGCGCCGGCCGAGCCGGGAGTCGCCAGCAGAACCAGCGAGAGGCCGCTGCGGCCGATTCGGACGGGGATGTCCTCCAGCAGCCGGCGAAGGCGGGCGTCGTACTGGTTTCCGCCGCCCGCCGATTCCGGCGTGGCGTAGACGTGGCGGTCGCCGCGCGGAGCCTTGACCAGCCCCAGCTCGGTTATGTCGCGGCTGACCGTCGCCTGCGTGACCTCGAAGCCCGCCTGTCGCAGCAGCTCCACCAGCTCCTCCTGGCTGCCGATCTGGCCGCGGCCGATCAGCTCCAGGAGCGTCCTCTGGCGGCGCTGCTTGACGGCCGAAGGATGGACGTTGATGGCCATGGCACTCATCCTCACACCGGCCCGGCGGCGCGGCTGGCCTGGCCCGCGGCCGTGATCCGGGTCCCGAATGTGGCGTCGGTGAGAGCTCGGGTGAGCGCGTGCGGATCGGACGCGTCCGCGATGACGGCTTCCGCGCCCGGCCAGTTGAGCGCCTGCAGGGCGGCCCGGATCTTGGGCACCATGCCGCCGTTGACGACGCCCGCGGCGATCAGGTCCTCGGCCTCGTCGGAGGTCATCGTGGAGAGCGTCTGGCCGGCCGCGTCCATGACTCCGGCCAAGTCGGTCATCAGGACGAGCTGCCGGGCGCCGAGTCCGGCGGCGATCCCGGCCGCCGCATCGTCGGCGTTCACGTTGCAGACGATGCCCTGCTCGTCGCGGGCGAGCGGCGCGACCACGGCCACCTGGCCGGCCACCAGGAGCTGGTCGAGGAAATCGCGCCGGACGCCCACGACATGGGCGACGAGGCCCAGGTGCGGCATGCGCTCGGCGATCATGAAGCCGCCGTCCACGCCGCTCAGGCCCACCGCATCCACGCCGCGGTCCCGCAGATAGGAGACGAGCTCGGAGTTGACAACGCCGCGCAGGACCGCAGCCGCAACGTCGAGGGCGGCCTGGTCCGTGACCCGCAGGCCGCCTTCGAACCGGCTCGGGACCCCCAGGCGCTCGAGCCATTCGGTGATGCGCTTGCCGCCGCCGTGGACGAGGACCACGGGACGCTGGCGCGCCACCGTCGCGACCTCGTCGAGGACGTGTGCCTGGTCGGCGAGAGTGGTTCCGCCGAGCTTGAGGACGAGCACTTCGCTCACGTCGTGTACTCCGCGTTCTCGATGACGTAACCCTCGGTCAGATCGCAGCCGAATGCCTCTCCGCTGCCGCCGCCGATGCCCAGGTCAACCCGGATCAGAACCTCGGGCGCGTCCATCGCCGCCCTCACGGCCTCGCGGTCGAAGGGCAGGGGAGAGCCGGCGAAGACCATGGTTCCGGCGATGGCGATCCGGAGCTTGTCGAGGTCCATCTCCGGCAGGCGGCCGGTCCGCGCGACCGCTTCGGCGTGATGCATTCCGGCTGCCTCGAGCATCTCCGTGTCTGGTAGTCGGGCGTTGCCCACGCCGCTCGCCACGCGTCCCCAGTTGGGGTCGCGGCCGTGGACGGCGGCTTTGAGCAGGCTGCTCGAGACGACCGAGCGGGCGATGGCCCTGGCGTCGTAGTCGTCGGCGGCGCCGCTGGCCTGGCAGGTGATCAGGGTGGTGGCGCCTTCTCCGTCCGCGGCCTGCTGGCGGGCAAGGGACCTCGCGACCGCCTCGACGGCCGCGGCGAGCGCCACGGCCTCCGGGCTCGCGGCCGCCACCGAAACGCCGGACGCTCCCGAAGCGAGCAGGAAGACGGTGTCGTTGGTGCTCGTGTCGCCGTCCACGCTGGTCTGGTTCCAGGTCCGCTGGACGATGGGCGAGAGCAGGCCGTGGAGCGTTGACGGGGCCACGCTCGCGTCGGTCATGACGACTGCCAGCATCGTGGCCATCCGGGGATGGATCATTCCGACGCCCTTGGCCACTCCGGACACGGTCACGCGGACGAGCTCGTGGTGCGGCCCCGGCAGGTCCACCCACGCGGTCGCCAGCTTGATCTTCTTGTCGGTGGTCATGAGACACGCGCCGACGGCCTCCAGCGCCTCATCGGTCTCCGCGAGGTCCGGCACCAGCCGGGCGACTCCATCGCGACCCCGGTTCAGTGGCAGCCTGCCGCCGATCACCCCGGTCGAGAGTGCGAGGATCCGTTCCGGCCGTGTTCCCAGCGACGCGGCGAGCGCCTTGACCACCTCGTACTGGTCGGCCTCGCCCTCGACGCCCGTGGCTGCGTTGGCGCAGCCGGCGGTCGCGATCACCGCGTCGGCCCAGCCGAAGCGTCCACCGCCGCTGACCTCGGTCGCGGCAAGGTGCCGGCGCGAGAGCCGGACCGGAGCGGCGACGACCTGGTTCCGGGTGAACACCGCGGCCGCGGCCGCGGGCCCGCTCGTAGTCGCGACGACGGCCAGGTCGGGCCGGCCCGACGGCTTGATGCCCGCGGTCGTCCCGCCGGCCCGGAAGCCGGCCGGCAGCGCGGCGCGCTGCTCCACGTCGGGCAGGCGAACCGGGAGCGCCTCCAGCGCCGCCGGTTCGGGCGGTTTCGTGAGGCTTGCCAGTGAGGATCGGCCGCTTGAGTGCATCTGCCTTCCCTTCGAGGTCGAGAACGGTCTGCCGGCTGCGGTCGGCCGCGACGGCGGCCGGGTGGAACGCACGACGGCCCCGAACGGCCGACGCGCGCGGTCGGGTGTGAGGCTAGGGAGCGAGCGGGTACTGCTCCAGGCCGGTGGTCTCCGGCAACCCGAAGACCACGTTGAGGGCCTGGACGGCCTGGCCCGCCGCGCCCTTCACCAGGTTGTCTATCGCGCCGATGGCAAGGACGCGGCCGCTGCGGGGGTCGACCTTCACGCAGATCCGGCAGAGATTGCTGCCGAACACGTGCTTGGTCGAGGGCGGCTCGGCCATGACCTTGACGAACGGCTCGTCGCTATAGGCTTCCGCGTAGAGAGCGTCGAGCTCGGACTGGCTTACCGGTCGAGTGGTCCGGACGTGGCAGCTGGTGAGGATGCCGCGGGTCATCGGGATCAGGTGCGGCAGGAAGTCCACGGTCGCGACGCCTGGGTTGGCATCGCGGCTGGCAAGCGGACCGAGCTCGCCCTGCTGCTGGAGCTCCTGCTCCATCTCCGCGGTGTGGCGGTGGTTGAAGAGGCCGTAGGCTTTGACGCTTTCGTTCACTTCGGAGAAGAGCAGATCCGCCCTGGCCTCGCGCCCTGCTCCAGAGACTCCGCTCTTGGCGTCCACCGCCAGGTCGGCGATCAGACCGGCCCGAGCGAGCGGCGCCAGGGTCAGGATCGTGGCCGTGGGATAGCAGCCGGGCAGCCCGACGACCGTGACCGGCCTGCCGGCCGCGGCCCGCATCTCGTCGCGATGAAGCTCGGGCAGCCCGTAGACGGCCTGAGCCAGCAGCTCCGGCGCCGGGTGGTCGAACTTGTACCAGGTCGGATAGTCGGCCGGGTCGTGCAGCCGGAAGTCCGGCCCGATGTCCAGCAGGGCGGAGCCCCGGCCCACGATCTCGGCGGCCATCCCGGCGGCCACCCCGTGGGGCAGTGCCGTGAAGACGGCGTCGGCCTCGGGCACCGCCTGGTCGATGAGCAGGCCGGATTCGCGCAGGTGAGGGTGCGAATCGGCCACCGGTACGTTGTCCCGATTGCGGCCGTACAGGCCGACGAGCTTGACGTTCGGGTGGTTCAGCAGCAGCCGGACCAGCTCGCCGCCGGCGTAGCCGGTCGCGCCCACGATGCCGACGGTCACCGCCGGCCTGCCCGGCCGGTTGCGATATGCAGCCGGTCCGAATTGGGGCGTTGACTGCGACGGCGTGGTGGCTGTGGCTGTCTCGCTGGCACTCATGGCGCGAGTATACAGTCTTCTGAATATCCATACAGCCCGCTGGCGCCGAACGCACGTCGCCCGGGCAGCGACTCGGCCGAACTGTGTCCGGCTACAGGTACCCAGCCGCCACTATCAGCACCCAGCTCAGCATGAACCAGTGGAGCAGCCAGCCGTACAGGAACGATCTCGTCCGCCAGGCGAGCAGGCCGAAGAAGGCGCCGCCGATGATCGTGGAGAGCTGCTCGATCTCGGGCTTCCAGACGTGCATGAGGGCAAACGGCACGATCTGGAGCCAGATCGCGTCCGTGCCGAACTTGCGGCCCAGTGACCAGAGCATCCAGCCGCGGAAGAAGAACTCCCAGGCGAAGATGTCGATGCCGGTGTCGATGATGAGCCGCCACATCGGCCGGCCGTCGACGGTGTCCGCGTAGTAGGCGCGGAAATCCGGCATCCGGCCCAGGAACCAGATGATCACCGCCATCACCACGATGCCGGCGATCGCGACCGGAAGCCCGCGCCGCCAGTCGCCGAGCGTCAGCCCGAATCGCCGCGGATCCTCTCGCCAGACGACCAGGATCCAGGCAACGGGGACGATGAACTCCAGGACGAAGCGGTCGTATTCGTATTGGACGAAGCGGTTGTTGAAGGCGACGATCAGGATTAGCGTCGCGAGGATGACGATCTGGACGATCCGGGCGTCGAAGGGGACGCCCCAGACACGCCACTGCCGTGGCTCGGCGTCCGCTACGGAAGCTTGATCAGACATTCGTTCAGGCGATCCCAGGTGGCACAGGCGACGATCTCGCGCCGGGCCCAAACCGAGGCCGGAACTCCGGGTGGCGCGGGCTCGACGGTCGGCTGGAGATACCAGCGCATGCCGCCAGAGTACAGGTCTCCGGCGTTGGCTTCGGTGTCCCGCTGCGTCAGCTGCACCTCCACGGCGATCGCCTTCGACTTCATCAGGAACAGGCCGGACTCGCGGCCGGCCACTCGCTCGCCGGGCGGTACGAGGGCGGCGAAACGGTTCTGGATCTCCGGCAGCGTATACGTGGCGTGGCGCGACCAGTCGTAGTACCAGTTGAGGCCCGGAGCTGCCGCCAGGACGATCGCCAGCGCCACCGGCACGAGCCGGAGGGCCCGGCCGCCGAGCCTCGGCCGCGGGCCGCCGGCGCCGAGCATCTCGACCAGCCACTCCGACGCGGCCCGCAGCCCGATCGCCGCGACGATCGCCAGCGCCGGCACCACCGGAACCAGGTATCGGTTGGGCCGGTACGAAGCGATCATCACGATGGCGAAGCCCGCCAGGGCCCAACCGATCGCGGCGGCCGCGAGGCGAGCCTGCGTGTTGTCGAGCCGCCGGTGGAACACGGCGATCGCGGCAAGCCCGGCGCCGCCGAGCAGCAGGAGCGGCCCCAGGAGGAAGCCCGGCAGGCTGTCGTTGTCGCCGCCGACATAGCTCGAGATCGAAGCGGCGATCCCCGCGGGCGTGAGGCTGAGCTGCTCCGGCGCCCAGATCCGCAGGTCGGTTGCCACGGCCTCGCGGTTGGGCAGCCACACGACCGCTAGCCACAGCAGGCCGCAGGCCGCCACCGCGGCCACGACGCCGGCCAGCCAGCGCCGCGTCTCCGCAGCCGGCCTCCCGAGCACTGCGAGGGCGACCACGATGCCCGCGGCCGAGAACGCGGCGAGAGGCTTCGCCCCGATGCCCACCGCGAAGAAGACGCCGGCCAGCAGGCCCCAACGGAACGAGAGCCGCCTGTCGTCGGCGACGATCAGCGTGCCGAGGGTGAGGCCCAGGACCACCAGGTCTTCCACGTAGGCAAGCCGCCCGTAGAAGAGGATCAGGCCGCTGGCGGCGAACGCGACCGCCGCGAAGACCGCCCAAGCTTCGCCGACAACCCGTCGCAGGCCCCAGGCGAGGGCTCCGGCCGTGATCGAGACGCAGGCGATGGAGACGAGACGGGCCGACGCGATCCCCACTCCGAACACTTCGAAAGCGGCCGCCGCCAGCAGGCTGAACGGCAGATTGACCAGGTAGAGGTTCCACTCGTCCGTGCTCCAGCGGCCGAGCTGGACCAGGTTGCGGGCATTGACGGTGTTGAACCCCTCGTCGCTGAAGGGGCTGCTGCTCAGCGTCACGTCACGGACCGGGTCGGCGGAGACGAAGACGGCCAGGAGGGCGAAGAGCGCGCCACCTACCAGGATCGCCGCCCATGGCAGACTCGCCACTCGCCTTGCCGGGGCAACAGCCACCGCTAGACCCTCAACACGGAATTGCCGCACCAAAGGATGCCGTATCCAACCGAAACGATGCTCGCCACGATCAGCAGCCGCTCCGGCAGGCCTCTCCAGCGCGCCGTGCCGAGGGCCACGAGCGCGATCAGGAACGGGGTGAAATCGAGCGAGTAGCGGAAGCCGTACTGGAAGTAGCCGCCCCCGTAGTAGAGGAACACCGGCACGGCGACGAGGCCGGCGGCCGCCCAGAGAAGCCCGGCGTCGCCACGGAAACCGGCCCAGGCCGCCGTCACGAGCGCCGGGGAGACGAGCAGCATCGAGAGCCCGTACGGGTTGGCGGTGAAGAACGGCGGGTGGCCGAGGGGCTGGAATCCCGTCAGGAAAGCCAGCCGCAGGTTCTCGGGGACCTGCAGGACGGAGAAGAGCCCCAGGGCACGACGCGCCTCGAGCCCCGGCTGGGGAAGGTACGAGATGTCGTAGCCGGATTCGAGCGGCGAGCCGAAACGGGCCCAGTTGAACCAGCCGTAGAAGGCCAGCGCGACGACGATCGGCAGGCCGAAGGCGAGCGCCCTGGCGATCGGCCGGTCCTGTCGCCGCACCAGGGCAAGACCGAACGGCGCGGCGGCCAGGAGAGTGGTTGGCCGGGCCAGGAACGACAGGCCAAGACAGGCGCCGAGCACAGCGGCGCGCCGGGGGCCGGCCCACTCGATCAGGAAGATCGTCAGGAGCAGGAAGGATTCGGCCTGGGCCAGGAAGTAGAAGTTGCCGAACACGGAAACGAAGAAGAGTAGGCTGCCGAAGGCCGTCAGGAGCGCCACCCAGTAGGCATTCGCGCCTTTCGCGCCGTAGGCACGGGCGAGCGGCAGGGCGAGCATGGCGGCGGCCAGGCCGAACGCCGCCGAGACGAGGAATCCCGCCGTCTGGCCGAAGCCGCCGATCGCCGCGAGAGGCACATAGGGGATGACCTGGAGCGGCCCGACCGCGATGTAGAACCGGCCTCCGATCTCGACGCTGTCGACCGTTCCCCGGAAGAGCGGCGAATCGAGGTGGCCCGCCAGGATGCGCTCGGCCAGGGTGAGCATCCGGTCGGGGAACGATCCCGTTACCGGCGAGTGCCAGTGGAATGCGGCGAAGGTCGCAGCCACGTAACCGACCGCCACGGCGAGCCCGAACAGCAGATCGCCGTACGTGGCTCCAAACCGGGCCCTGGGGGTCGACGCGGCCGGTATCGCGGCCTCCGCATCCATGACCGCGAAGTATATGGGCCGGCAGCCGTGGGTTCGCCGGCAGCCGGGGACCGCCCGGTCGCCGCCTGCGGTCGGCGGGCTACGCCCTCGCTCCGGAGGCTAGAGATCCTCTCCGGGCGCGGCCGCTCGCCCGATCGCCACGGCCGGCTCACCCTCGCCGGCGCCCGCGTCCGGAGAGGCGAATTGCTCGTGGTACAGGCGCGCGTAGAGTCCGCCCATCGCGAGGAGCTCGGCGTGAGTGCCTCGCTCGACGATGCGGCCGCGCTCGTACACGAGGATCAGGTCGGCCCGCAGGATCGTCGAGAGGCGGTGGGCGATGGCGATCGTCGTCCGTCCGGCCTCGAGCCCTTCGAGGGCCTGCTGGATCAGCCGCTCGCTCACGGTGTCCAGCGCCGACGTGGCTTCGTCCAGGATCAGAATCCGAGGGTCTTTGAGGAGGACGCGGGCGATGGCGATGCGCTGCTTCTCGCCGCCGGAGAGCTTGTAGCCGCGCTCGCCCACTACGGTGTCGTAGCCTTCCGGCAGCTCCATGATCCGCTCGTGGATCGCCGCCGCCCGGGCCGCCACCTCGAGCTCCTCGTCGGTCGCGTCGGGCCGGGCGTAGCGAAGGTTGTCGCGCACGGTGCTGTGAAACAGGTAGGTCTCCTGGGTCACGAAGCCCACGACCTCGCCGATCGATCGCAGCCGGATGCGCCGGACGTCGATCCCGTCGATCTCGACCGAGCCCGAGTCCACGTCGTAGAGCCTCGGAACCAGGTAGATCGTCGTGGTCTTGCCGGCGCCCGACGGGCCAACGAGGGCGACGAGCTGCCCCGGTTTGACCTCGAAGTCGATGTCGTCGAGCGAAAAGGCGTGGACGGTCTCGAGCCCGTCGGCCGGCGCGCGCCCATCCGTTCTTCGGCCGGCGTCGGCCTCGTCGGGCCCGAGTTTGCCGTTCTCACCTTCATTTCCGTTCGCGCCCAATTCGGCGGCCAGCGCGGCCGCGACCGCCGGAGGAGCCGCGGCGCGGGTCGGGTAGTGGAAACAGACGTTTCGGAGCCGGACGCCCCCGCTGACGCGGGCCGGATCGAGCTCCACGGCGTCGGGCGCGTCCGCGATCTCGGGATCCATCTCCAGGTATTCGAAGATCCGGTCGAACAGCGCCAGCGAGCCCTGCAGTTCCACCTGGACGTTCAGGAGCTGTCCGAGGGGGAAGAAGAGCCGGCTCTGGAGGGTCGTGAAAGCCACGATGTCGCCGATCGTGGGCGGGTTCTGGTGGTTGATCGCCAGGTAGCCGGCGAGCCAGTACACGAAGGCGGGGATGATCGACATGATCGTGCCGATCAGGGCGAAGAACCACCGCCCGACGAGGGCCTGCCGGAGCTGGTTGACCGCGACGCGCTGGTTGATGCCGTCGAACCGGTCGATGGCGGCCTGCTGCTGGCCGAAGGTCTTCGAGAGCAGGATGCCGCTGACGCTCAGCGTCTCCTCGCTCGCGGAGGTCAGGTCCGCGAGCGACCTCTGGGTCTCGGTGGAGGCGGCGCGGCGGACCTTGCCGACCCGGTTGGCCACGATCGCGAAGACGGGCAGCATGGCCAGCGAGAGCGCGGTCAGGCGCCAGTCGATGAAGAGCATCGCCGCGATCGTGCTCACGACGACGGCCACGTTGCTGGTGATGCCGGCCGCGGTGTCCGTGACGACCGACTGGATTCCGCCGACGTCGTTGGTCAGCCGGCTCTGGATCTCGCCGGTTCGGGTTTCGGTGAAGAAGCGGAGGGGCAGACGCTGGAGGTGGGCATACAGGGCGTGGCGCAGGTCGCGCATGACGCTCTGGCCCACCTTGTTGTTGAGATACGTCTGACCCACGCCGATGGCGCTGCTCAGGATCGGCAGGGCGATCATCAGGCCCACGTAGACGTTGAGGAGCAGGAAGTCGCGGTGGGGGATCGCGATGTCGATCAGAAGCTTGAGCAGGATCGGGTTGATGACGCCGATGAAGCTCGTCGCCAGGATCGCCGTGAACACGACGGAGACTTCGAGCTTGTAGGGTCCGAAGAAGCGGATGATCTTGGCGGCGGTCCGGAATCTCTGGCGGACCGGGACCGGTGGTTCGGGTTCTCGGAGGGAGGAGGCGGCAAAGCGACGACGGCCGCCACCGGAGAAGGACATGGCTGCTCCTGAAATTGCGCCCAGACCGTAGCAGGAGACGCCGATCGGCGCCCGATTCGATGGCCGCGGACCGCCGCGTCGCGCCACCGCGCCGACAGCTTCAGCCGGCTTGAGACCCCCTCCGTGCTTCGGAGGGCGGCGCCGGCCGACCGCCTGCAGCGGGAAGGACCGGCGGCCCGGTGCGTACGCGTCGACGCCGCCTCGTGGCCGTATGCGTGATGGGGACTTCCGTACCTTGGGGTACCGGAGGTGCGCCCGGGCACCGGTGCGTCCGGGCACCGGTGCATACGTGCACGGGACTTGGATCGCGCGAACGTGCCATGGCCAGGACGTACTGGTGAGCGCAGACTCCCTCTCGCTGGGGGAGTCTGGGCGGTTGGCCATAGGTACTCACGAGGAGCGCTGATGATCGATACGCACGCCGGATGGGGTTGGTTGGGGGCAGGTGAGTCTCGGCACACCCGAAGATCCAGGCGTCTTCTCCAGGTGGCGGCCGCCGCGGCCCTCGCCGCAGCCGCACTTGGAGCCGGCACTCAGACGACTCAGGCGTATGGCAGCGCCCTGCCCTGCAGTTCGCCGGCGCAATCCAGGGTCTTCGCGCCCTGGGGTGACAACAACACCTACTTCCAGATTGCCAACGGCGACTTCGAGGCCGGCTCGGTCAACTGGAGTCTCTCCGGGGGCGCGGCCGTGGTCTCGGGCAACGAGTCCTACTTCGTCGGCGGCTCGTCCGACTCCCACAGCCTCCGCATTCCGCCGGGCGGCTCGGCCGAGTCGCGAACCATGTGCGTCTCGATGGATCAGGACGTGGTCCGGCTGTTCGTGAACAACCAGCACGTTTCTGGCGCCATCCTGCACGTCGAGGCCATCGCCCAGAACCCGGCCACCGGCCAGATCGCGCAGACCGCCTTCGACGTCAACGGTGACGTGCCTTCCGCCAGCTGGTCTCCGACGATGCAGCTCAAGATCCCCAACCTGTTCGGCGGGAACGGCACGGAGAACCTGGCTCTCCGCTTCAGTCTCCGCGGCACCTCCGCGACCTGGTACATCGACGACATCTACATCGATCCGTTCAAGTCCTGGTGAGCAGCCTCAGCACGAACGGTCGCCCATGGCATCCATCGAGGTCGAACGTCCGGCCGGCGGGCCGGCACACCGAAATCGGCACCCGCATCTGGCGTGGGCCAGCCCGGCCGAGCGCGACCCCGATTTGATCGAGGCCGTCAGCGAGGCCGCGGCCTTTCGGGCGGCGAGGGACCGAGCCCACTCCGACCGGGTAGCTCCCGATCGGATGTCGGGCTTTCTCACGGGCGGCTCGTTCGCGGCGGCGCTGGCTGTCTGGCAGCTTGTCAGCCCGGCCGCGAGCATCCCGCTCGGGCTCCTCGCCGCCTGCATCGTGGCCCACGCCCTCGCGGCCTCGATCGAGTTCGAGATCGGCCCTGGAACGGCCGTTCCCACGACCCCGGTCCTGTACGTCTCCCTGTTCCTCCTCCCGCCTCAGCTCGTCCCCCTGGTGGCACTGGCCGGTCTCGTCGCGGCGGCCGTTCTGGCCCGGCTGCGAGACCACGATCGGCACGAACGCCTGTCGGTCCTTGCCGGCTCTTCCTGGCACGCCATGGGTCCGGCGGTCGTGTTCGCCCTCTTGAGCCCCCGTGGGCTCGGGCCTGAGGCGCTCGCGGTCTACGGCCTCGCGCTTGCGGCCCAGTTCGTCTGCGACGCCGTCGCGTCGTGGGTTCGCAACTGCTACGGCCTCGGCGTTTCCGGGCACAGGCTGGTCGCCGCGCTGCGTTTCACCTTCCTGGCCGACCTCGCCCTCGCCCCGGTCGGCATCGCCGCTGCCGCCGCCGCTCCGGGTTCCGCGGGGGCCCTTCTCTTCCTTGCCGGGCCGACCGTCCTCCTCCTGATGCTCCAGCGCGACCGGGAGCACCACATCGATCGAGCAGTCGTCCTGAGCGAAGCCTTCACCCAGAGCGCCGATCGAGCCCGCCGCGACGTGCTGACCGGTCTGCGGAACCGCCTCGCCTGGGAGGAGGCGATCGCCCTCAACTCCGCCCGTCAGGTCCCGGTCGGCGTGGTCCTCGCGGACGTGGACGGGCTCAAGGCCACCAACGACGAACTCGGTCACGACGCGGGTGACCGGCTCCTCGCGGCCATCGCCCGTGTCATCGCGGAAGCGACGCCGTCGGAGGGCGGCGCCATGGCGGCCCGACTCGGCGGCGACGAGTTCGGGATCCTGCTGCCGGGCAGCCTGGCGGGCAGGACCGCGAAGATCGCCCAGGCGCTCCAACGCTCGCTGAGCGGCACGACTGGCACCAGCGATGGGCCGCCGATCAGCGCCTCAATCGGCTTCGGGATTGCCCGCAACGGCTCGGCTCTGGCATCCGCGTTCGTCGAGGCCGACCGCGGCGTCTACGACGACAAGGCCTCCCGAGCCATCGGCAGGCGCTAGCCGTCTCGGTTCGTCGAGGGGTCGGGCGACCCGGGGCGCCCGGGCTCGGTGCCCGGGCTCGGTGCCCGGGCGATCGGTCAGCCGGCGGTCGTGGGGGATGGCGGAGTGGCGACCGCGGCCGTTCCTCCGGGGGCCTGCGACTCCGTCGCTTCGAGCCAGCGTTCCGCGTCGATCGCGGCCCGGCAACCTTCCCCGGCCGCGGTGACCGCCTGGCGGTAGCGATGGTCGTCCACGTCCCCGGCAACGAAGACGCCGTCGATGTTCGAGGCCGTGGTCCGGCCCTCCACTCGCAGATAGCCCTTGTCGTCGAGGTCGAGCCAGTCGCGGAAGACGTCGACGTTGGGGCGGTGCCCGATGGCCACGAAAAGGCCTTCGACCGGCAGGATCTCCTCGCCGCTCCGGTCGGTTCGCTCCAGCCTGACGCCGTCCACCGTGTTGTCGCCAAGTACCTCTTTCACGGTCCGGTTGAGGTGCATCGCGATCTTGGGGTTGGCCTCGGCCCGAGCCTGCATGATCTTGCTGGCCCGCAGTGCGTCGCGGCGGTGGATCAGGTGGACCTCTTTGGCGAAGCGGGTGAGGTACAGCGCGTCCTCGAGAGCGCTGTCTCCGCCGCCCACCACCCCGACGACCTTGTCACGGAAGAAGAACCCGTCGCATGTGGCGCAGGCGCTGACGCCCTTGCCGCGCAGCCGCGTCTCGCTGTCGATGCCCAGCCAGATCGCCTCGGCGCCCGTGGCGACGATGACCGCGTCGGCTCGATATTCGACGCCGTCGGCCCACAACCGGAAGGGCCGGCCGGCGAAGTCGACCCGATCCACGTCCGCATCCACGATCCGCGCGCCGAAGCGCAGCGCCTGGGCGCGGAAGCGATCCATCAGCTCCGGTCCGGCGATGGCTTCGGGGAATCCGGGGTAGTTCTCGACGTCGCTGGTGACCATGAGCTGGCCGCCGCCGACGAGGCCGCCGATCACGATCGGGGCGAGGTTCGCCCGGGCCGCGTAGATAGCCGCCGTGAGGCCGGCCGGGCCCGAACCGACGATGACGACGCGGGTCGAGACGGGCTCGCCCGAAGTCGGTCGACGTGCCGGCATGGCGATCTGGTCGCCGTCGCTCTCGAGCGGGGCAAGGGTCTGGAGCTTGAGGCCGCCAAGGCTCAGCCTGGTGGGTCGTTCGTCAGTCATAGATCAGATCCTAGCACCTGGTGGATACTCCCTGGGAGTATGGCCCGAGTGGCATGCCCGGCTTCGATCGGGCGCCGATCCGCTCCCGCGCCGCGCGCCGGACGGCCTAGATCGCCGCCGGCTCCAGGTCGTGGACGGCGGGCAGGACCTCGCGGCCGAGCGTCTCCAGGTTCGACAGGCTGGCCACGTCGGTCAAGTTGAAGATGACGTGCTGGACGCCGACGGCGGCCAGGCCCCGGAAGCGCTTGACGATCTGATCGGGCGACTCCTGGCCGACATCCACGGTCTGGAGATTCGTCCGCTCGATCTGCTCGAACGGCCGCTTCTCCTCGTCGCAGCGCTGCCTCAGAACGGCGAACTTGTGCTTGAGTTGCTCGGGGCCGCCAAAGATGTTCGTGGCATCGGCGTAGCGCGCAACCAGGCGCAGGGTCTTCTGCTCGCCGCCGCCGCCGATGAGGATCCGCGGGTGCGGCCGGCTGATCGCCTGGGGCGAGTTCAGCAGCCGCTCCGCCTGGAAGTGCCGGCCCGGGAACGCGGTCTGGCTTCCGTGGTCGCCCTGCCACATCTGATGGCAGATCTGGAGCGTCTCCTCGAGCATCTCGAATCGCACCCCGAGCGGGGGCATGGGAAAGCCCAGGCCGTGGCTCTCCTGCTCGTTCCAGGCGGCGCCGATCCCGAGATAGGCTCTGCCGCCGCTCAAGACGTCGAGCGTGGTTGCGGCCTTGGCCCACAGCCCGGCCTGCCGGTAATGGACGCCGCCGACCATCAAGCCGAGCGTCGCCTTCGTCGAATGAGCGGCCATGAATCCGAGCGTCGTCCAGCCTTCGAGCATCGGGTCTTCCGCCGGGCCGACGGACCGGATCTGGAAGAAGTGGTCCATGACCCAGAGCGAGTCGAACCCGACCGCGTCGGCGGTCTCGGTGACGCGCGCGAGCGTTGAACCGATGGCGGCGTCTCCGCCGGGCCAGGTGAACGAGGGGATCTGTAGGCCGACTCTCACTTGCCCACTCCAGGTAAGGGCACGGGCCGCCGGCGATGGCCGGCTCGGGGACTCGTTGCAGCGGCCACAGGTTAGCACCGCAACGATTCGGGTCTTCGCGCGCGGCCCGAAACGGCGGCGGTCGGACCGCCTACCGGGGCGAGTCCGGCGGCGTCCGGGCCTCGAATCGACAGGGCCGCCTCGTGGGCCGTCCCCGTCGTTTGCACAGTCTCGCCGTCCTCTGCTACGGTTGGGGACCGATGGCATACGGTTCCGGGCCGTCGCGGGTCCGGAATTGTCCAGCTGGAGTATCTATTGCAGCGAGCGTCGGTCCTGCTGGACCGCATCCGCGCCCTCGTGGCGCCATCCCCGGACGACGAGTCGAGCTCAGCCGCCGCGCGGCCCGATGTCGGCCGGCCGGCAGGTCGCATCGTTTCGGCCCTGCGCGCCGGTGACGGGCTCGAGAGGCTGATACCCGTGGGGCTCTGCGCGCTCCTGGTCGTCGCCGCTGTCGTGAGCAGCCTGCCCGTTGCTCGTCCCGTCTCCGCCGCGGCCGCCACTTCCCAGCCGACTCAGGACGCCGCCACCGGCAGCTCCGCGGTGGTTCCCGTGCGCCAGTACGGCGCCGGCGATGGGCCGGCCGCCGCCGACCTCAACGACCTCTACTTCGGCGACGGGTCCATCTCCAACACCCTGCAGATCCCGGCCGCGGGTTCGGACGTGCGGGCGCTGCTGGGCTCGTACACGGTCAAGTCCGGCGACACGATCTCGAAGATCGCCGCGCGCTTCGGGCTCGCGTCCACGACCATCTACTGGGCCAACAAGACCAGGATCCCCGATCCCACCAGGCTTCGGATCGGTCAGAGCTTCGTGATTCCGCCGATGGACGGCTTGATCGTCGTCATCGGGCCCAAGGACACCCTGGCGTCGCTGGCAAGCAAGTACGGCATAGCCCCTCAGGACATCATCGATGCCAACAACCTGGCCGATGCGACCGTCGTCCTCGGCGAGGCGGTCATCATCCCCGGTGCGAGCGGCGGCCCCATTCCCAAGCCCACGGTCGTCAAGGCACCCTCAGTCGCCGCTCCCGGAGGTTGGCGCTGGCCGCTCGGGGGCGACAACTACGTGAGCCAGTTCTTCTGGTCCGGCCACCACGCCATCGACATCGCGACGTCCTACGGCGCCCCCATCTACGCGGCCGCGAGCGGGACGGTGGTGTACGCGGGCTGGCGGTCGTACACGGGCGGCGGCAACGTCATCTGGGTCAGGGAAGGCACCAAGCTCTACACGACGTACAACCACCTGTCGTATGTCGGCGTGCGCGTCGGGCAGGGCATTCGTGCCGGTCAGGTGATCGGCCGGGTCGGCACGAGCGGCGTCGCCACGGGACCGCACCTCCACTTCGAGGTGTGGCTGGGCTATCCGTGGGCCCTCGGCAACAACTCCGACGCGGTCAATCCGTGCCGCTATCTGGCGGGCTGCTAGCCGTCCCTCTTCCGCTCGGTGGCGTGCCGGTCGCTCCTTGCCGGCCGCCCGCGCCGCGCGTCGCTTCGCGCGTCGCTTTGCGCGTCACCTAGATCCGATCGATCCGCCGGGGCGAGAACCGCGGACCGAATCGGGGGATGCCGATTCGCGCGGCTTCCAGCAGGGTCACGACCCTGGCGCGCTGGCCCGGATAGGGCGCCAGGATCTCGAGCATCCGATCGTCGTCGGCGCGAGGCTCACCGGCCAGCGCCCAGGCCACCAGATCCGGCGTGTGGGCGTCGCCGAGGCTGATCGCGTCCGGGTCCCCGAAGGCGAGCCGGCATGCTTCCGCCGCAGTCCACGGCCCGACTCCCGGGAACGACTGGAGTCGCGAGTAGGCCTCGCCGGGCGAACCCCGCATGAGCGCCTCGATCGATGCCTCCCGCGCGCCGAGGCTCCGCAGCACGTCCGCTCGCCGGCGCTCGACCCCCATGGGGTGGAACTCGAAGTAGGGGAGCGTGGCGATGCTGGGACCGGTCGGAGGCACGCGCAGACCAAGGGCCGTACCGGGTCCCGGGGCCGGCTCGCCGAGGCGGGCAAGCAGCAGGGCGTTGCCGCGGATCATCTCGATCGCGGTCACCTTCTGACCGAGGACGGCCGGTATGAGGGCGGGCAGCAGCTGGCCGGTGCGGGTCAGGCGCAGACCCGGCAACCTGCGCGTCAGCTCCGCGATGAGGGGATGCCGCGGGATCAGGAGCTCCGGCTGGTCGAGCAGGCCGGCCAGGCCCGGCACGGCCTCGATGGCGAGCGCCGCTCCCGGACCCCATGCCTCGGCGACGACAGCCACGCATTCCTCGGCCTCGCGCGCTTCGCTCAGGTGCAGCGTGGCCGCTCCGGCCTCGGTCCGGCGCGCCAGCCAGACGCCGTCGGGCCGGAATCTGATCGTGGGATCGGGGCCGCCGTGGCGGAGCGGCCCGAGCGTGAGCCGGAGATCGAGCGCGCCCTCGACCTCGAAGCGGGCGACGAGAGGCTGGTCGGAGGCGCCACCGGCCGCTCCGCTCGCGCCGGCGACGTCCGAACGCGAAGCGGCGGCGTCCGAACGCGGAGCGGCCGCGCGGCCCATGCCTGCCGCCAGCCGTTCCGGCCGTGCCTGGCGAGGGGTCATTTGAACAGGTCGAACTCGCCGGGCATCAGCACGTCCGCGATGCGGCCCTCGCCCCGAGTCGGATGTGCGCCACGGACCACGGCCGCAGGGCGCCTCGTGATCTTGCCCATTGCCAGCTCCGCGGCCGTGGCTATCTCGTCGGCCGTGGCGCGGACGGTGCTCTTCATGACCCGCCCGTCCGCGTCGGGGGTTCCGCGGAGGTCGTCGAGCGGGACCATGCCGCTGACGCCGATGGCCACGTCGGTGATGCCCCACCGCCACGGCCTGCCAAAGCTGTCCGAAATCAGCACCGCGACGTCCACCTCCAGCTCGGCTCGGATCGCCTCCCGGATACGGTCCGCCGAAGCGTCCGGGTCCACCGGCAGCAGCGTGACGATGCTGCCGCTCTCCGGACCCACGTTGGACGCGTCCACGCCGCCGTTGGCGCAGATGAAGCCGTGGCGCGTCTCCGTGATGAGAACGCCGTTGGCCATCCGAACCACGCGCCGTGCCTCGCGCAGGACCACCTCCAGCTGGCGGGGGTCGCGATCCCACCGCCGGGCGAACTCGACGGCTTCGGGGCGAGGCTCGATCGCGGTGAGATCGACGATCGCCCCCTCCGCCTTCGAAACGATCTTCTGAGTAACGACCACCACGTCGTCCGCGGTCAGGGGCAGGGCGCCCGGGGTGGTCCGGAGGGCGGAAATCAGCAGGGCGGGCAGGTCGTCGCCGACGCGAATCTCCGGGATCCCCTGGAGCGAGACGACCCAGAGCTGACCGTCCGCGCCGCGGGCCCTTGCGCCGCCGCTCATCCCGCCGCCCATTCCGGCGCTCACCGCCCGGCCTCGTGGTCTAGTCCATGGAGATCGGCCAGCAGCAGATCCTCGGGTGTGTCCAGGTCGAAGGCAAGCGGCCCGTCGAGCTCCACGTAACCGGCCCCCGCGCGTCGAGCGGCCGCCTCGTGGGCCGCCCGGCTGCCCTCGCCGAAGCAGAACTCGATGACGCCCGGAGGAGACATCAGGAGGGCGTTCGTGCCCGTCCCGTGGCGATCCGGGACGAGAGCGACCACGGGCCGGTCGGGATTCGCGGCCGCGACCAGCTCGGCCGCCTCGGCGAGCTGGTCGATCGACGACGCGGCCACGTCCGGCAGGTCCGCGGGCAGGATGAGCACCGCTGTCGCCTCGGGGTTCGCCGCCTCGCGCGCCTCGCGCAGACCCTCGTTCAGCCCGTCGGTGCCCTGGAGCAGAGTCGCCGCGCCGAGCGAGGCGGCTTCGTCGAGGAGCTCGTCGTCCATCGAGACGACGACCACTCCGGAGCGCCGCCGGGCGGCGAGGGCCGCCAGTACGGTCCGGCGAAGCAGGCCGAGCACGAGGCTTGCCCGCTCTTCCGCGTCGAGCGGCTCGCCGAGCCGGGACTTGGAGCCGGTCAGCGACCGGACCGGGACCACGGCCACGATGCGCGAGAGATCCGCGGCCTTCACGTGGCGCCCGCCTCGGTCGTCCGGCCCGTGGCGATCCCTATGGCGAACTCGAGAACGGCGCTCGCCAGCGCGGCTCGAGAGGCTCGGTTTGTCATGACGGTTGCGGTCACGAGTGGCTGGATCCCGAGTTCCGCGATCGCGCCGGCCTGCGACGCGTCCTGGTCGTCGATGGCGAGACCGTCGAGGAGGTCGAAGCCGGCGTAGCGCCGCGCGACCCCCAGGGCGCTCGACTCCTCGCCGAGGCTCGTGAGCATCCTGTCGGCCGGTCCGCGGAGCGCTTTGCCGCCCACGATTCCGGAGACGCCGACGCTCGGCGCGCCACGGCCGCGCACTTCCCGTATCGACTCGAGAATGCCGGGGACCGCGAGGATCGGGCCGATCGAGACGACCGGGTACGACGGGGCCACGACCACGATCTCGGCCGCGGCGATCGCCGCCTCGACCTCCGGCGTGGCCGCTGCCAGCCCCGCGCCGCCATAGGCGACCTCGCGGACGGCGGGCTCCTGGCGAAGTCGGACGAAGTAGTCCTGGAAGTCCAGCCAGCCTTCATCCGTCCGGACTCGAGTTCTAACGGGCTGGTCGGTCATGGGCAGGACGATGGATCGAACGCCGAGCGCAGCCGCAAGCTCGAGCGCGATCTCGGTCGGCCGCACGCCGCGGCGGAGCCTTTCGTTTCGATACAGGTGCGTCGCGATGTCCTTGTCGCCCAGGCGGAACCAGGTCGGCTCGCCAAGAGTGGCAAGCTGGTCCATCACGTGCCAGCTCTCGCCCTCGATGCCCCAGCCCTGGACCGGATCGGCCATGCCGGCCAGCGTGTAGAGAACGGTGTCGTGGTCCGGCCAGATCGCGAGCGAATGGTGCTCGAAGTCGTCGCCGGTGTTGACGACGACGGTCAGCTCGCCAGGTTGCAGCACCTGCGCCAGCCCGTCGGCCAGCTTGGCTCCGCCGACGCCCCCCGCCAGGCAAACGACACGCATCGCTTCTCCGATCGACAGCTGATGGATGGCCAAAGGTTAGCGCGGCCGGGCGCCCGAGTCGAAAGAACCGTGTTCGCCGCCGAAGGCGCCCCGTGGGGCGATCGCCGGGGCGTCTCGCCTGCAGCGTCGACTACGCCAGGTGTGCGGCCAGGTGGTCCGCCAGGCGCATGGACAGTTCGACGATCGTGAGGCTGGGGGCGAGAGAGGCCGAAGTGGGGAAGACGGAGCCGCCGGCGATGAACAGGTTGTCCACGTCGTGCGTGCGACAGTTCCGGTCGACCACGCCGCGGCTCGGGTCGGGATCCATTCGGGTCGTGCCCATGTGATGCCACGTCCCGACCACTCCGTCGGGCCATCCATCGCCTTCCTCGACCGCCGCCGAGGCGATCCCGGGCTCCAGCTTCTCCAGCTCCGCAAGCACCGACTGCAGGCCTCGCTTGTAGGTTCGCTCCTCGACTTCGCCCAATGCCCAATGGATCCGCGGCCTGGGAATGCCAAAGGGATCGAGCTCCGCGCCCAGCTCGATGCGGTTTTCCGGCCGCGCCAGCTGCTCGATGCCGCAATAGATCTCGACGAAGCGCCGAAGCCTCGCCGGACCGAACACCACCGAGTACGACGTGATCAAGGCAACGTCCGGACGCCTGGCGGCGGCGAGCACGTCCTTCGCGCGGAGTCGAAGCCTTCCGCCTCCTGCGGCATGGAAATAGGGCATCTCGTTCCACGGCCGAGTGAACCGGATGCCCAGTCTCCGAATTCCCTCCCACTCGTGCGTCAGTTCGCCGAAGTACCCAGCCTGCAGGTTGGCGTGGAATGTGAGCAGGCCCTCCGCCTGCTGGACCTCTTCAGGCAGCGCGACTTTGGAGAATCGCAGGGTGCCGGCTGCTCCAGAGCCGACGACTCGGGCCAGCGGGGTCACGCCCGACCGCACGCGGTAGCGGGAGCGGGCGCGTGGATGCTCCTGGAAGCAGGCGCCGACTGCTCCCGAGCTGTTCGCGAGTCCGACCGAGCTGGAGCCGCGGGAGGTCAGCAGAAGGCGGGCGTTCTCGATCCCTCCGCCTGCCAGAACGTAGGTGCGAGCCGTGACGGAGAACCCGTTGCCCGACAGGCATCTGACTCTGAGGGACTCCACGTGCCCCGCCGACTCGTTCGCCTGCAGCTCGGTGGCAGTCGAGTGCAGAAGCACCCGAACTGATTCGGATGCTCGCATCGCCGGCAGACAGGTCATGACCAGCCTCACCGGCCGGCTGTTGTACATCAAACCCGGTTGGAGTCGGGCCGGATCGAGCGGCGTGGTCGACAGCGCGAGCTCGTTTTCCCGGTCGACGTCATCGCGTTCTTTGTGGTCGACGCCGCAGAACTCGAGCGCTTCATCCGAGTAGGCATTCAGCTCGGCCTGGTCGATGGGCCAGCCGGGCGAGTTCAGCCAGGGACGTGGCCGGAAAGCATTCGGCTCGAGCGGTGTGCAGACCCCTCCCCACGAGGCGCTCGTGCCGCCGAACGCCCGGACGCGGGTTTCGTGGAGCGGATAGTACGGCAGCCCAACGACCTCGCCTCGTGCCAGGTCCGCGGTCGCCTCCTCCCATCGCAGGCCCCCGCTCTCGACCACGACGACGCGGAGTTTCGATCGCTGCCCCAGGCGCTGTGCGAGCGCGAGCCCGGCGAAGCCGCTGCCGACGATGCACACGTCGGCATCGAACGTCGTACCTTCCGGTACCGAACGGCCATCGATGATCACGATTCCCCCTCGGCTGCCAGGAACTCGAGTCGGCCGGTAGACGTGGAACGCGAGCCCGGCAGCGGCGCCGGTCCGGAGGATCGGTCGCAGACGGCCGCGTCGATCCGCGCGAACATCGCCTCGACCCGCGGCGGGAAGACAGTGGCGTCCGGCCCGTCGGCCAGGGTCCACGGGCACCCACCGGGCGACACGCCATTTCTACGGTTCAGCCTCGGATTCCCCATCGGCCGTCCCTCCAGCCCCACCCACCGGCCGATTCTACGCCGCCGCGGCCGTCTCTAGCTGAGCGCTTCGAGCCTGGGCCTGACCTCGCGGGCGAGACGCGTCTCCGTTTCCTCGTCGTACGGGGCCGGATGGCCGGCGATCAGATGCCGGAAGCCGAGCCGCACGAATGGCGTGAGGTATTCGGTGACCTCCTCCGGCGTCCCGACCGGCTGGTCCTCCCACGGATGAGCTATCCGGTTGTTCTCGTTGAGCCGGGCGAAGACGCGCTCCGCCTCGGCGTGCGAGTCCCGGATGACCCCGATGCCGACGCCGACAGTCCGCTCGATCTCGCGCTCGTCCCGGCCGACGGCCGCGCAGTGCTCGCGAAGAATTGCCTCCTTGCGCTTGACCGTCTCGAAACCGCCGCCGAGATTGCACGCGTCCGCGTACTCGGCCACCAGCTTGAGGGTGACCTTCTCGCCACCGCCGCCGACGAGGATCGGCAGGCGTGGCTGGACCGGCAGCGGATCGTTTCGAACGTGGACGGCGTGGTATCGGTTGCCGGCCGCCGTGGGTTCCTCGCCGCGGAGCATCCCGCGGATGACCGGCAGAGCCTCGCCGAGCCAGCGCAGCCTCTCGGGCGGCCCGGAGCCGAACTCGACGCCGAAGTCGCGAGCTTCGATTTCGTTCCAGGCCGCTCCGATGCCGAGGTAGGCCCGGCCGCCGCTGATCTGGTCCAGGGTGGAGGCCATCTTGGCCACGAGTGCCGGGTTGCGAAACGGATTGGCGCCGACCATCAGACCGACGTGGGCGCGCTTCGTGGCCATGGCCCAGGCCGTGATCGTCAGCCAGCCTTCGAAGAACGGCCCGTGCGGGTCGCCCACGATCGGGTAGAGGTGGTCCCAAGCCCACAGGCTGTCGTAGCCGAGCTGGTCGGCCCGGACGGCCGTCTCCAGAAGCGGGCCCCACTGCGTGTTCTCGTTCCAGCACAGGAGTCCGAGCTTGATGCCGGGCATCGTTTCCTCCTTGCTGCGGCGCCGCGTCCTGGGCCGCCACTTCTCGTTGGTGCGGAGTGACCGAGAACCTCTCCGGCGAACCGTCCTCTCGGCCGGGCCGGTCCGGCGGCTCGGCTATGCCGTCAGCTTGGGCAGCACGTCGCGGCCGAAGATGTCGATCCATTCGGCCTGGTTGCGCCCGACGTTGTGGAGGTAGATCTGGTCGAAGCCCATGTCGAGGAACTTCTGGATCTCGCGGCGATGGACCTCGAGGTCCGAGGACATGAGCATCCGTCCCTTGAAATCCTCGGGCCGCACGAACTTCGCCATCTGCTCGAAATCCATGGGCGACCGGATGTCCTGCTTGGGGTAGGGCATGCCGCCGTTGGGCCACTCCGTGACCGCGTTGGAGATGGCTTCTTCGTCCGTGGGCGCCCAGGACAGGTGAAGCTGGAGGATTTTCGGCATCGTCGAAGGATCCTTGCCTGCCTCCCGGGCGCCCTCGGCGAACTTGGAGAAGACGGTCTCGAGCTTCGCCTCGGGCGCCCCCACGGTGATGATCCCGTCGGCGAACTGGCCCGTTCGCTTCGCCGTCACCGGCCCGGCCGTGGCCACGTAAATCGGCGGCGCCTTCGGCGGCAGCGTCCACAGCCGCCCGGTCTCCATCTTGAAGAAGCGGCCGTCGTGCTTGACGTCCTTGCCGGTGAAGAGCTTGGAGATGATCTCGATGGCCTCGAACATGCGGTTGATCCGCTCGGGCGTTTCCGGCCAGTAACCCGAGAAGACGTGCTCGTTGAGCGCCTCGCCGGAGCCGAGTCCGAGCCACGTCCGGCCCGGGTAGAAGACCTCGAGGGTTGCCGCGGCCTGGGCCACGATGCCGGGATGCATCCGGAACGACGGGCAGGTCACTCCGGGCCCCAGATCGCCCGTGGTCCGCGCGCCCGTCACGGCCAGCACTTCCCAGACGAAAGACGCGTTGCCCTGGCGCGGGATCCAGGGCTGGAAGTGATCCGCCGCCATCACGCCCGAAAAGCCGGCGGCCTCGGCGCGGGCCGACAGGTCGACGACCTCACCGGGCGGGAACTGCTCGAGCATCGCCGCGTAGCCGATCTTAGCCCTGGCCATCTTTTGTCCTCCCCGGCAGCAGCCTTGGGTGTGGAGGTCGTCGTCTTTCGATGTGGCCGGCACGGGGCCGGTGTGCGGCCGACGGCCGGCGCGCTCGTCGCGTGGCCGGCGGATTCGTGTCAGTCCGGCAGCCGCTCGAAGATCCGCTCCGGTCGGAGCACGAACGTGACCCGCCGCTCCCTGGCGAACCCGGCTATCTGCGAGGCCGCCGCGTCGGGGTCCTTCTGATAGCGGTGCGTCAACTCGGAGATCACGGCGAGGCCGCGAGCCTCGTCGCAGTCGACCTCCACCCGGCCGCGAACCTCCACGTAGTCGTAGCCGTCGGCGACCAGGAGCGAGACGCGCTGGTCTCTCATCAGGTTGTTGGGCCAGTGGCGCCCGAGCCTGCTGTTGAAGACGATCGCGTCGTCCTCCAGCTTGTACCAGATCACCGCCTGGAGCGGCGAGCCGTCAGGGTTCAGGACCGAGACGGTCGCGAAGCGCGGTTCCGCGAGGAAGTCGCGGGCCCTGCCGGAAAGGCGGACGGCGGAATCGGAACGGGCCACTGAATCGGGCGACGATGACATGGGGCTACACCGAGGCGAGGGTTGAGCAGCGTTTGCGCGACCTCAATGGTAGCGCGCGGATGCCGTCCGCCCCGCTGATCGGCCGATGGGCCGACGCCACCCGACGGCCGACGCGACGCCGCGACCTCGGGATGCCGCGTCGTCGGTAGGTCTACCTGGACGAGACTACGCGCGGACGAGGCGCCACTGCGCCTTCCCAGCCCCCGACGCTCTTGACCACCAGAGGCAGCTCCGTGGGAAGGGCCACCCGTCGGGGACCCTGGGGGAGCTCCGAAGAGCGTCCGAGCAGGTAGCCCTGGCCGAAGTCGACCTCGCGTTCCTGAACCGCGCGCAGATCGCGGCGGTTCTCGATGCCCTCGGCGACGACCTTGGCCCCGATCCGGCGGCTGAACGAGACGAACGCCTCCACGAGCGCCTTCTTGGCGTCGCTGTCCTTGTTGCCGATGCGGTAGATGATCTCGCGATCGATCTTGATGATCGAGGGCTCCAGCGCGGCGATGACCGTGAAGCTGGCGTATCCGGAGCCGGCGTCGTCGATGGCGAAGCCGAAGCCGAGCTTGCGCAGGGCCCGGACCTGCTTCTTTAGCCGCTGAACGTCGCCGATGGCCTGCTGCTCCGTGCACTCCACCACGATCTGGCGGGGGGACAGGCCAGTTGCCCGGACCCTCTCGTCGAACGCGCTCGCCTCGAAATGGGGCGCGAGCAGGCTGGCCGGCAGCAGGTTGATGCTGAAGCGAAGCGCCGGCCCGACCGCGCGTGACCGCGACACGGCGGCGATCCGGGCGAGCGTGTTCTCGACGACGAAGGCGTCGAAGTCGACCGGCCGCTTGGCCTCGAGCGCTGCGTCCACCATGGCGCCGATGGAGTGGGGGAGAAGCGGCATGTGCGGCCGGAACAGGCACTCCCACTCGTGAGCCTGCATCGTTCGCAGGTCCACGATGGGTTGGAACTCGACCCGGTGGCTTTCCTTGAGCGAGAAGAAGTAGTCGAGCACCTTCCGCTTGGCCATCTCGGGCGTCTCGTCCTCGACGATCCGATTGCCGAGGCCGGAGCTCTGGACGGCCTTGCCGAGAGCGGCGACGTAACGTTCGGCGGCCGGAAGGGATGACTCCACGTCGCTCACGCCGTACACGGAGGTCTGGGACAGGCGAGCTACCAGCCCCTCAGGCAGGTCGGCGGCCGACGCGACCACACACCAGCCCGAATCCGCCATCGGGATGATGCGGGCATGGGGCACGCTCTGTGCTATGCGTGAGACAAGGCGGCTGTCGCGCGACCAGAGGAGACGCTCTACCGCGGCATGTCGTGCATGACCGAACCGCACGCTGGTTCCTCTTCACCTTCGGCCCCCGCGGCGGGCACCTTGGCCGGGAGACGGGGCCGGCCAATCGAGGGCTCAAGAAGTCTCGAACTCGCGTCAGGCGCCACCTACGCCTGCTCTCTCGCCGAAAGTACTGGCTCGTTCAGCCATCGGTACCATACGACATCCCGATGGGTCGTGACGGCCGCCTGTGCAAAAGCTCCCAGGTTTCCGCGGATTTGTCCACCGGGAGGATGCACGGACGTTTCCTTTCTCGCGGCAAGGATCGTCGATGATCCGACTCCGGCTGCGAGATATCCACAACGGACCCGTTCCCGCCGCGGCCGGCAGTGCCGCCGTCGGTGGGCCTGGGGCCCGGCCCGCTAGAATCCGGTCGTGGCCGGCGAGAGACGCCGCGATTCCACGCTCGCGCAGGATCGATCAGGAGACACGAAATGCCGCAGATCCATCTTCGGGCCGAGCCCGGCGACTACGCGCCGATCGTGTTCCTGCCGGGCGATCCAAACCGGGCCACCTGGATCGCCGAGAAGTTCGACGGCGGGCGGGGAGCGGCGCGGCTGGTCAACGACCACCGCGGCATGCTCGGCTACACGGGGACCTATCACGGCGTTCCGGTCAGCGTCCAGACGAGCGGCATGGGCGCTCCCAGCATCTCGATCGTCGTGGAGGAGCTGCTGCGCCTCGGCGCCACGCGACTCATCCGGGTCGGGACCTGCGGGGGGATCGGCCGCGGCATCAAGACCGGCGACATCGTCGTGGCGTCCGCGGCGGCCCCTGTGGATGGCGCCACCCGCACATACCTGCACGGCGAAGCCTATGCGCCCGCGGCGGACTTCCGCCTCGTTCGTTCGCTGGTCGACGCCGCGGAGAAGCGGGGCCGCTCGCCTCACGTGGGCCAGGTCGCGACCGTGGACGTCTTCTACAACCCGGACTCGGACTACTTCTCCCGGTGGCGCGCTCGCGGAGTGCTCGCCTTCGAGATGGAGTCGTCCGTTCTCTACTACCTTGCGGCCCGCGCTCATGCGGCCGGAGCCGACGTCGCCGCCGCGACGATTCTCACCGTGAGCGACGTCCTGTCCGAGGAGGCGACATCGGAGGAGTCCTATCTGCCGCTCGAGGAGCTCAATCGAGCCATCGAGCAGACGATCGAGATCGCCCTCGAAGCCGGGATCGCAAGCTGATGGGAGAGTCGCACCACCACGATCCCCTCGGCCGGTCCGAGGCCTACGCCGACGAGCTGGCGCTGGCCATAGAGCTGGCCCACAGAGCCGGCCAGATCCAGCTCGACCGATATGAGCACCTGGAGGACATCCGGGCAAAGGGTCCGCGCGACGTCGTGACCGAGGTGGACCACCTTTGCGAGGCCCTGGTGATGGAGGCCGTCCAGGAGCGCTACCCGGCGGACGCGTTCTACGCGGAGGAGATCGGAGAGGTGGCCGCGGTCGGCGCGAAGCCGGGCGAGCCGAAGCCCTCCCGGGTCTGGATCGTGGACCCGCTCGACGGCACGATCAACTACGCCAACGGCATCCCGTTCTTCTGTATCTCCATTGCCCTCGTGGCCAACGGCACTCCGGTGGCCGGCGTCGTCTACGACCCCACCCGGGACGAGACCTTCGCGGGCTCGATCGACGGCCCGTCCCTGCGGAACGGCCATCAGGTCCACGTCGGCGACAAGGAGCAGCTTGAAGACGCCGTGGCCACCCTTGCCGTCGGGGGCCGCGGGACGGTGCGGAAGCGGAGGGAGGCCCTCAGGAAGATCCGTGCTCATCGATCCATGGGCTCGGCCTCGCTCACGCTTGCCTACGTTGGCTGCGGCCGCTTCGACGTGTACGCCCAGAGCGCCGGCCTGTCCGCCTGGGACGTGGCCGCCGCCGGGCTCATCGCCGAGCGAGCCGGAGCGCGGGTGACCACCCTGGACGGCAAGCCGTGGTTCGACCTTGCCACTCCGGCGAAGAAGTGGTCGTGCCTGGCTGCCTCGCCGCGGCACCACGCCACGATTCTGGAGCTGCTCAGCTAGCTTCCGGTCAATCCCGCCAGAGGTGCGGCCGCTCGGCCAATCGTGGCTGTCCGAGCTCCTCGCACAGCGCCCCGAACTCTGCCCGCCGCGCGCCGCGCCAGCGCAGCTCCTCCGGGTCGGTCTGGGGCAGGGGAGCGTCGGAGACCAGGGTCGCGAGGCGGCGGAACAGGAGCGCGTCGGCCCACTGCGTTCGGAGCGCGACGCCGAGCGCTCCCGCGGATCGGACGTCCGCGTGCCAGTCCGCCACGTCGGCCGGAATGTCCTCCAGGTGCCCGAACCGGGCAAGCACGGTGGCGGCCGATCGTTTGCCCCAGCCGGGCAGCCCCGGGAATCCGTCCGCCGAATCTCCGACCAGGGCCAGATAGTCCGGGATCGATTCGGGCGGAACGCCCCAGCGCTCGATGACGCCGGCCCGATCGATGGTCAGATCGCGGCGCCGGTCGCGGAGGACCACGCGATCGTCGCGTACGCACTGGGCCAGATCCTTGTCCGGGGTACATATGACGATCCGCTCGACGTCCGAATGGGCCGCGAACCGCGCGGCGGCCGTCGCGAGGGCGTCGTAGGCTTCGAGGTCGGTCTCGGGCCAGACCACGAGGCCAAGGGCCTCCATCGCCCGCTCGGCAAGCGGGAACTGATCGAGCAGCTCCTGTGGGACGCCGGCCTCCGTCTTGTAGTTCGGATACAGGCCATTGCGGAACGAGCGGATGACATGGTCCGTCGCGCAGCCGACGTGAGTCGCGCCCTCGTCCCGGAGAAGCGAGAGCAGGCTGTACAGCAGGCCGACGACCCCGCCGATGTCGCGGCCGTCCGGCGCTCGAGTCGTGGGCCTCGGCGCGTAGTAGGCGCGAAAGAGCTCGTAGGTGGCGTCGACCAGGTGGATCTGCATCGGAGGAGCCGGCGCCGCTAGGTCGTCGCCGCTCGGACGCCGATCAGCCGTACGCCCGCGGCCGCCATCTCGTCGAGGGCGAGCGAGCCGTCGCCGGGCTGCAGGTCGACTGCCCGGATCGCTTCGATCAGGACGGCCGTCTCGTAGCCCAGGCGGACCCCGTCGAGCGCCGTGGCCTTGACGCAGTAGTCGGTGGCGAGACCGCAGACCACGATCCGCCTGGCGCCGCCGCGAGCCAGGGTCGCGTCGAGCTCCGTCGGCACCGGCGCGCCTCCGGCGGGATTCCTCATCGAGAACCCGGAGTAGCCGTCTTCACCGTGCGAGCCCTTCCGGACGATCGGACCGGCGACGGCGAGGTTCGGGTGCAGCTCCGCTCCCCAGGTTTCCGCCACGCAGTGGACGGGCCAGATCCCTCCGTCCTGGGCGAAGTGCGGAGTGTGGGGCGGGTGCCAGTCCTGGGTGTACGCGACGGCCGCGCCGGCGGCGAGGGCGCGTCTTATCTCCAGGTTGACCAGCGGAACGATGTCCGCGCCACCTCTGACGGACAGCGACCCGGCCGGATCGGCGAAGTCGTTCTGGACATCCACGATCACGAGCGCCACCAGCGGGTCGTACCTGGCGTCCGGGTCGTCGAGCATCCACGGACCAGCCTGAGGGGTGTTCCAGCCTGCTCGCATCCACGCACCTTCCTGTCGAGATCCGCCGCGGCACAGCGCGCCTTGCAGGTTCTTCGGCCACCGTTTGTACGGCATGGGGACCGACATGGCAAGGGCTGCCGGCCGGATCGGGCGCTTGCGAGCGTTGAGCCAGATCGTTGCAACGTGAATGTGATGAACAGCGCGTCGGCCACGACGCCTCCGTCAGGCTCCGGCTCCTAATGTTCTGATCAACGCTCCTCCTCCAATCAGAACACTTCCTGGAGACGCCGGTGACGGGGCGTCTTCATTGAGACAACAAGCGGCTCGGGTCCCCCTCCTCGAGCCGCTTGTTTCTTTGTCCGGGCCCGGCGGCGGTACTCGGGCGTGGCGTTCGGCCTCGGCCGCCTCGGCGAAGAGCTTCGGTCCGCGGGGCCTATTCGGCGGGGGCGAAATCTCGCGAGCCGGCCGGTCTGCCGTCCGGCCCCTCCCGTCGGTCCGGTCCCTCGTGTCCATCGTGTCCGTCGGAGGACTCAGAGACGTCCAGCAGGTAGCCGATCCCCTGGAATGTCTTGATCCGGCCTGGATCGCCCGGCTTGGAGCCGAGCTTGCGCCGGACGCGGCTGATCCAAACCCGCAGGTACTGAAGATCGTCGCGGTATTCCGGTCCCCACACCTTGGTCAGCAGCTCCGTGTGGAGAACGACCTTGCCGGCATTTGCCGCCAGGTGCTGCAGGAGCAGCCATTCGGTCCTGGAGAGCTCGACCAGCTCGCCATTCCGGGTCACGATCCGACGCTCCAGGTCTATCTCGACATCGTCGAACTTCACCGCTCCGGACGTGGACGCCGTCCCCGAGGCGCGCCGGAGGACCGCCCTGACTCGCGCGGCCAGCTCGTCGGGGTGGAAGGGCTTGGCAACGTAGTCGTCCGCGCCGAGATCCAGGCCCTTGGCCTTGTCCGACGCAGATCCCTTGGCGGTCAGGAGGATGACCGGCACGGAACGCCGCTCGCGGAGCTGGCGCATGACCTCGATGCCGTCCATGTCGGGCATGACTATGTCCAGCAGCACGATGTCGGGCCGGATCTCCTCGGCCTTGACCAGCGCTTCCTCGCCGCCCGAGGCGGTGACCACTCTGAAGCCCTCGTCACTCAGAGCCATCGACACCAGCTTGGTGATCCGCTGTTCGTCGTCGGCTACCAGCACGAGCGGCTGAGTGCTCAAGAGATCCTCCTGCCCGCGGGCGTCCACCTCTGCCCGAGGGCGATCCGGGGAGGAACCCCCTGGGCTGTCGTTCGATACTGTGCTCCTTATTGGCTCGCAATGCGAGCCGAAAAGGTTGCGTGGCGAAGCTTTTGGGGACGGTGGCCGGTCCCCGGATGCGTCGCGCCTGGGCGAATCGACCGCGGTGCGGATCGGCGCACGTTTCTGACGGCCGGCCCACCGAGCTTGGGCTACTCTCCAGACCGGTAGCAGCGAATCCGGCGCGCTCTACTCGCCCGTCGCCCCTGCCGGACCAGCCGTGGTCCGACGCCCATGTACATAGACGAATTCAAGCACCAGCTGCCCGACATCGATCCGGACGAGACCCAGGAGTGGCTCGACGCGCTCGACCAGATCCACTCTCAGGAGGGCGACGAGCGGGCGAGGTTCCTGCTCTACAAGATCCTCAAGCGCGCCCGCCAGCTCCGGGTCGGCCTGCCACCCCTCACGCAGACCCGCTACATCAACACCATCAGCCCGGAGCAGGAGCCCTTCTTCCCGGGCGACGAGGAGCTCGAGCGGCGCATCCGGCGTCTGATCCGCTGGAACGCGGTGGCGATGGTGATCCGCGCCAACTCGCGAGCCTCGGGCATCGGTGGCCATCTCGCCACGTACGCCAGCGCGGCCACGCTCTACGAAGTGGGCTTCAACCACTTCTTCCGGGGCAAGGATCCGGCGTCGCCGGGCGGCGAAGTCGGCCGTGACGGCGACGGGGCCCGGGCATCGGGCGACCAGATCTTCTTCCAGGGCCACGCCGCTCCCGGCATCTACGCCAGGGCGTTCCTGGAGGGCCGCCTGACCGAGGAGAACCTGGATCACTTCCGGATGGAGGCGATCTCCGGCGTCGGCCTGCCGAGCTATCCGCACCCGCGGACGATGCCCGATTTCTGGGAGTTCCCCACGGTCTCGATGGGCCTCGGACCGATCGCCGCGATCTACCAGGCCAGGCTCAACCGATACCTGGCCAATCGAGGGCTTGCGGACACGTCCGAATCGCGCGTCTGGGCCTTCCTGGGCGACGGCGAGATGGACGAGCCAGAGGCGACGACCGCCCTGTCCCTGGCGGCCCGGGACGGCCTGGACAACCTGACCTTCGTCGTGAACTGCAACCTGCAGCGGCTGGACGGTCCGGTCCGGGGCAACGGCAAGATCATCCAGGAGCTCGAGGGGCTTTTCCGCGGTGCCGGCTGGAACGTCATCAAGGTGATCTGGGGCCGCGAGTGGGACGACCTCCTCGCCCGCGATACGGACGGCGTCCTGGTGAACAAGATGAACGAGACCGTGGACGGCGAGTTCCAGAAGTTCTCCGTTTCCGGCGGCGCCTACATCCGGGATCATTTCTTCGGGCCGGATCCGCGGTTGCGCCGCCTCGTTGAGCACCTCTCAGACGACGAGATCGCCCACCTGCGGCGGGGCGGACACGACTACCGGAAGGTCTACGCCGCGTACAAGGCCGCCACGGAATATCGCGGCGCACCGACCGTGGTCCTCGCCCAGACCATCAAGGGCTGGGCTCTCGGTCCCGGCGTCGAAGCGCGCAACATCACTCACCAGGCCAAGAAGCTCTCCGAGGCCGAGCTGCGGATCTTCCGCGACCGTCTCGAGCTGCCGATCCCGGACGACAAGCTCCACGACGCGCCCTACTACCACCCCGGCCCCGATTCGGAGGAGATCCAGTATCTGCTGGAGCGCCGCCGGGCACTCGGCGGGTTCGTGCCGCGGCGTGTAGTACGGGCGGCCGCCCTGCCTTCGCCGCGCAAGGAAGCGGATGCGGAGTTCACGACCGGCTCGTCCGTGGCCGTGAGCACGACCATGGCCTTTGGCCGGCTGCTCCGAAACCTCATCCGCGACCCCGGAATCGGCGCGCGAGTCGTGCCGATCGTCCCCGACGAAGCCCGCACGTTCGGCCTGGATCCGCTCTTCAAGGAAGTGGGCATCTACGCCGCCTTCGGCCAGCGCTACGAGCCGGTGGACTCGGAGCTGGTCCTGAGCTACCGCGAGGCCCAGGACGGCCAGGTGCTCGAAGAGGGGATCACCGAATCGGGCGCGGTCGCCTCGCTCCAGGCGGCCGCGACTGCCTACGCTACGCACGGCCAGCCCCTCATCCCGTTCTACATCTTCTACTCGATGTTCGGCTACCAGCGCACCGGCGACCAGTTCTGGGCCCTCGGCGACATCCGCGGACGAGGCTTCGTCATGGGCGCGACGGCGGGCCGGACGACGCTCACCGGAGAAGGCCTGCAACACGACGACGGGCACTCGCACGTGCTCTTCTCGGTGGTGCCCAACGTCCGAGCCTACGACCCGGCCTACGCTTACGAGCTCGCCGCGATCGTTCGCCAAGGGATCGAGCGGATGTACGCCGGGGGCGCGGCGTCGAGCGGCAACGGGTCCTCGCCGCACGACGTCGGCCGCCTCGGCCTGGAGTCGCTCGATCGCGACGTCTACTACTACGTCACGCTCTACAACGAGAACTACTCGATGCCGGCGCGTCCGGCCGATCTGACCGACGAGCAGATCGTCCGCGGCCTGTACCGGCTTCTGCCGGCTCCCGAGCTCGGCAAGCGGGCGCGTTTCGACGGCCCGCCCGTCCGGCTGATAGGCAGCGGCTCGATCCTCCCGCAGGTCGTGGCCACTCGGGATCTGCTCGCCGAGCGCGGGATCGCGGCGGAGGTATACAGCGCCACGTCCTTCGGCGAGCTCCGGCGCGACGGCCTGGCCACCGACCGGTGGAACCGCCTCCATCCGACCGAGCCTGCGCGCGTTCCCTATGTCTCTCAGATTCTCCCGGCGGATGGCGGCCCGATCGTCATCGCCACGGACTGGATACGGGCCTATCCGGACCTGGTTGGACCCTGGCTGCCTCAGAATCGGATCGTTCTCGGGACCTACGGTTTCGGGCGGTCGGACACGCGCGAGGCGCTCCGGGCGCTCTTCGAGATCGACCCGGCCCACGTCGCCGCGGCCGCCGCCGTTGGGCTCGCGCGCGACGGACGCATGCCGGCGGCGGAGGCGGCCGCCCTGGCCGCCGAGCTCGGTGTCGATCCCGAGGCTGCCGACCCGCTCGCTCTCTAGCGGCTCGTCCGGGTCGCCGCCTCCTCTTCCTTCGTCTCGGGCGCGTCGGGCGTCTTGGGCACGTCGGGCGTCTCGGGCAAAGGTTGAGAAGTGCCGGGTTCGGCCCGGTCGGCGGCTTTCTTCATCTTCGATTCGGGGATCAGCTCGATCAGCACCGCCCCCGTGACGTTGACCACCTCGGTGGCGCCCGCGGTGACGTGCCAGTCGCGCGTAGACGCAAGTGGCGTGTGACCGTGAAGCCAGAGCCGCGGCGCGAGATGCCGCAGCAGCCAAGCGTAGCCCTTGAAGCCGCGATGGTAGGCATCCGTCGGCACGTCGCCGGCGCCGGCCGGGGGAACGTGGCTGATGATGATGAGCGGGTCTCCGCGTCCGATCCGGCGAACCGCCAGGGCAAGTGCCTGGCGCCAGGCGCCGCTCTCGCTCCTCACCGATTCCTGGCCGTGGGTGCCCGGCCAGCTGAGCCCGCCGATGGACAGGCCGTTCCTCCGCGTAACCGAGTTGGACGGCATCGGTACGGGGCAGTAGCCGGAGGCGTGGCGCCAGTCGTTGCCCGAGTCGTGGTTGCCTCGGATGTACACCATCGGCGCGTCGAAGGAGTCGGCGACGTACGCCAGGTCGTCGAAGTCCAGGTCGCCGCAACCGACGATCAGGTCGATCGGGCCCATGCCGTTCCTGTTGCGCCCATCCGTGAGGGTTGGCTCGAGGACGTCGGAAACGGCGAGGATGCGTATCGCGGCTCCGTCTCGATCCCTGAAGGGGCGGTCGTCCGGCCATTCGAGAGTGAGACGGTGAGTCATCGGGGCTCGCCGTCCCCGTCCGTCCCGGTTCGTGACCGCACGGACCGTTCCTGCTTGCGCGGCCCGCCTTTGCCGCCCTTCGAAGGCGCCGTCTCCGGCGCGGGCACGCTCGGCTGGGAGACGCGAGTGCCCACGGCCGGCCGCCGTCCCTGTGCCGCCGCCCGCATCGCCCCGGCCTCGCCCATGAACGACAGGACGCCGGATGGCTTCTCGCTCACGTGGCCTCCCATCGGCACGAGCTCCACCACCATCGCGTCGAGACCGACGCCCCGCGAGTAGATCGTGGCCGCGACGCGGTTGTGTCCGTCTACGACCCAGTAACCGCCGTCGTACTTGATGAGGTCCACCGGGGGAAGCGGCTGGAGGCGGGTGTTCGCGTCCCTGATCCTCTGCCAGCGGCCTTCCCAGTTCGAGCCGCGGAAGGGCGGCAGCGGCAGGAAGTCGTCGCCGCGTTGGGCCATTCCCGCGACGGCCGTGCCGCGGATGTCCTCGATCGGAACGAAACGGAAACCGAGCTCGCGCGGAGAGGCGAGCCTGGCTTCGGGATGGACCTCGTACAGGTTGGCGAGAGGCTCCGCCGGGCCGCGACGGCCGAGCCGGTCGGCGATCGCGGCGCGGACCCCGAATGCCTGGCTCGCCGCCCCCAGCACGTTTCCGATGGCACCCGCGACCGGCATGACAACGTGTTCGACGATTGGCTCAACGACGTTGACCACCGGCTCGCCAAGGCTCGCCAGGGCGCCGACGATGCCTCCGGCGCCCTCGTCTTCGGCCTCGCCGCTTGCCGTCGGGCCCTGGAGCCCCGACTCGCCGGCGGGCTGCCCGGAGCCGTCGTCTTCGCCGTCGGGTACGTAGTGGCGGCCGAATCTCGGTGGATCGGGTATGGCGGTTCGCGGCGGCGGAATCTCGATCGCGCCGTGTCCGTCGATCGCGCCGGCCGCCGGGCCCGCCTGGGCGCCGGTCGGCTCCCGCTCCCCTGCATCGCCCGGCGTTTCGGTCTCGGGGCAGTCTCGAGCTTGAGGTACGGCGACGAGTCCGGGATTGCCTCCCGGCCGCTCGTCACCTCCGTCCGCGGCCCGGTCTCGTGGGCCGCGCGGGCCAGGTTCATTCATGTTCGGAGCGTACCATCCATGGCCTCTGTGGCTCGGGCCCCGGCTGGCCTGCGATCCACGCTGCCACGGGCCACGCCGCCGCGGGGGGCCGCCACACCGCCGCCAGGCGGCCTCTCCGGGAGTTCGGGCTGCGTTAGGCTACTGGCTGCAACCGGCTACCGGCCTCGATCGGCCGGCGGGAGGAGGCTGCATGGGAGCGGGACCGATGATCGGCGAAGCGAATGATTGACGCCACCGGCGCATACCTCACGCGGCGGCGTATTCGGCTGCTCGCGCTGCTGGTCGCTACGGGCTTCGTGGTCTGGCTGGCGCGCGGCGTCATCGGCCCGTTCGTAGTGGCCGCAGTGCTGGCCTACGCGTTCGCGCCGGTCGTCTCGACGGTCCAGCAGAAGACCGGCTGGCCGCGCGCGCTGGTCATCGCCATCGGCTACGTGGTCGTCCTGGGCTTCCTCGGGGTCCTGGCGTACTTCGCCGCCGGGCGTGCCGGCGAGGAGCTGCGGGAGCTCACCACCGGGCGGCAGGATGTCGTCTATTCCGCCCTCCACAAGCTCCTCGGCGATACCGTCGTGATCGCCGGCAATACCTTCTCCGTGGCCGAGCTGGCGAAACAGCTCCGCTCGGCGATCCTGGGCGTGCTCTCGACGCCTACCGACGCGGTTCACCTGGCCGAGCAGGCGGTCGAGGTCGGGCTCCAGGTCGTTCTCACCTTGATCGTGACCTTCTACTTCCTGCTCGACGGCCGCCGTTTCGGTCAGTTCGCGCTGCGTTTCATGGATCGCGAGCAGCGAGCCGACGCTCTCCGGATCGCCCAGCGGATTCACGTGGTTCTGGGCCGCTGGCTGCGCGGCCAGCTGTTCTTGATCGCCCTGGTCGCAATCGTCCTGTACGTGATCCTCGGACCGATTCTGCACGTCCCGTTCGCCCTGGCCCTCTCCATCACCAGCGGCGTCCTCGAGATCATCCCTCTCGTCGGTCCGATCATCGCCGCGGGGCTGGCCGGGACGGTTGCCTTCGCCACGCGCGGCAGCGACACCACGATCGTGGTCCTGGTGGTCTACATCGTGGTCCGTCAGCTGGAGGACCAGGTCGTGATGCCGCTCGTGATCGGGCGGGCCGTCCACCTGCACCCGGTGATCACGATATTTGCCGTGCTCGTGGGGTTGAGCACGTGGGGGATCCTGGGCGGACTCCTCGGCGTGCCCGTCGCCGCCGCGCTGAACGTCACGGTCCGCGAGCTTTTCCCCGAGGAGACCGGCGACCTGGCGGACAGGGACGAGGACGCGCCCTCGAGGCGCGGATCGACCGGCCCGAGGTGGCGCCGCCCCCGTCAGACAGCCCCGCGCCAGGGCGTCGCGGGCGGCCCGATGGCCCGGCGGGAGCCGGCCGAATCGACTGAGTCCGTGGACGAAACCGCGGTCGACGCCGAGAACCAGACTGGGGGAGCGGAAGCCGGCCGCGGCCGGGACCCCGGCACGGACGAGATAGGCTGAGGCAGCGGTGCCCGACGTCGGACTTTCTCGCGACGCGGTAGTGCTGGCGCTCGACGTCGGGGCCACTCAGATCCGTTGCGCCGCGATCCTGCCCGACGGCCAGAGGCTGGGCCGCCGGTCCGTCGCGACGCCGTCGGGTTCGGATCCGGAAGCCATCTTCCGCGCCTGTGCCGATCTTTTGGAGTCGCTTCGCCGGGATCTGCCAGTCGGGCTCGAAGGGCGGCTGGCGGCCATCGAGGATATCGTCGATGGGTCCGGTCGATCCGTGGCGGGGAACGGTCGTCGATCCTCCGAACGTGCCGGCATTTCGGGACGCGCCCCTCGCCGACGAGATGGAACGGCGGCTCGGGCTGCCGGCGTGGCTCGACAGGGACACCAACGTCGCGGCCCTCGCGGAGCGGTGGCTCGGAGCGGCGCGGGGCTGCCGGGATTTCCTATACGTCACCGTTTCCACGGGTCTCGGCGGGGCGATCGTCCGCGACGGCTCTCTTTTTCAGGGCCCGGACGGGACGGCCGGCGAGCTGGGCCACATCTGCCTGATGCCGGTCGATGGGCCCCGGTGCGGCTGCGGCGGGCGGGGCCATCTGGAAGCGATCTCGTCGGGGTCCGGCCTGGCCCGCCAGGCGGAGGAAGCGCTATCTTCCGGGACCGTCCCCTCGGCGGCGGCATGGCGGTTCGGCTGGGCCGCGGAGCCCGACCCTCTCCTTCTGCCCGCTCCCGCGGTGTCGCCCTTCTTGAGTGCCAGGGCCGCCGGCGGGCGCATCACCGGCAAGGATGTCGCGGATGGAGAGGAAGCCGGCGACGCTGTCTGCCGCCTCCTCATGGAGCGCGCCAGGCGGGCCTTTGCCATCGCGTGCGTCGGCTGGGTGGATGCCTTCGACCCGGAGAAGATCGTGATCGGCGGCACCGTCGCACAGAACCAGGGCGAGAAGTGGCTGGCACCGGCGCGAGAAGCCGTGGCCCGGACCGCGTTCCGTGTGCCGGCGGCGCGCGTCGAGATCGTGGCCGCAGAGCTCGGCGCGGACGTCGGGCTGGTCGGCGCCTGGCCGCTCGTCGCGGAGCGCTTCGCCGTCCCTGAATGGCGGGCCAAGCGGCCGGCTCGTGGTCCGGCCTCGACTTGAGCGGCGCCTCCTGAGCTAGGTGCCGGGCTCGCTCTGGCGCGGGAGCATGTCCAGGTGGACGAGCGGCGCCGTCAGCCATTGACTCGGCGGCGCGGCCTTGCGCCGCCAGGCCTCCACCCGGCCACGCAGCCAGAGCGGCCACAGGCCTACGAGGACCGCGAGCCTCGTGAGCGAGAAGATCGGCATCGTTGCGGTGGCGGCCACGAACGCGAGCCAGTCCAGTCGCCACCGCAAGGCGGCCAGGATCGCGACCGCCGCGATGGCGAAGCGAACGGCGAAGTCCACGCCGCCGTGATTCGGGACGATGGCGTAGACGTACATCGCCTGCATCTGCGAGTTGGCTTCCCAGCCGAACGTGCCCGCGTAGTCGAACCACATGGTCGGAGACAGGGCGAAGGAGGCAAGACAGGCCGCTGCGAAGACGGCGCAGCCGATCACGAGCTGGCGGCGCATCTGGGGCCTGGCGAACCAGAAGTAGGGGATGAGCAGCGCCGGACCGAACTTGAGCCCGGCGAGCCAGGGCAGCAGGTAGGCGGCCCGGTTGCTCCGGAACGCCCACAGCGCCACGGCGCCGAGCTGAAGCGTCACGTTGCCGAAGCCCAGCTCGGCGAAGACCGGCCACTGGTAAGCCGCAAGGACGGTGAGCTTCCAGCTGCCGCACAGATAGCGAAGGCACAGGATCCCGACGATCCGCCAGGCCCAGTCGACGACGAGCTCGGGGAGCCAGCCGATCGGCACGACCAGCTGGGCGTAGATGGGCGGGTACTTGTACGCGCCCGAGGTCCATATCTCCGCGGGGGCGTACAGGGGCTGGCTGCCGGCCACGTGCTGGGCGGCCAGCCAGTAGGCGTTGGTGTCGTAGGCCCACCAGCCGTTGATGCCGATGTTGTCGGCAGCGGTGGCCAGCAGCTGAACGCCGATCACGAGGAGGAGGAACCAGGCCACGAACCAGCCGAAGGTGTCGGCGGGCGTGCCGGTTGGCGCGACCCTGGCCCAAAGGCGGCCGAACAGGGCGGCCAGGCCCGAGCCCGGTCCACCCGAGCCGAGCCCGCGGGCGCCACCGACGGAGTCTGACGAAGCCGAGCTCAACGATCCCACCTGGATATCCGGTACGCGGTCAGCGGCCCAAGTTTACCGGCCGCGCCAGGCCGACGGATCGAGGCCGAGGCGGGCGCGAGCACCGCAGGCGAGCATGCCCCGACGCATGTGAGCCGAGGAGCGCACCGCCCAACGAAGGCATCGACCGGCTGACCCGTTCAGCCACCCACCGCCGGGCCAGGCCGACGGATCGAGGCCGAGGCGGGCGCGAGCACCGCAGGCGAGCATGCCCCGACGCATGTGAGCCGAGGAGCGCACCGCCCAACGAAGGCATCGGCCGGCTGACTGGTCCGGCCTACGCGGACGGGCCCCACCAGACGCTGGCCGCCAGAATCGCGTAGAGCCCGATCAGGGCGACTCCTTCGAGCCAGGTCGATTCGCCGTCGATGACCACGAGCGCCGCCAGCAGGGCGCCGAGCGCAAGGGCGGCGACAAACAGTGGCGGCACCACCAGCGTCAGCGTCGCGCCGCCCAGGCCGAGGCTGACGAGCACCAGGACCGGGGTCAGCGCAAGGGCGACCTGCAGGCTCGAGTTGAGGATGACGCTGATCGCCAGGTCGGCCTTGTTGGCCAGCATCGCCTGGACGCCGACCACGTTCTCCACGGCGTTGCCGGCAATCGCCACGACGACCAGGCCCGCGAAGGCCTGCGACATGCCCAGCGTGCCCATCGCCGGCTCGAGCGAGGCCACGAACCAGTCCGAGACGAAAGCCGCGCCGATCCCCGCAACCAGCAGAACGGCGAGGGCCGTCGTCAGCGGCCAGGCCGTGCCTTCGGAGGGTTGCACGCCGACCGCGCCCGTGCCACCGGCGATCGAGGCCGGAATGCTCGCCGCGAAGACGGCAAGCAGAACGATCGAGACCACGACCGACAGCTCCACTTCGTGGCCGTGGGCGGGAGCGCCGACGGACGTGGCGACTGTAGGGATCGCCATCGCGGCCACCGCGAGGACCAGAAGCGTGGCCATCATCCTCGTCTGGCCGGCGCCGAATCGCTGCGGCCCGTGGCGCAGTCCCCCCGCCACGAAGGCCAGCCCGAGCACGAGCAGCGTGTTGGCAAGGATCGAGCCGACGAGCGCCGCCCGGACGACGTCCACCAGACCCGCCTGCAGAGCGAAGACGCAGATGAAGAACTCGGGCAGATTTCCCAGGGCCGATTGGAGGACGCCGGTCGCGGAAGGCCCAAGCCGCCGGCCCAGCTGGTCGGTGCCGTCTCCCACGAGCGCCGCGAGGCCGGCGAGTCCGATCGCGGAGGCGGCGAAGATAGCCAGGTTGGGACCGCCGCCCGCTTTCAGGGCCACCGCGACCACGCTCGCAACCAGTGCGGTCAGAGCGACGATCCTGGTCTTCGCCTCGAATTGGGCCAGCAACTCGGTGCTCCCTCCGTTCCCCTGTGGGCAGCTCGCGAAGCCTCGGTCGCTGCCGGGGTGAATCCCTCGCCGTCAGGCGACCCTTGTACTGAGACGCAGCGATATCAGTATGGCGGCCAGGGTATCGCGGGTCTGCCTCTGTCGGGCCGCGGCAGCCGGCCGGAGGCCAGTAGCTCGTCGATCCGGCGCGACGTAGCCTCGATCTCGAGGGCGGTCAGGAGCGGCGCGAGCTCGGCGCGGAGCGGCCCGGACATCGCCGTCCGAAGCCCCTCGAGGATCGCCCGCTCGTCCTCGGTCAGCGGTTGACCGCGCCAGCGCCACAGGACCGTCCGCAGCTTCGGTTCCACGGCGAAACAGAGGCCGTTGTCGATCCCCTGGATGCGTCCGTCTCGCAGTGGGAGCAGATGCCCTCCCTTGCGGTCGGCGTTGTTCAGGACCGCATCGAAGAGAGCGATCCGGCGCAGCGCCGGGTTGTCCGACATCACCAGCTCGCTGACGTCCACCGATTCGTCGGTCTCGATCCAGAGCTGGACCATCCCTTCGCCGAACGGCCCGTCGCGCATGACCGTGGGCGGCACTATGTCCCAGCCGGTCGCCTGCGAGACGGCGTGAGCGCCGACTTCGCGGCAGGCCAGGGTTCCGTCGGGGAAGTCGTAGAGCGGCCGCTCTCCCCGCACCGGTTTGTAGACGCAGCTGGCCGAGATCGTCGAACCGTCGCCATCGGGCCCCGAGACCACGCAGAAGAACGTGGCGTTCGACGCGCTCAGGAGCCGGCCCACGACCTCGAGCTGGCCATCGCGCAGGAGGCGCAGGGCGATCGCCTGGTCGAGCATGCCCGCGATCTGGCGACCCGCCAGCGCGGCGGCCTCCATCTCGGCGCGCGTCAGCCCCTGGGCGTCCTCGGGCAGCCCTCCGGGCTGCGGGCTTTCTGCCGTAGATCCGGCCATCGGGTCTCTCAGTGCATGAATCCGTTGCGGCGGGCGCAGATGTGCCCTTCGGGGTTGAGCGGCTGGCCGCAGAACGGGCAGGGCGGACGTCCCGCGGCGACCACTTCGAGGGCTCGCTGGGCAAACGCGAGAGCTTGCTTTGGCCGGAGCTCGACCCGCACGACGTCGGCGTCCTCGTCTTCCTCGTCGACCGTCTCGGATTCCTCGATCGCCTCGGAGATGGCCCTGGCTTCTACGAGGATCGTCTCGTCGTCACCGTTCCAGACGATCGCCATGGTGCCCACCCGGAAAACCTCGTTGATGGGCTCGTCGAGCGGACCGCCGTCCAGGTCCGCGGGGGTCGGTTCGTCCGGCACGTTCGCGCCTCTCTCCCTGACCTCGGAGAGGAGCTCGGTCAGCCGCTCGGCCAGGAGCGACACCTGGACCTTCTCGATCAGCACGGAGACGATCCGCGTCCCGTCACGGGCCTGCAGGTAGAAGGTCCTGCTGCCGGGCTGGCCCAGCGTTCCGGCGATGAACCGATCGGGGTTCTCGAAGTTGTAGATGCGTCCTGTCATTGGCCCTCCACACCGGCGCGGGAGCTGCGCACGCCGAATCTATACCGCAGCGGCCCGCGAAGGGGACCGAGGACCGCTCGGAAGCGCGCTTTGGGGCCGCTCCCGCGGGCGCGAACGCCGGCCACGCAAGCCTGTTGTGACTTCGGCGGCCACTATTTGCAGCAGAACTCACAAAATAGAAAGCGCGCCTTGACAAATGGAAACCTGATGTGCCATTGTTTCACCGGCGGGCGATAGCTTCGACCGGCAGAACTCAGGAGCCGGCGAGGGCGAGGGCCCGGGAGACGCGAGTACCAGTTCATGCCACGAGACGTCATCTCAACCTGTCCGGTCTGCTCGAGCGAGCTGTCCATCACGCGGCTGCAGTGCCGCGGCTGCGGGACGGCCATCGAGGGCGACTTCAACGTCGGTCGATTCGGCCGGCTCAGCCGCGAGCAGCTCGCCCTCCTGGAGAGCTTCCTGCGAGCCCGAGGCAACGCCAAGGAGCTCGAACGCGAGCTGAAGGTTTCCTATCCCACTGTTCGGGCGAGGATCGAATCGCTCGTCCGAGCACTGGGCCTCGGAGACGGCTCGGTTCCGGACGAAGGCGACGGCCTGGGTCGCTCGGGCGATCCCGAGGTTCGTCGGGACGTCCTGGAGAGGCTGGCGCGGCACGAGATAAGCGCTGACGAGGCGGCGGCTCTGCTCCGCTCGAGGAAGGAGTAGGGATGGGCACGCTCACGCGAACCGAGTCCCTCACCCACCGCGTCGGAAACGAAGGCCGCGTCTCCGTCAAGACCATCAGCGGCCTGCTGCGCGTCCGTGGAGCCGACGGCGACCTGATAAAGCTCACGGTCACCTACCGCATCCGTGCCGCCGACCAGGCCGCCGCGGAGCGCGCTCTCGAGACCGGCCGGGTCCTGATCGATCGCGGGCCGTCGTGGCTCGAGATCGAGACGCCCGAACGGCGAATCTCCACCGGCCTGGCGTGGCTCTTCGGTGGCGCCCGAGTCGGCGCGGACATAGACCTCGAAGTGCCGTGGGGCACCAAGGTCCGGCTCGAGACGATGAGCGGATCCGTTGAGGCCGCGTCTCTGGTTGGCGACCAGAAGTACAGGACGGTGTCCGGGGACATACGCCTGTGGGGTCTGGGCGGGCTCGTGGAGGCGAGTTCGATCTCCGGCCCGGTCACCCTGGACAACGGCGGCGACGTCCGCGTCCGCGCGAGCTCGGTCTCCGGCTCGGTCAAGGTCAGGGCCCGGTGCTTCTACGGCATGACGGTGAACACGACGAGCGGGTCGATCGCGGTCGCCGGCCGGATCCAGAGCTCCGGCGACTACCGTGCCGACTCGACCTCGGGAAGCGTCAGCCTGACGCCGCTGTCCGGCGTGACGGCCGAGCTGCGGACGGTTTCCGGGAGCGTCTCCACCGAGGTCGACAACCGGATCGAGGGCGGGCGAGGTTTCTGGCGGGCGATCGTCGGCGACGGCCGGACCGTCTTCAAGGTCAACTCGACTTCGGGCGGCCTCCGCATCCTGGCTCCGAGCCGGGACTCAGGGCAGCCGCAACCCGTGCCGTCCTACGCGGCTCCGGCAGCGGCTCCAACGGCTCCCGCGGCTCCCACGGCTCAGGAAGCGCCCGCCCCGCCGGTCGACGCCGCCGAACGCGCCGGGGATGCCGGCGCCGCGCCGGACGCCGGAATTGCCGGTACCGGGATGTCCGAGGGCGAGTCGGCATCCGCCCCGGTGACCGCAGGCACGGACCGCGCATCGACGGCCGGCGAAACCGGCGAGACCCGGTCCGAGGAAACCTGGTCTTACGACGAAACGTCCGAGCCGGCTTCGGAAG
>DAHXON010000060.1 GCA_027364875.1 Chloroflexota bacterium
GTGACGGAACGATGACGAGGCGCCGGAGGCTAGCTGCGTCCCTTCACGAAGTCCACGATCTCCGGCAGATACCCGTGCGCCATGCACGTTACCGTGTCGGCGCCGCCGTAATAGATGGATATGCGGCCGGTCGGTTTGTCGTACAGGGCCGCGCACGGGAAGGTCACGTTAGGCACGTCGCCGACCTGCTCGTAGGAGACCTGGGGCGACAGCAGGTAGTCGCGGCTGCGGGCGATGACCTTCCAGGGCTCGTCCAGATCGAGCAGCGCGGCGCCGAACGAGTACACGAATCCGTTGCACGACGTCAGGACGCCGTGGTAGATCAGCAGCCAGCCTTCGGGCGTCTCGATCGGCGTCGGTCCGGCGCCAACCTTGGTGGACTCCCAGGTGTACGGCCTGGTCGTCATGACGTGACGATGCCGGCCCCAATGCACCATGTCCGGGCTCTCGGACAGGAAGATGTCGCCGAACGGCGTATGGCCGTTGTCGCTCGGCCGCGACAGCATCTGGTACATGCCGTTGACCCGGCGCGGGAAGAGCACGCCATTCCGGTTGAACGGCAGGTAGGCGTTGTCGAGCTGGGTGAACGTCTTGAAGTCGTGTGTGTAGCCGACGCCGATCGTCGGGCCGTGATATCCGTTGCACCACGTTACGTAGTAGCGATCCTCGATCCAGCACACGCGGGGGTCGTAGGCGTGGACGAACGTCTCCTGGATCTCGCGAACGCGTTCGTCGGCCGGCGCCCACTCGATCGTGGGGACCTCGATGTGCCAGTCCACACCGTCCTTGCTGAAGCCGGCATGGATGTCCATGACCCGCGTCGTGTCGTCGACTCGGAAGACGCCGGCGAACTCGCCGCCGAAAGGCACGACGGCCGAGTTGAAGATGCTGTTCGCCCGCTCGATCTGGTCTCGGCGGATGATCGGGTTGCGGCTGTCCCGCCACAGAACGCTGCCGGTGCCTGCCGGGCGGTCCTCCCACGGGATGTTGGGGAGGGCCTCGGAAGGGGCGCCGGCGGGCCGGGTGGATCCGTTGACGGACTGCATCGACTACCTTTCTATGCAGGTTGCGTTTCGAGGAGGCGGGCCAGGGATTCGGAGTCGCGACGTTCCAGGTTTAGGACGGACTCCCTTTCGATCAGCTGCGGCCGAACGAGCGTCTGGGTGATGCCGCCGCCCTCGCCGAGCTCGAGCCGGTGGGCGAGAAGCGTGACGGCCATCCGGCCCATGCCAACCTTGTCGACGGCCATCGTGGTCAGGGCAGGGGAGACGAAACCGGCCAGGTCTATGTCGTCGAAGCCGATTATCGAAACCTGATCCGGCACCTTGACCCCGGCCTGGCGCGTGGCCTGGAGCAGAGCCACTCCAACGGCGTCGTTGGCGCAGAAGATGGCGGTTACTTCCGGATGAGTCCGCAGGTAGCTCACGCCCGCGATCGCCGCCGAATCCGGGTGCCAGTAGGGAGCGTCGAGGTACCGCGGAACCAGACCGTGCTCGGCCATGGTCTGGTCGTAGCCGCGCCGGCGCTGGAGGATGCTCGGGTACGCGTCCGGCTCGGTGCCCAGGATCGCGATGTTGACATGCCCTTTGTCGATGAGATATCGGACGGCCGACCGGGCCCCGCCAATGTTGTCCGTCGCCACCGAGTCGAAGGCGTCGTCTTCCGCGTACGCGTCGACGAGGATCGCGGGGGGCGATTGCTCCAGGATCTGGGCGATCTCCGGCGGAAGGTGCGCCCCGACGATGATGAGACCGTCGCAGGTGCGATCCGTGGCGATGCGGGGCACCTCCAGGGGCTGGTACTGCGAGTCGACCGGCATCGTCGCCAGCATCAGGTCCATGCGGTGCATCCGGCAGCTCTCCTCTATGCCGGCCATTACCGGTGCATAGAAGCGATTTGCCTCCGGGGAATCCCCTTGAACCGTCTTGATGACGAGCCCGATCGTCAGAGGTTTGCCATGCTGGCGCGTAACGGTGGCCAGAGAGTGATAGCCCAGGGCCCTGGCCGCCTCGGCGACCCGGTCGCGCGTCGCTTCAGACACTCCCGGCTTGCCCCGGAGCGCGAGGGAGGCGGCCGCAGGCGACAGCCCGACTGCGGCGGCAACGTCCGCGAGCGTCGCGGTCCTGTGTCCCGTTCGCTTGCCCACGTTCCAGCCCCCTGGTAACTGAAAACTTTAGCGGATGATATCAGCTGCAGAAGGCATAGGTCAACCGTACTGGTCCCGATTCGCAACGGCTTCGTTCCGCTCCACGCTCCCGTGAGCCGTCGAAATGGTTAGGAATTGGTTGAGAGTCAACTAAACGCTTCAGTCAGCTTCACATTGACAGGCTACTAAACGTGGTCTACTGTGCCGCATGCCGAGACCGGCTCCCCGTCACAGGGAGACCCATGGACTAGGTGGTTCATGGCCATTGCCATGTGGGGCGTCCAGCGTGCTCATGTCGGTCAGGCCAAACACGCTGCTCCTGCGCTCCTCATGGGGAAGGAGGAAAGGGATGCAAATAGGCAGATCCAGGGTCCTCGCTCTGTTCGCTTGCGCGGCAATCGTCGCGTCCGCGTGCAGCAGCACAAGCGCGTCGCCCAGCCCGGCTCCGACGCCGACGCCGGCGCCTCAGACGACTCCTGCGCCGGGCGCCACGCCGACGCCGGTAGCCACGCCGAACCCGAACGCGACTTTGCCGCCGACGGTTGACACCACGAGCTACCCGCGCAAGGAGACCCTGTACACCTCGGGCAAGCAGTGGGGCGCCCCCTCGACCTGGAACCCGCTCGATCCGAACTACGCCATGGGCGTGGTCGGTCTCCAGTACGAGACGCTCTTCCTGTACGACCCGATCAAGGACGCCTACACCCCGTGGCTCGCCAGCAACCAGATTGCTGCCGGGTGGGATAGCGCCAAGACCACATACACCATCACCGTTCGTGATGGTGTCACGTGGAGCGATGGTTCGGCCCTGACCGCCGACGACGTTGCCTTCACGATCAGCCTCGCCCAGAACAAGGTCCTCGGCTCTACCCTCTGGACGTTTGTCACCGGCGTCAAGGTCGATGGCAATAAGGTTGTTGTCACGTTCAAGGACCCGGCGTACCAGGAGTGGTACTTCTGGCTCTACAACAGCCCGATCGTCCCCAAGAAGATCTGGGAACCGCTGAACAACGAGAACATCCTGAAGAACACCAACGCCAATGGCGTTGGCACGGGCCCCTACACCTACAAGACCGCCGCTCAGGACCGCATGGTCTGGCAGCGAAACGACAACTGGTGGGCGATCAAGGCTCTGAACCTTCAGGTTGCGCCGAAGTACGTCGTTGACATCGTCAACTCGAGCAACAACAACGCTCTTGGCCAGCTGATCTCCGGCGGCCTCGATCTCTGCAACAACTACCTGCCCGGCATCGCCCAGATCGTCAACGGCGGGTATGGCATCACCACGTACTACTCGAGCGCGCCGTACATGCTCTCGGGCAACACGGCCTGGCTCGTTCCGAACACCCTCAAGAAGCCCCTCAACGATCCCAAGTTCCGCAAGGCCCTGGCCGAGTCGATCAACGTGAACGACATCGTGACCAAGGACTACGGCAACATCGTCCTGCCCGCCGACTCGACCGGACTTCTCCCGATGTGGAGCAAGTACATCGACACCGCACAGCGCGACGCTCTTGGCTTCAAGTACGACACTGCCAAGGCTGCCGCTGATCTCGCCGCCGCCGGTTACAAGAAGGGCAGCGACGGGTTCGTCACCAACAAGGACGGCTCCGCCATCAAGCTCAAGCTTGAGGTTCCGGATGGTTGGTCCGACTGGATGACCGCCGAGAACTTCATCGCCGCGAGCGCAAAGGCCGCCGGCATCAACATCGATCCGCAGCATCCTGACTACAACACCGTCGTCCAGGATCGCAACGGCACCGACACGGCTGACCCGACCTTCGACCTCGTCATCAACAACGACGTCCAGATCGGCAACACGCCGTGGGTCTACTACGACTACATCTTCCGCCAGCCGCTCCAGAAGGGCGCTGCCAAGAACCGCAACTTCGAGTCCTACTCGAACGCGGATGCCTGGGCCCTGGTCCAGCAGCTTGACAAGACCCCGATGGAAGATCAGGCGACGATGAAGTCGATCACCAGCAAGCTTCAGAAGATCTTCCTGACCGACATGCCGCTGATCCCGCTTTGGTACAACGGCGAGTGGTCTCAGGTGAACAACTCGGTTTGGACCAACTGGCCGTCCGACAAGGGCAACCAGGTCCAGCCGGCCACTTGGAACGGCTACTGGAACATGGGTGCCATCTTCATGCTCACCCAGCTCAAGCTCGCCGGCAAGTAGGCGGACTCTCTCAAGGCCCCTCTCCCCGTTCGCCGGGGAGGGGGGCCTTGCTCTGATATCGCGAGGGCCGGGAAGGCTGGAGATCGCGTGCGACAGTACTTTGGGCGAAAGCTCTCCATATATGCGCTCACATTCTTCATAGCAGCGACGATCGACTGGCTTATCCCGCGGATGATGCCAGGCGACCCGATCCAAAGCCTTCTGGCTAGAACGGCCTCTGGTGGCGCGACCATCACGCCTGAAGGTCAGAAGGCCCTTATCGATTACTACAACGGCGTGTTCGGGCTCGACAAATCAATGCCCGAGCAATTCATCAACTTCTGGATTTCGATGCTCCATGGGGATTTGGGGCGGAGCATCTTCCTGCACGGAGCGCCGGTCGTCGACGCCATCATGGCCGCCGTTCCCTACACGCTGGCATTGCTCATCCCAGCCATCCTGCTGAGCTGGGTTCTGGGCAACACCGCGGGCGCCATCGCGGCTCGCCGCCGCGTGCTGGACAACACGATCCTGCCGATCGGCTACGTCCTCACCGCCACGCCGTACATGTGGCTCGGGATCGTCCTGTCGTTCCTGTTTGCCTACACGTACAAGATCTTCCCGCTTGGTGGTGGGTACGGCTTCAACCTCGAGCCGTCGATGTCACTTACCTTCGTCCAGGATCTCGCCTGGCACTGGGCGCTGCCGTTCGTCTCGCTGTTCCTCGTTTCGTTCGGCGGTTGGGCAATCGGCATGCGCAACATGATCATCTATGAGCTCGAGTCGGACTACAGCCGCTACCTTGAGTCGCTGGGGGCTCCCCAGGGGCTCATTCGTAAGTACGCGTTCCGCAACGCGATGCTCCCGCAGATCACAGGCCTGGCGCTTCAGCTGGGCGTGATCGTGGCAGGGAACCTGGTCACCGAAGTCGTCTTCCAGTACCCGGGCATCGGCCAGCTGGCCTTCAATGCCATTCGGTCAGAGGACTACTTCCTGCTCCAGGGGATCTTCCTCTTCATCATCATCGGCGTTCTGCTCGCCAACTTCATCGTCGACGTCGTCTACGTCATCGTCGATCCGAGGACGCGTGTCGGAATGCGCGGAGGCACGGCATGAGCGTCGCGACCAAATCTGACGTGGGCTCCCAGGAGCCAACGGTCGTCGGGTCGCCGGTCGAAGAAGTACCGGCGGGCAAAGCGCGCGGCGAGTTCCTGTACTTCGCCGTGCGGTCCAAGAAGTTCCTTTTCTCGATCGGAGTCCTCGGAATCCTGGCGATCCTCGCGATCGTGGGTCCGATGCTCGACAGCTCCGATCCGCTGGCTTACAACAGCACCCCGATGATGGGGCCGTCGGCCGACGCCGGCTACTGGCTCGGCAGCACGCTCAACGGCCAGGACGTCTTCGCCCAGTTCGCGAATGGGCTCCGGGCCACATTCTTCGTGGGATTCCTCGGTGGTGGGATCGCAGCCCTGGTCGGCATGACCATCGGCTTCGTCGCCGGCTACAAGGGTGGCTGGGTCGACGAGATGCTGAACATGCTCACCAACATCTTCCTCGTGATCCCCACCCTCGCGGTTCTGCTCGTCATCGCGTCCTACCTTCCCAGCGACATGCGTGGCGTCCCGTTCGAAGCGATCTTCATCGGGTTGACGTCATGGCCTTGGGCAGCTCGAGCCATTCGAGCTCAGACTTTCTCGCTTCGAAACCGTGAATTCATCGATCTGGCTAGGTTGAGCGGCCGGGGCGGCTGGAAGATCATCATGCAAGAGATCGCGCCCAATATGAGCTCGTATCTCTTCCTGACGTTCATCCTGCTCTTCGGTGGTGCGATCCTGATCGGCGCGAGCCTGGACTTCATCGGCCTTGGCCCTCATGAGGGCTACACGCTCGGCCTGATGATGTACGAGTCGATCAACAATTCGGCGTTGACTCTCGGCTTGTGGTGGTGGTTCATCCCGCCCGGCGTAGCGATCACCGCTTGCGTCGGCGCGCTGTACGTGATGAACGTGGGCCTCGACGAGATCTTCAACCCCAAGCTACGGGAACTGTAAGCCGTGAGCCTCCAGGTCACAGACCTCCGGGTCTACTACCGAACACTTGCCGGCGACGTCAAAGCTCTCGACGGCGCGACCTTCTCGATTGCCGACAAGGAAATCATGGGTCTCGCCGGAGAATCCGGTTGCGGCAAATCCACCCTTGGAAACAGCCTCATCCGCCTCGATGGCCGGATGCGGTATATCGGCGGAAGTGTCAACCTCGACGGTGCCGATATGCCGATCTGGGACAAAGATGCCATGGTGGACTTCCGCTTCCGGGAAGTCTCCGTCGTTCCTCAATACGCGATGAGCGCCATGAACCCGACCCGCAAAATCGGGAAGATGATTGGCGAGCTCGTCGAATCGCGCGGCATCAAGTACGCGGAGATCAAACCCGAGCTGGAACGCCGCATCGACCTGGTCGGACTCGGACGGGATGTCCTCGGCCAGTACCCGATGGAGCTTTCCGGTGGAATGAAGCAGCGCATGGTCATGGTGATCTCGACGCTGCTCGATCCGTCGCTTCTCGTCGCGGATGAGATCACCTCGGCCCTCGACGTCTCCACGCAGAGGGCCGTGGCCGAAACCCTCGTGAGCTTCCGGGACCACGGTTTCGTGAAGAGCATGATGGTCATCACCCACGACGTCTCGATCCTCTACCAGATTGCGGACTCGATCCTGATCATGTACGCGGGCAAGCTCGCGGAGAAGGCATCGACGGCCACGATCATCAACGAGCCGCGCCATCCGTACACGCAGATGCTCATCTCGACCCTCCCCGAGGTCGGAGTCAGGTACAAGGAGAAGAAGCTGACGGGCATCCCCGGCAGCCCGCCTTCGCTCCTGAAGCCGCCCACGGGCTGCCGTTTCCGCGCTCGGTGTCCTCTCGCGTTCGCCAAGTGCGTCGAGGAGCCGCCGTTCGTGACAGTCGACACAGACCATCAGGTCGCCTGCTGGAAGGCAACGGGGACAGATGCTTAGCCTCGATCGCGTCTCCAAGTCCTATCGGGTCGGGACCTTCGGCGGCAAGGAGCTGCTCGCAGTCAAGAACGTCAGCTTTGACATCCAGCCCGGCGAAGTCGTCTCGCTGATCGGCGAGTCCGGCTCGGGCAAGACGACCGTCGGCAAGATGGTCCTCAAGCTTCTCGACATCACCCGCGGCAGGATCACCTTCGACGGTGCCGATGTCTCGATGGTGAAGGGGAGCGCGGTAAAGGACTACTACCGCCAGGTTCAGGGCGTTTTCCAGGACCCGTTCAGCTCCTACAACCCGATCTTCAAGGCCGACCGCGTCTTCTCCATGATCAAGAGCGAGTACTTTCCGAGCGTTCCCAACTCGGAGTGGAGTGACAAGGTCGAGGCCTCCCTGCGGAGCGTCACCCTGGATCCGGCCGGAGTGCTCAACAAGTACCCGCACCAGCTCAGCGGTGGTCAGCTCCAGCGCCTGCTGGTGGCTCGAGCCCTGCTGCTCGACATCAAGTACCTCGTCGCCGACGAGATCATCAGCATGCTCGACGCGTCGACCCGAATCGACGTCCTGAACATGCTCGCCGATCTCAAGGGGCGAGGCCTGGGCATCCTCTTCATCACCCACGACCTGTCGCTGGGCAACTACATCAGCGAGCGGACGGTCATCCTGCGCAAGGGTGTCGTCGTCGAGATGGGCGCCACGGACAAGGTGTTCGGTACGCCGACCCATCCGTACACCCGTGCGCTGGTCGCGTCCGTGCCACAGCTTCACAAGAAGTGGGAAGACATCGAGGCCGAGCTCGCGCCGGTAGACACCGGCACGTGCCCGTTCCACGAAGCCTACCCGCTGGCCGGGCGCTCGGCCGTGCCGGCCCCGGACGAGCCCACGCTCGTCAAGGTCGAGGACGACCACTACGTCGGCTGCTTCGAGCTCGACAGCGAGAAGGTCAAGCTGGTCGCGTAGCTCCGTCATCGGTATCGACAGGCCGGCGAGGCAACTCGCCGGCCTGTTTCTTTTGCGAGCGAACCCTTGCGAGCTGTGCCCAGGGCGAAATCCGGGGCTTCGCGAACCGGCAGAATACGTACACGGCGGTTTCTAACCCGCAACCGAGCCGCGGGCTCGATGCCCTAGAGCGCCCGGTCGAGGAGGCTCCGTGAGGCTGGCAGGCAAGGGAATCGGTCGGGCCGATCGCCACGTCGCGACGCCGGCCCCATTCCTCGCGCCCGCCCGGCTCCTTGCGCTCGGCGTGGCCGTGTTCGTGCTCGGGCTTGCCGCGATGTTCGGGGCTGGCGTCCCGGACGCTGCCGGTGTTGGCCCCACTATGTCCCCGTATCCGCCCGGCAGGCACGTCTTCGACTACGGCAACCTGATGTCGGCGAGCTCTCGCTCGCTTGCCGAGAACCTCGCTGGAGATATCGAGGCGGCGGGCGGCGGCCGGGTCGTGGTCTACACCGCGGACCTGCAGAACCTGCCCGCCGGCGACGACATCATGGCCAGCTGGCAGGTGGACGGTCTCCTTCTGAGCGGCTGGGCCTCCGTCGGATCGGCGCGGGTGGGCAAGTCTCTCGAGTCCAGGCTGCCCGCCGATGCGGTCGATTGCCTGGATTCCACGAGCGCAACGTCGGGTGCATTCGAAAGCTGGGCGACGAGCACTCTGGCGCGGGCCGCCGGCTTCATCGCCGGCCGGCACGTCTTCGACGGCTCGGGGTTGCTGACCGCGAGCGACGTGAGGCAGCTGGGGTCGGCGGCGACCTCACTCGGCACGTCGACCGGGGCGAACGTCTACGTGGACGTTGCCCTCGGCCGGCAGGACGATCCATATGGGACGGCGTTCAGCAACGGGTTTTCGCTGAGCTCGCGGCTGGGGCGGTCGATCGTCATCGCTCTGGCCGTGTCGGGGACGACCATAGGCGGCTACGTCGCCTCGGACTCCGAATTCTGGAACTCGTATTCGACCGGCGACCCCTGGGTGAACTCGACCATCGACAACCGGACCGTCGCCGCCGGCGACCAGCGCAACGCCCTCGTTCGAGCCGTCCAGGCGGTCGGCCTCCCGCTGGACCCGGAGAAGGCCATGCGTGACGCGGCCGGCGCGGTCGCGAACGACGTCACCCGGATCGTGACCGATTACGCCTCCAATCCGACGAACCAGCGCTGGACGGTCTTGGGCCTCCTGCTGGCCCTGCTCTCGGTCGTCGGCTTCAAGATCGATCGATGGCGCCGCCGTCGAGAAGCGGGCTACACCGACGACGACTCGGTGATGCTGCCGGCGCCACCCGCCGAGATGACGCCTGCGCTCGCGGCGCTCGTCGCGGCGCCACTCGACACGACTCGGGCGGTGACCGCGGCCCTGCTCGATCTCGCTGCGCACGGGTTCGTCGCCTTCTACCAGTCGGGACCCGCGGCGGCCCCGGCCGTCCTCGTGCCCGGCGGGGTGGGGCCCGGCGGAGCGGCCCACGGAGGAGTCGCCCACGGCGGAGTCCGCGTCGTCTCGGATTCGGGCGCCGCGACTAGCGGGCCGATTCACTCCTCCGCCACGGAGAGGCCGCTTGGCGAGGCCGAGACCGAGCTGCTGGACGGATTGCGGTCATGGGCGGCGGCGAGTGGCGCGGGCAGCTCCGGTGGCGGCGCCGTCGGTGCGGGCGGCGTCGGCGTCGGTGCCGACTTTGCCACCCTTCGACCGCTGCTGGAGCGAACGGGGGAGCGGCTCGAGCAGATCGCCGGCCAGCACGGCTGGCTGGATCTGCGGCCCAGTGCGGCCTCGAGATTCTGGATCGCCTGGAGCGTGGCGCTGCTGGTACTCACGGCGGCAATGGCGCTGCTCTGGCAGCCGATCGCCGCCGTCGCTCTGTGGTACGCGGCGTTGCAGGTGTTGCCGCCTGCTTTCCACATGCCGTTGCCGATCCGGACGCACGAGGGGCTCATGACGGCGGCGACGGTCGAGGCGTACCGCCGGACGCTGAAGCGGGCACTCGCGAGCGAGCCGGGGACGGTGCCCGGCTGGCTGGCGAACGCCGAGGAGGCCGCCCTGTGGGGCTATGCCTGGGGTCTGGAGGGCGAGGTTCAGGCGTTCGTCGCGAGGAACGTTGCGGCCGCCCTGGACGTGGACCATGCCGAAGCGGACGAGGCCATGGCCCGGACGGCGGGCCTGCGCGGCATGGGCGCCGCCCTCGACACGGCATGCGTGCGCGGTTCGCGCCTGGCTCGCGTCCCCATCCCGACCCGAAGCTCCGGGAGCTGGACCCTTTCCGGCCGGCGCCCGGTGGGTCTGGACACGGCTGCGATCGGTCGTACGATCGGCGTCCTTGGTCCTGAGGTGGCGAGAGGTTCCGGGCGGGCCACGGGCGGCGATTCGGCCACCCGGACCTAGCCGTCGCAACAACGTGCCGCGCCGGCGCCGGCACTTGCGCGCTGCGGTTCGTCCGGCGAAACTAGTGGCCGCTGGACGACCGCTGGACCAGAGCGGAACCGGCTCGTCAGCCCCAGGTTCGCAGCCGGGCTTTGCCGACGGCGCAACCTTCCGAAGGGCCGGACCATGGATCGAACCCGTGTGGTGATCATGGGAGCCGCTGGTCGCGACTTCCACGACTTCAACGTCGCCTACCGACAGGATCAGACCGCCGAGGTGGTCGCGTTCACGGCGGCCACTCAGATCCCGGGCATTGCCGGGCGCGTCTACCCGCCGGAGCTCGCCGGACCGCTGTACCCGAAGGGCATTCCGATCTTCGCGGAAGCCGAGCTCGAGAAGGTGATCGCCGATCTGAAGGTCGATCGCGTCGTGTTCGCCTACAGCGACGTGACCCACGAGCACGTCATGCACACGGCCAGCCGGGTGCTTGCCTGCGGCGCCGACTTCGAGCTGCTGGGTCCCGCTCGGACAATGGTCGCGAGCACGAAGCCGGTGGTCGCGACAGGCGCCACGCGGACCGGGGCAGGCAAGAGCCAGACGACTCGGTACCTGGCGGCCCTCCTGGAGAAGCAGGGGCTGCGGGTCGTCGTCGTCCGGCACCCGATGCCGTATGGCGATCTGGTCGCCCAGCGCGTTCAGCGCTACGCGGAATACGCCGACCTGGACCGCTACGAGACCACGATCGAAGAGCGCGAGGAGTACGAGCCGCACCTGGACGCGGGCCGCGTCCTCTACGCCGGGGTGGACTACGAAGCGATCCTTCGCCAGGCCGAGACCGAGGCCGACGTCGTGCTGTGGGAAGGCGGCAACAACGACTTCCCCTTCTACAAGCCGGATCTCTTCATCGTCATCGCCGATCCGCTCCGCGCCGGCCACGAGTTCCACTACCACCCGGGCGAAACCAACGTTCGGATGGCGGACGCGATCATCATCAACAAGGTCGACTCGGCTACTCCAGAGCAGATCGCCGAGGTCCAGGCCGGCATCGCGTCGCTCAACCCGACCGCCAGGGTGATTCTCGCCCGCTCGGGCCTGACCCTCAGCGGCGAGATCGCCGGCAAGCGCGTGGCCGTGGTCGAAGACGGCCCGACGCTCACGCACGGCGGGATGACCTTCGGGGCGGGCGTGGTCGCGGCTCATCGCCTGGGCGCGGCCGAGCTCGTGGACCCGGTCCCGTACGCCACCGGCCAGCTCGCCGATACTCTGCGCCGCTATCCGGCTCTGCAGCACCTGCTGCCGGCCATGGGCTACGGCGCCGAGCAGATGCACGAGCTCGAGACGACCCTGAACGCCATGCCTGCCGACGTGGTTCTGTCCGCCACGCCCATCGATCTGACCCGTATCCTGCACCTGACCAAGCCTGTGGTGCGGGTGGTCTACGAGCTCGAGGAGATCCCCGCGGACGGCAAGACGGCCCAGCCCACCCTGGCCGAGCTGCTTGCGCCGATCGTCGAGAAGGCAAGGCGGCTTCGCTCCGGCGAGGGACAATCCACTCGGGCCGTCCTGGATCGCTGACGATCGCAGGCTCATCGGCCATCAGGAGGCACGCAGGCCACTCGGAGGCTCCGTAAATGACCCGCCATCTGTTGACTCTCGATTCGCTGGGCCGGGATGGCATCCTCACGAACCTCGATCTCGCGGCTCAACTCAAAGCCCGCAGGGGCATGGCCCGGACCACCCTCGACGGCGGCCGTGTCGGGCTCATCTTCGACAAGCCATCTACGCGGACGCGCGTCAGCTTCGAGGCGGCCTGCTGGGGGCTGGGCATGCTGCCCATCACCCTCCGCTCGGACGAGCTGCAGATCGGCCGCGGCGAGACCATCGCCGACACGGCCCGCGTCCTCTCGCGCTACCTCTCCGCAATCGTGATCCGAACTTTCGAACAGGCGAAGGTGGAGGAGCTGGCTCGGTACGCGAGCATCCCCGTCATCAACGCCCTGACCGACGACCACCACCCCTGCCAGGCTCTGGCCGACGTGATGGCCATCCGTGAGGAGTTCGGTCGCTTCGACGGCATCCGGGTCGCGTTCGTCGGCGACGGCAACAACGTCAGCCACTCGCTGATCCAGGCTGCCGGGTACCTGGGCTTCACCCTGGCGGTCGCCACGCCGTCGGGGTACGAGCCGGATCGCGGGATCGTGGACGCGGCGCGGGCCGGCTGTGCCGTCAACGGCGGCGCGATCGAGCTGGGCCACGACGTCAAAGCGGCCGTTCGCGGCGCCGACGCGGTGTACACGGACGTGTGGGCGAGCATGGGCCAGGAGAAGGAGCGCGAGGAGCGGGCACGGGCCTTCACCGGCTACCGCGTGGATTCCGAGCTGATGTCCCTGGCCGCGCCGCGGGCGATCTTCCTGCATTGCCTGCCCGCGCACCGTGGCGACGAAGTCACCGACGAGGTGATGGACGGGCCGCAGTCGCGGGTCTGGGACGAAGCCGAGGATCGCTGGTACACCGAAGCGGCCCTGCTCTACGCGCTCATCACAGGCCACGACCAATGGGAGCGGGCGGGATGACGCGGCTGGCGATCGCCCTCGGCGGCAACGCCCTGATCAGGCGCGGCGAGCCCGGATCCACCGAGGTACAACGCCGCAACCTGCAGGCGGCGGCGCGCGGCCTGGTCACGCTCGCCGAAGGCAGCCGCGCCGAGATCGTCATCACCCACGGCAACGGCCCCCAGGTGGGCTTCCTCGCGATCGGCGCGGAGATGGCCGCGTCGGTGGTTCCGGCACCGCCGCTGGACGTCCTCGGCGCGGAGACACAGGGCCAGATCGGCTATCTGCTCGCCCAGGCCCTCAACGATGCGTTCCTGGAGCGCGGCCACTCCCGGGAGATCGCGGTGATCGTGACCAGGACCGTGGTCCACGGCGACGACCCCGCCTTCGGCAACCCGACCAAGCCGGTGGGCCCCATCTACGACGAGGCCACTGCCCGGGAGCACGCTGCGGCGCGGGGCTGGGACATCGCCCCCGATGGCACCAGCTGGCGGCGAGTGGTTCCGTCGCCGCATCCGCTTCGGATCGTGGAATCCGGCGCGATCCGCGCCCTCGTGGAGTCCGGCGTGCTCGTCGTGGCTTCCGGCGGCGGCGGAATACCGGTGGTCGAGCGGCCCGACGGCGGCTACGACGGCGTCGAAGCGGTAATCGACAAGGATCTGGCGGCGGTGGTTCTGGCTCGTTCGGTGAACGCCGACGGCCTCGTCCTGCTGAGCGACGTCGACGCGGTCTACCGGCGCTGGGGCACGCCACGCCAGGAGCCGATCCTGCGGCTTTCCTACGACGAGGCGATGGAAGGGCTCTCCGCCGGCGCATGGCCTGCGGGCTCGATGGCGCCAAAGGTCCGAGCCTGTGCCGAGTTCATCAAGGGCGGCGGCCGCTTCGCCGCGATCGGTGCGCTGGAAAACGCCGTTGCGATCGTCAAGGGCAGCTCCGGCACCTGGTTCGGCGGGGACGCGGTTGGTCTGCCACGACGGGCGGTCGATTCGGCCGCATAAGGGCGGCTCTCAGGTCCCCGGACTTTGGGGCGCGCTCCGGGCCCGGCCCCGGCCTCGCCCGGCTTTCCTGCCAATCGTTCACGCCACGAGCGCAAAGCGCGATGCGCGCCGCAACCTGCCAGTCCGTTGCGCTCGCGGATGTCGGAACACGCCGATTCCGGCGGTCTCGAGCGCGGATTCGCGCGAAATCCGGTCCAGTGGGATGCCGAACCAGGCGACGTCGGAGCGTCGCGGAGCCACCGATCGGGCCTTGCGTTCCCCCGGCGAACGTCTGACATGATCCGCGGCGCGTAAGGCGAATAGCGTTCTCCCGGCGAACGTTTGGCATGCTGGCGGCTCGGCTGCTCGGAAGCTCGGCGGCCGGCGGCTCGGCGCTCGGCTCGGCGCGCGCGGCGCGCGGCTCCCACCGCGCGGATCCCACCGCGCGCCTCCCACCGCGCGCCTCCAACCGCGGCCCCAGGCCGTGGTGGACCACGAGGAGCGAGCTACTCGTAGGCGCTCGCCTGGAGGTTGTAGAGCTCGGCATAGAGGCCGTTGTTGCGCATCAGCGCGGCATGCGGCCCCGCTTCCACCACCCGGCCGTCCGCGACGACCACGATCAGATCCGCCATCCGGACAGTGGAGAAGCGGTGCGAGACCAGGACGGTGATCCCGCCGGAGGCCTGCCCGACTCGCCGGGCGCCTTCCGCGTAGCGCTCGAACAGGGCGTGCTCCGCCTCCGCGTCGAGGGCTGACGTGGGTTCGTCGAGGACGAGCAGGAGCGGCAGCTCCCGCATCATCGCCCGGCCGAGGGCCAGCTTCTGCCACTGCCCGCCCGAGAGCTCGACGCCTTCGGCGTACGACTTGCCGAGCTGGGTGTCCAGGCCGTCGCGGAGCCGGCCGACGATGTCGCCGGCGCGGGCTCGCTCGAGAGCCGAGACCACCGCCGGCGTCTCCTCGAGGTTGGGCAAATCGCCGACTCCGACCGTGCGGCGGGCAAGGAACTCGAAACGGGCGAAATCCTGGAAGCCCGTGGCGATGCGCTCGCGCCACTCCGCCACCGGAATGCGGCTCAGGTCCTTGCCGTCCACCACGATGCGGCCCGCGGTGGGTTCGTAGAAGCGGCAGAGCAGCTTGACGAGTGTGCTCTTGCCGGCCCCGTTCTCGCCCACGATCGCGAGCGTCGCCCCGGCCGGTACGGTCAGGTTGACGTCGCGAAGGATCGTCCGGTCCGTGCCCGGATACTTGAAGGCCAGGTTCTCGAACCTGATGCCGTCGCGGAGCTCCGTTGGGATTTCCAGGTCGCCGGCGCGCGGCTCTCGGCTGGTGACGGACTCCTCGAGCTCGTCGAAGCGGGTGAAGGCACGTCCGATCCGCTGCAGGTCGTGGAGGAGCGACACCGCCGAGGCGACCTGCTGGTTCACCTGGGCCGCGAGCGTGATCGCCATGATCACGTCACCGACGCTCCGCTGGCCGCCGATCGCGTCGTTGACCACGACCAGGACCCCGATGACGTAGCCCGCTGCGAAGACCAGCTGCCCGGCCGCCCGCAAGAGAGTGGCCTTCAGCTGAGCCCGCCAGAGCCGCTCAGTGGTGTCCTCCCAGAGGACGTTGATCCGGCGCTTCATCTCGCCCTGGAGGCGGAAGACCCGCAGCTCCTTGGCCGGCCCCGCGCTCGTGGCCAGGTGGAACAGATGCGTGGTCAGGCGCGTGTCGCGGGCGCTTTCGTCGCGGGCCTTGTCCAGGAGGGCCTGGGCTCGGCGGCCCGTGTACAGCGGCGGCAAGGCGACGAGCGGCAGGAGCAGCAGGAAGGGATTGACCGTCGCGAGCAGCACGCCGGTGATGGCTATTGCCACGCCCAGGCTGGAGAGGGCCAGGACCGCGTAGAAGCCGTCCTGGATCTGCCGCAGCTCGCGTTCGAGCACGGCGACGCGGTCCGCGTACTCGGCGCGCTCCTGGTGCTCGATGCCCGCGGTGCCGTTGGCGAGCCCGATGAGCCGCTCTTCCATCGCGAGCGTGTTGATCTCCGAGAGCTCGAAGTAGGCGATGTGGGCGAAGTGCCCCAGCGTGAGCAGGCCGATCGCGAAGGCGCCGACGGCGACTCCGGCGACCACTGCCGTCTGCGAGTCACCGGCCACCGCGGCGTTGGTGAGCCACTTGAGAGCGAGTGCCAGCAGCGGCGCCGAGACCGCGCTTCCGAGCACCAGCACCAGGGCGATGAAGGTCTTGAGCTTGTTCTGCTGCCAGGAGAGCTCCAGGAGTCGGAACGAGTTGCGCAGGGTGTCGATCATCGGGCGGCCTCCGGCGTGGGCCGCCGAGTCTGCGCCGCGGCCCGGGCCCCGTTCCCGGGCTCCGCACCGGCCGGCGTCGCAGTGGTCATCTCCCCGTCTTCGACGCGGAGGTCGGCGTTGTCGAGCACCTCGACGTCGACATCCTCCTCGACGAAGCGCTCCGCCTGGAGCTTGAACAGGCCGGCATACCGGCCGTCCGCCGCGAGCAGCTCTTCGTGCGTGCCCTGCTCGATGACCCGGCCGTGCTCGAGGACCACGATCCGGTCGGCGTGGCGGACACTGGAGAAGCGATGCGATATCAGCACCGACGTCGCGCCCCGGGTGACGTCGAGGAAGCGGTCGAAGAAGGCCGCCTCGGCCCGGACGTCCAGCGCCGCCGTTGGCTCGTCGAGGACGAGGATGGAAGCGCCGCTCTCGAGGGCGAAGATGGCCCGCGCGATCGCCACGCGCTGCCACTGCCCGCCTGAGAGCTCCGCTCCGTCTTCATATTGGCGGGCGAGGGGAGTGTCGAGACCCTTGGGCAGCCGGTCGAGCGTGCCCAGGATCCCGGCTCGCCGAGCAGCCTCGCGAATGCGCTCGCGGTCACCGGCGTTTTCGACCGAACCGAAGCCGATGTTCTCGGCCGCCGTCAGTTCGTAGCGGTTGAAGTCCTGGAAGATGACGCCGATCTGCCGGCGCCAGTCGCAGGTGTCGAACGATCGAGCGTCGAGCCCGTCCACCAGAATGCGGCCGGAGGACGGGTCGTACAGGCGGGACAGGAGCTTGACGAGGGTTGTCTTGCCCGCGCCGTTGAGGCCCACGATCGCGGTGCATTTGCCGGCCGGCAGAACCAGGTCCAGGCCGTCGAGCACCGGCCGATCCGAGCCCGGGTAGTGGAAGAGGACATCTTCGAAGCGGATCTCCCGCCGCGGCAGCCCCGCGGGGTCCTGGCGCGGCTCTATCAGAACCGCCCGGTCGTCGAAGGCCGCGACCCCGCGCTCGAAGTCCTGAACGCCGTCGTACGAGAACATGCCGAACTGCGTTTGGGTGTCCGCCTCCGGGTAGCTCTCGCCGAGACGCACCGCCGCCAGGACAGCCTGGAGGGCGAGGGCGAGCTGCGTGAGCGTCAGCGCTCCGGAAGCGCCGGCCTGGCCGAGGGCCGCGAGAACCGCCCCGGTCACGACGAGTCCGAGCGCCGTGTACCAGAGGTAAGGGACGAAGTAGATCCGGCGTCGCTCTGCCCAGATCATGTCGAGCATTCGCATTCGGAGGGAGTGGTACTTCCCAAGAAGCCAGCCCGACAGCCCGAAGACGCGTATCTCCTTGGCCGCGGTAGCTCGGAGCGCCGTCTCCAGGTAGTAGTTCGTCTCGCGCAGCGTGGGGAGGTTGCGGTTGAAGAGGCTGGCGTAGGTTCGCAGGCCGCCGCGATTGCCTCGCCGGAAGACCATCGTCGAGAACACCAGGGCTGCAGCCGCCGGCCACGAGAAGACGATTCCGACGACGAGCCCATAGCCGATCAGCTGGGTGTAGCGGGCGACCAGGGACAGCAGGGCGGCGCAGGCGATGCCGGGCGTTCGGAACCCGAACTCGAGGTTCTGGACGGCCTGTATCAGCGAGTCCAGGAGCTTCTGGTCTTCGAGGGGCCCGATGCCGGCGCTCTGCAGCGAGGCGGCGACGAGGCGCTGGTAGACGCGCCCGTCCACGCGCCGAGCCATCAGCTCGCCGAGGGCCGTCTGGAGCGGCCCGAGGATCTGGGCGGCCACGAAGGCCGAGGCGGCGGCGATGAACGCGATCACGAGGTCGCGCCACTCCGCCGAGCCGACGCCGGCGCGCACGGCATCGGGCACGAACCCGATCATCACGCTGGTGGCCAGCACGAACGCCACGGGCAGGATGCCCAGCACGATGTTGAGCCCGAGCAAGACGGCGACGAGGCCGCCGCCCGCGGATGGAACCAGCCTGGCGATCTCGAGGTAGCTCCTCGCTATATCGCCTGCTCCACGAAGATACCTACTCATACGTGGAGCTTAACGGGTCCGAATGCAAGATTCTGTCAACAATTGCCGGAGCGCCGGCAGGCCCGGAAGCTTGCGCCGCGCGAGGGCCGGCCGCTCCGCCCGCGGCGAGCCGCGGCCCCCCGCACCTCTAGCTGCCGAAACCCAGCCGCGCGGAGAACTTCTCGGCGAAGGAGGCCCTAATCGCGGTCACGTCCGCCCGCGGCACGTCGAGCTCGTTGGCGATCTCGGCGAGGGTCGCGCTCTCACTGCCGCTGATAGCGTCGTCCGAGGCGCAGACGTGGAAGCAGGCCCGCAGCACCGTCAACCGCTGCTCGGGCGTGGACAGTTCGCGGAACTCGCGCGTGACGAGGTAGTCGCTGGTGGCGCCGGTGGTCTTCTCCTGGAGCTTGGCCATCTCCACGACGAGCACCGCCTGCGCGCCGTCCAGGCCGGAAGCCACGAGCTCCTCTTCCATCGCCGCGGTTTCCTCGTCGCTGATCGCCATATCCGCGTAAGCGGCCCGGGCCAGGACGTAAGCCATGCCGGCGAGCAGCCGTGCCTGGTCCGGCGGCAGCGACTCGAGCCGGTTGACGATGCCGCGCACCGCTTCCGTCTCGGCCGCCAGGTCCGCCGGCGGCGTCGACGCCGGGGCGCTGTGACTGCCGATGAACCGCATGAACGACGACATTTGGGCTCCTTGGCTACCGAAGTACCGATCGAGCGCTCGATCGACCGATCGGACGAGCATGCCGGCACGCCGGCGATTGCGATGATGCGCCGGACGCGGCCTGCCTGCAGGGGCCGGGCCACGAGTGCCGTTTCGTTGATGGGCGCCGCGGCCGGAACGCACGCCTTGCTTACTCGATCGAGCCATTGGCGATGCTCGGGCCCGGCGCGTAAGGTCCCCTCGAACTCGCGCCTGGTATGGAGAAGGCAGATGCAGGCAATTCGTTGGGACGAGTCCATGTCGACCGGCGTGGACAGCCTCGACTCGCAGCACAAGCAGCTGATCGCGTGGCTCAACGACCTTCTCGAGGCCATGAGCCTGGGCCGGGGCCGGGCGGAGATCGACTCGCTCCTCAACCAGCTCGGCGGGTACGCGGCCCTCCATTTCGACAACGAGGAAGCCTGCTTCGAGAAGTACAAGTGCCCTTACGCGGCGCAGAACATCGAAGCCCACAAGCATTTCGTGGCGACCTTCCAGGCCCTCCGCGACGAGTTCGATCGCGACGGCACCAGCTCCCATCTCGTGGTAAGGGTTGAGAGTGAGCTGATGCGCTGGCTGGGCGGTCACATCAAGCGCACGGACACGCACCTCAAACCCTGCGTCCGCCCGGACTGACCGATCACCCGGCCGAGCCACAGCCCGCCGGAACCGCGCCACAGCCGCCAGGATGCGCCACCGGTGCGGCCGGCCACGGTCAGTCGCCCGGCTGCCCGGGCTTCCTCGCACGGCTGCGTAGGACCCGTTGGCTACTCCGACCGGTGACTACTGGAACCGGCCAAAGGGGGTAGAAGTACTGGCTTTCGAGCGGGCTTTCCCTACCTAGACTCGGTGGCGTCAACCCATCCGAACAGGTGGCGAGACCAACCGAAACGGCAGCGACCTGCGTTCGCCGGTTTCGTTTGCGGCAACGGCCCCAGCTGCAGGCCAGGCTCCATCGCGCTTTTCGCGCCGCTGCGAGGGGTTTGACCGACGCTGCCTCCGGAGGACAACTCGTGCGCAAGCCGTTCCTGCGCCTTGGAGTGGCGGCCTGCGCCGTGGCGATGGCCGCGGCCCTGCTCACCGGCTCCATGGTGTGGCAGGTTCCGTCCGCGCGGGCGGCCGGCCCGGCCGATGCCTATGCCCGCGAGATGACTCGCCTGATCAACGGCGCTCGTGCCACTGCCGGCAAGCCGGCGCTCAAGGTCGACGTATTCCTCGCCTCGGTGGCACGCGACGGCGCGATCCCGTGCCCCGACGACCCGGCCATGACGATCGCCGGCCGGAGCCTCGATTTCGCGACCACCGGTCAGATGTCCCACCTGCTGCGGCTCTGCGACGCCCCCGCCTACACGCTCTCCACGGTCAAGTTCGTGAACGTGATGCAGACCGCCTGGGGCTACGGTTCGGTCGGCGAAATCCTCCTGGTGAACGGCGGCTACGGCGGCACCGAATACCTGTACACCTACAACGGCTGGAGCACCTGGACCTATGCCACGACCGGACACGGCATGACCGGCTGGTCTACCTCCAGCGCGCACTGGAACGTCATCATGGGTTCGTACGACCGCGTCGGCTGCGGGGCCTGGTCGCCGAGCGGTTCCACGGTCTACTACACGTGCCTGTTCAGCGCCGGCGGCCCCTCGCCGAGCGGGCTCGCGGCTCCGCCCACGGCATCGCCGTTCAACG
>DAHXON010000061.1 GCA_027364875.1 Chloroflexota bacterium
GCGGTGGCCGGGTCGGCAGGCGCGTCGGCAGCGAGTGACGGGGCCGCGACCGGAGCGCCCCCCGCCGAGAGCTGGCTCGAGGCCGAGCTCCCGCAGGCGGCGGCGAAGATGGCCAGGGCGGCGGCCGCGGCAAGTCCGCGCGCAAGCGGCGGACGTCGTACTGCCGCTGCCGGTCTCATCGGAACCACTTCCCTCCGCGATCCATCGTCTTGCCCGACCCAAGGTTAGCCGCCGGCGGGGCTACCTTGTCGGTCGCATTCGCGCACACAGATCGACCCCGAGAAGCCGCTCCTCGGGGTCGTTGCGAATCGTCGATTTGGCGCGCCCGGCGGGACTCGAACCCACGGCCTTCAGGTCCGCAACCTGACGCTCTATCCACTGAGCTACGGGCGCGTTTCTCGTGCTGCCCATGCCGGCGGCGGGGACGGCGCCGGCATGGAGAGGCTGGCGGAGAGGGAGGGATTTGAACCCTCGAGGCAGGTTACCCCACCTGGCGGTTTAGCAAACCGCTGCACTAGACCACTATGCGACCTCTCCCGGCCTACAGCGGGCGGAATTCTAGCATGCCCGGACGGGGAGGCAGGGCCGAGCAGTCGCAAGCCGCCGCGGTGGGTGCCGGTCAGCGGTCGGGGTCGAACCGGAAGCGGACGAACATGCGCGACAGGAAGCCGCCGTGCACCCGGTCGAAGGAGACCGATGCCGGCGCGATGCCCGCGTCCGCGGTGACGCGGGCCATCTTGTTGGGGCTCAGCGTCAGGAGCCCGAGGTCGTAGATCAGGGCGCAGCCGCCGGGTCGCAGGACGCGATTCACTTCGGCCATCACTCCCACCGGATCGGCCCAGTGATGAAGGCTCAGAGTGGAGACGACCATGTCGACCGATCCATCGGCGAAGGGCAGCCTGACGGCGTCGCCCACGAGGAAGCGCAGCCGCCCGTCCGTCGTTTCGTGTCGACTGGCCCACAGCAGCATGCTCGGCGAGCTGTCGATACCTACGATCCGGCTCTCGCGGAGCCTGTGCGAGATCGCCACTGCCAGCTCGCCCGTGCCGCAGCCGATGTCCACGATCGTAGGCCGCTTGCCCCGGCCGATGCCCTTGAACTCGATGGCGACGTCCTCGGCGGCCCGACGGTAGAGCCTGCCCAGGAACGGGGCTATCACCTTTGAGTAAGTCAGGGATTCCGGCTCGCTCAAGCTCGTGAGGTGCTTGTCCGCCCATCGAGCCATGGCTCCGGCCAGCCGCCGTCCGGGGCTGGTGAATGCCGCGAACAGCCCGACCAGCAGGATCGTCCGGGCTATCTGGCTGCGGCGGCTCCGACGCGGCAGAGACAACGTCGGGGGAGCCTGGCGAGGCTCCCGCTCCTTCTTGCGACCCCGGAAGAACACCCTCATGTCAATACCTGCTTGCCCTCTGGACTAGATCAGAAGGATACGTGCCCGGGCCGACTCTGATTCGGGCCAATTGCCAGCGATTGGCCCATGTCTCGGCCTTGGAGCCGCCCTGGATCACCGCCGTGGTCAGGCCGGGGCAGGCGGCCAGTCGATCGGCCAGCACTCCGCTGCCAAAGCCCTTTGGATAGGAGAAGGAACGCGGCCACGCCCCCGTGTAGCTCGCGATGACCCTGGACGCTCCATCGATCTCGCGGTCCAGCTGGTCCGGCGGCAGCGCCTCGAGGTCTCTGTGCGTGTAGCTGTGGTTGCCGATCTCGTTGCCGGCCTGCGCGAGCTGCCGGAGCTCGAAGCCGGAGAGGAAGTCGGGGGCGTTGATCCGACCCGCCACTACGAAGAAAGTGGCCACGAAGCCGTGGCTCAGGAGCGCGGGGAAGGCGTTCTGGTAGCCGTCTTCGTAGCCGTCGTCCAGTGTCACCACGAAGGTCTTCGGCGGCGGCGTGATGCCGAACCGAAGGTCGTCGCCGAGCTCGGCCATCGTGATCGTCTTCCAGCCCGCGGCGGCCATCGCGTCCATCTGGGCCTGGAAGTCCGCGGGCGGCGTGATCAGGTCGCGCGCATAGCCGGTCTCGCCCTGCCAGGGTTTCACCCGGTGGTATTCGAGGATCGGGACATGCAGGCGGAAGGTCGCCGCGAAGCTCGGGTTCGGTGTCCAGAGAGGCGACGGGGCCGGCACGTCCGGGCACGGGAAGGAGCAGGTGCCGGACGGCACGGGAGCCTCCGTGGTCAGGCCGGACGGGGCCGGCGACGGCGTTGGAGTCGTCGGGCTCAGCGCCGGCGTTGTCGCCGTTCGGGCCGTCTCCACCGCGGCCACGGTACGGCCGGAGGCTTCCGCATCCGGAGCCGCCACCCCGGTCCTCGAGGAAGGCATCGACGAGGCCGCCACGGACAACGCGACGAGCGCGAAGAAGCCGACCCCGGCAGCCGTCCTTCGGCGCGCCGGAGTCGGCATCCAGCTCATCAGCGGGTCAAGTGTGGGCCACACGACTGCCTATTCTGATAGGTCGAGCCGGGGCGAGTGAGAGACGGACGTCACTTCGGCGAAGGCGGTTTCGCGGGGTGGTCCGGGCCGCGGGACGTATGCGAGCCCGCGATCATGCCCGCAGCCCGCTCGGTCACCGGCTCGGGCTATCCTCAGGCGGCGTCATGGTCAGCCGCCGCTCCGGGGCCGCTGCCATTCCGCGGGCCGGCCACCGATCGCGGGCTCGTGACGCGCCATTCGCCATACCGTTTGCCATATCGTCGCGAAGCCAACAGGGAGAAGCCGTGGAGCGCATCGGATTCGTCGGTCTGGGGACCATGGGTTCGTCCATGGCGAAGAACCTTCTCGCCGCCGGTGCGGCGCTCACGGTCTGGAACCGCACCCCGGGACGCACCGCGGAGCTGACGGCCGCGGGCGCCGACGAGGTCCCTTCGCCGGCGGAGGTCGCCGCCCGCAGCGACGTGATCGTCATCTGCGTGTCGGATACACCCGATGTCGAGGCCGTCCTGTTCGGTCCCGACGGTCTCGCCCAGGGCCTGCGTGAAGGCAGCCTGGTCGTCGATTGCTCGACGATCTCGCCCTCGGCCACCCGGGAGTTCGCGCGCCGTCTTGCCGGCCGGGGAGTCGGCATGGTCGACGCCCCGGTGTCGGGCGGATCGGAAGGCGCCCGTCTGGGCACCCTGACGGTCTTCGTGGGCGGCTCGGACGTGGACGTCGCACGAGCGATGCCCGTCCTTCAAGCCGTCGGCAAGACGATCACGCACATGGGGGAGTCCGGCTCCGGCCAGGCGGCCAAGGCAGTCAACCAGGTGATGATCAGCGGCATGTACCTCGGGGTCGCCGAGGGACTCGTCCTGGGGATGAAGGCGGGCCTGGACCCGGCTCGCCTCGTCGGCGCCCTGTCCGGCGGAGCCGCCCAGAGTTGGGTCCTCGCCAACCGCTCCGGAAACATGATCGAGGACCGCTATCCCCTTGGATTCCGGGTGTCCCTCCATCGCAAGGATCTCGGAATAGCTCTCGAGCTGGCCGAGAGCCTGGGTATCGACCTTCCGGTCGCGGGTCTGACCGCACGGCTGGAGGACGAGCTGGTGGCCGAAGGACACGCGGGCGAGGACATGTCCGTCCTGGCGAAGGCGATCCGCGCACGGGCCCGCCAGGGTTAGCACCGGATGCCGGCCCTTGGGTTGGTGGCCGTCGGAAGCGGCGGACCCGGGTCGCGGCCCTGTATGATCCCTGAATGAACTACGAGCTGTTCATGGGCGAGGCGCTGGCCGAGGCTCGCGTCGCGCTGGACCAGGGCAAGTCGCCGATCGGTGCCGTGGCCGTGGTCAACGACGCCATGGTCGCGAGAGCCCACGACCGCGTGGACGAGACGAACGATCCAACCGCGCATGCCGTGGTGGTGGCGCTCCGGGAGGCCAGCCGCAAGCTGGGCAGGAGCGGCCTGGCGGACGCCACGATCTTCGTCACCCGCGAGCCGTGCCCCATGTGCGTCGGAGCGTTGCTGGCCTGCGACGTGGACGCGCTCGTCTTCGCGACCGGGAATCCGATCGACGGGGCTGCGGGCTCCGTCCTGCAGCTCGCCCAGGACGGCAGGCTTGCCCGCCGCCTCAAGGTGGTCAGCGGTATTCGCTGCGACGAGGCCGAAGAGCTCCTGGCTCAGATCTCGCCGGGCGCCAGCCTCAACCCGCCCGAGAGGCTCAACGCGGCCCTCAGTTAGCTTCCGCCGGCCCTCGCCGCCGCGGAACCGAAATCTGTCGCCCGTGCCGCATGTTCGCCCGGTTGTATGCTTCCGATGCATGCAACTCGCGCCGGCGAGCCGGGACGCACTCCGCCCCATGAACTCGGACGCTCGTGGCATGGCGCGAAGCATCTTCGGCGACGGTAGGGAGCCGACACGGCAGCATGTCCCCGAGCCATCCGCGATCTGAGGATACGAGCCGGACGGGCTTCGACCCGCGGGCAGATCGACCGTCCAGCAGCCTCGAGCCTTTCCGAGTGCCGCCGCCGCGCACGGCCAATCGGGCCGCCGGCCAGCGCCCAACCACGATGCGCGACATCGCCCGGGCCAGCGGCGTGTCCCAGAGCACGGTCTCCCGAGTTCTCACGGGGGCCGCGACCACGGTCCCGATCAACGAGGTCACTCGCCAGCGGGTCCTCGAGATGGCCCGCCAGATGCACTACCGACCCAACCCCCTCGCGCGAGGCCTCCGCGGCTCCCGGACGATGCTGCTCGGAGTCATCGTCCGCGAGATCACCGACCCGTTCTTTGCCGTGGCCGTGGACGCCGTCTCCACCGAGGCCAACCGGCGCGGCTACAACGTGGTCCTGGGCCACGCCCACGGACGCACGGACGAGGCGCTCGCCGTCACCGCGGTGATGGAGACGCGCCACTGCGACGCGATCATGGTGCTCGGGGACACCAGCGACCAGCCGCGGCTCATGGAGGACCTGCGACAGGGGAACGTCCACGTCGTAGGTATGTGGCAGGGCTCCGGGGTAGTGCAGGGACTGCACACAGTCGCGGTGGACAACGTGGCCGGCATGAACAGTCTCATGGACCACTTGATCGAGCTGGGCCACAGACGCTTCGCCTTCATCAGCGGAGGCTTCTCGGAGGGCCGCCTGCTCGGCGACATCGGCGAGCGGCGCGCCGCCTTTCTCGACAGACTGGCCTCGGAGCGCCTCGAGATAGGCCCCGGCTTCATGCGCGAGTCGCCGAACACCATGAAGGGCGGCGCGGAGGCGTTCGAAGCACTGATGAGCCTGCCAATCCGCCCGACGGCGATCATCGCCTCCACGGACGTGCTGGCGATCGGCGCACTCCACGCCGCCTACAAGATGGATATCGCGGTTCCGGGAAGGGTCTCGATCGTCGGCTTCGACGACCTGCCGCTGGCCGGCTTCACCAACCCGGCTCTGACGACGGTGCGGATGCCGACTGCCGAGATGGCAAGCGTGGGCGTCCAGGTCGCGATCGACGCGGCCGGCGACAAGACCGCCCGAGCCCTCGAAGTGCTCGTGCCTACGATCGTGCTCCGTGAATCGTCCGGGCCTCCGCCCGGGTCCCGCTAGCCGCGAGATCGGATGGAGGCCCGAATGGCTTCCGAAAGTTGAACGGTCCTCGGGAGGACCGCGGGTTTAGCCGTGCAGTTCGGCCAGGTCCCGCTGCGAGATCTCGCCGGGGAGCTTGCCCATGATGATCATGGCCAGGACCTCGTCGGTCGTGACCTCCGACTTGTTCACGGTGCCCACGAGCCTGCCGTGCAGCATCACGCTGATGCGGTCCGCCAGGTCGAAGACGTCATGGATGTCGTGGCTGATCAGGAAGATCCCGATGCCTTCCGACTTGAGCTGCTTGATGACTTCCCGGACCTGAGCCGTCTCTGCCGGTCCCAGAGCCGCGGTGGGCTCGTCCATGATCAGGACCCGGGCGTTGAAGTGGATCGCCCGGCCGATGGCGATGGCCTGCCGCTGGCCGCCGGAGAGCGACATCACCGGCGTCTTGAAGTTCTTGAAGTTGGGGTTGAGCCGGCCGATCACCTTGCGGGTCGTCGACTCCATTGCCCCATCGTCGAGAGATCCAAAGCGAGACCGGAGCTCTCGACCGAGGAAGAAGTTCGCCGGCGCATCGATGTTCTCGGCAAGAGCCAGGTTCTGGTAGATCGTCTCGACGCCGAGCGACTTCGCCGTGCGCGGATCCGGGATCGTGACCGGCTGGCCGTTGATGAAGATCTGGCCGGAGTCCGCCGGATGGGCGCCGGACAGCGTCCTGATGAGGGTGGTCTTGCCGGCGCCGTTGCCGCCGACCAGGCCGACGACCTCGCCCGGGCGAAGGTCCACGGTCACGTTCTGGACCGCGTGCACGCCGCCGAAGGCGACGCACATGTCCCTCATCTCCACTACCGGAACCTCGGCAGGGGCAGGTGCTGGGACCGCTTGCGAGTTGACAGCAATGCTCATCTTGAAGCTCCCTGGCTACCTGCCGCGTCGCCGGAGGATCGTATCGAGACCGACCACGAACACGAGAACGGAGCCGATCGCGACGTCCTGCATCGGAGAGTCCAGGCCGATCGTGACCATGCCGGCCTTGAGCGACTGCATGAGCACGGCCCCCAGGACGGCGCCCTGGATGGTGCCGATGCCGCCGGAGAAGGACGTGCCGCCGATGACCGCCGCGGCGATCACGAGCAGCTCGTAGCCGGTCCCGGTGCTGGTCACGCCCGCGTCCAGCCGCGACGTCTGGATGCATCCGGCGATGGCGCAAAGGATGCCCATCAGCACGAACGTTCCCAGGATGGTCCGCTTGGTGTTGATACCGGCCAGGGTCACGGCCTCTGGGTTGCCGCCGATCGCGAACACGTACCGGCCGAACGGTCGGCGGGTAGTGAGGTAACCCATGACGAGCGCGATTGCGAGCAGGATCAAGACCGGCACCGCGAGCCCAACTGGAATGTCAGGCACGTTCGCGAGGTTGTGCTTGGTCGCGAACTGCTGTGCTAGTCCGGGCGGCAGCGGGTAGTTGTTGAGGACCCAGGCGAAGTAGAGGACGGCAGCCCAGCCCACCCCGATCAGGGTGAAGAGAGCCCAGCGCGGCCGGACTGGGAACCCATACTCAGCGCGTTTGCGCCCGCTGGAGATCAGGGCATAGGCAATTCCCGCGCAGAGGAGTAAGGCCACGATCCATGTTGGCCAGAAGCCGATCGCGCCACCGCTGTCGCTGATAGCGCTGCCGCTGGAGAGGTTGCCGCCGAGGACCGCGAAGTTCTGGTCCATCGGGGCGATCGTCTGGCCCTGCTGGATCTTGAAGATGAGGCCGCGCCATATGAACCAGCCGCCCAGCGTGACGATGAAGGAGGGGATCCCGATGTAGGCGATCAGCCCGCCCTGGATGGCACCGATGAGGGCCCCGATGACCACCGCCACCAGGACCGCGAGGAGCCAGATCTCCCACGAGCCGTAGGCCAGGTGGAGGTCTTCGGTCAGCCAGATCCGTTGGGTCATCGCGGCCGTGTAAGCGGTAAGGCCCATGATCGAGCCCACCGACAGGTCGATGTTTCGGGACACGATGATCAGAACCATGCCCGTGGCCATGATCGCCACAGGCACGCTCTGGACCGCGACGTCGTACAGGTTGCGCGGTGTAAGGAAGGTCCCGTTGGACGCATAGCCGAAGCCGATCCAGATGGCGATCAACGCGCCGATCATTCCGGTCAGCCGGAAGTCGATCTCCATCGTCCTGGCACCGGACTGAGCACCTGCCAGGATGGCACGCGCCGGTCTCAGGGCCGGGCTGAGCCGCGGCGAAGGAAGCGCAGGTCCGTCCGCGGTCGTCCCCTGCGCGTCACCGGACGCTTGAGTCATCGTGTCGCCTCACTGATCACGAAGTTGACGGTCCTCACAGTATGCGCCCTGCGCTGCCACCGGCAACGCAGGGCGCACAACCAAATGGTTCCGCTACGGAGCTATCAGCCGCAGACGTCGACCGTACCGGCCGCGACGTCCTTGCAGAGGGTGGCCTTGTCGATCCAGCCCGCGTCGAGGACGTCCTTGAGGTTGGCCTTCGTGATCGCGTCAGGCTTGAGCAGGATCGAGTTGAGCTTGTTCTTGCCTGGAGAGTCGAAGACGATGGCGTTGCCGTACTTGGTGGTAGTGATGTCAGCCAGCTTGGTGCCCTTTGAGAGCTGGGCAGCGACCTGTCCGGCGGCATCACCAAGCATGCGGGCGTCCTTCCAGACGTCGACCGTCTGGGTGCCGAGGGCGATGCGGTTCAGAGCGGCTGCGTCGCCGTCCTGTCCGGAGACAGGAACGCCGGTGAGGCCCTGAGACTTGAGCGCGGCGATGACACCGCCGGCCATGCCGTCGTTCTCGACGAAGGCAATGTCAATCTTGTTGTTGTTGGCGGTGAGGAACTGCGCCATCTCGTTCTGGGCGTTGGCGGGATCCCAGTTGTCCGTGTACGTCTCGCCAACGTTGACGAGCCCGTCCTTGCTCTGAACGCCGACGTCCGGGAGGCCGGCCTGGACCATGCCCGCGCGGAGGAAGTCTGCGTTGGCGTCGGCCTTGTTGCCCTTGATGACGACGAAGTTGCCCGTCTTCTTGACGGCCAGCAGGGCCGCGGCCTGCATCTTGCCGACGAGAACGTTGTCGAAGGTGATGTAGAACGCGCCCGGATCCTCGATCAGGCGGTCATACGCGATGACGGGAACGCCCGCGTTGAGGGCCTTGGTCACGGCCGGCTTGATCGCCGTCCCGTCCTGGGCAAGGATGATCAGAGCCGTGACGTTCTGGTTGAGCAGCGCGTCGACGTTCGCCAGCTGGTTGTCGGACGAGGACTTGGCGTCGTTGGAGATGTACGTGCAGCCGGCCGTCGTGAGGGCCGCCTTGATTGCCGGCTCGTCCCACTTGGCCCAGCGCTCTTCGGCGTAGTTGTTCCAGGACACGCCGACCTTGCAGGGTTTCGCAGTCGGTGACGCGGCCGAAGCCGAGCAGCCGGCCATCGCGAAGGTGAGTGCTGCGATCGAAGCGATCGCTAGTACCACTCGTCGAGTTCGCACCATTGGTTTCCTTCCTCCTCTGGAAGCACGATACGCGCCAGCACCCGGCTGACGAGGCGAAGTGCGCACGACTCTGGGCGGTTCTCCTCCTCTCCTTGCGGACTCGGTCTCCCAAGCCCATCAGTGAAGCGTTCGGTTCGGCGAGTGCGCGTGAACTCCCAGTCTGTTGGGCGCGGGGGTCGAGGACGCTGACGAAGCCATCCTGCCGCCCTTGTCGAACCCGATTCCGCGATCGGTTGACGATGTGACGAGTCCGCTCACGGAACCGATTTCGTCGCCGAGAGGTCTCTCTTCTCCGTCCGATTGACGCCGTCCGAAAGCATCTGATTATGTGTGCAAACGTTGTCTTGCAAACGTTTGTGATAGCCTCTTACATACCACGAGCCGTGTCAACTCGCGATTCCCGAGGGCGATTCTAGAGCCTGAAGGGATCGGCAACCGGACCTTTTCGCGCACCTCCTCAACCCCCCGAATCTGGCGGGAGGAATGACGTGATGGCTGGCCGAAGACCTGGGTCTCGGTCGATAGCCGCGCTCGGAGGCGTCGCCGCGGCCCTTCTGCTGGCCGTCGGGACGCTCGTAGTGGCGCAGCCGTGGTCCAAACCGTCCGCATCGCCCACTGCCAACCCAAACCTGCCCCACCCCGAATGGTCGGTCGCGCGGCGCTGGGACGAGGCCCTCCTCGATGCCATCAGACGAGCTCTGCCGAATCCGCCGGTCCACGCCAGGAACCTGTTCCACGTGTCAGTGGCGATGTGGGATGCCTGGGCGGCCTACGACAAGAACGCCACCGGCTACATCGTCAACGAGAAGGCCACCGCCCAGGACGTGGCGTCGGCCCGTGACGAGGCGATCAGCTACGCTGCCGACAGGGTTCTGAGCGAGCGCTACATCAAGGCCATCGGGGCGTCCGAGTCGCTCTCCGAGTTCGACGACCTCATGGATGCGCTCAACTATCCGATCACCGCGACCACCACCGAAGGCAACTCGCCCGCGGCGGTGGGGAACCGGATCGCGAGAGCCATCATCGCCTACGGTCTCGCCGACGGATCCAACGAGTCGGGCGGCTATGCCGACCCGAGCTACAAACCGGTCAACGGCCCCCTTGTCGTGGCTCAACCCGGCACTAGCATGAGCGATCCCAACCGCTGGCAGCCCCTCCAGATCGCCCACATGATCTCCCAGAACGGCATCCCGGTGACCAACGGCGTGCAGCAGGCGGTCGGCCCGGGCTGGGGCTTCGTCAAGAGCTTCGGCATTCCCCCGGGCGGAGCGGTCGGCGTCCCGATCGATCCCGGGCCCCCTCCAAAGCTCGGCGATCCCCAGACGGACCAGCAGTTCAAGGACCAGGCGATAGAGGTCATCCGTGATTCGAGCCTGCTGGATCCCACCGATGGTCTGACGATCGACATCTCGCCCGGGACCCGCGGCAACAACGACCTCGCCAGCAACGACGGCAAGGGCCACCCGGTCAATCCGGCCACCGGCAAGCCTTATGCCCCCAATGGCGTCAACGAGGCGGACTTCGGGCGCGTCATGGCGGAGTTCTGGGCCGACGGCCCCAACTCGGAGACGCCGCCCGGCCACTGGAACGTGCTCGCCAACCTGGCCTCGGACGCGCTTGCACCCAATCTCCGCATAGGCGGCACCGGCCCTCGCGTGGATCGCCTCCAGTGGGACGTGAAGATGTACTTCGCCCTCAACTCGTCCGTCCACGACGCGGCCGTCGCGGCCTGGGGCCTCAAGGGCTACTACGACTCAGTCCGGCCCATCTCGATGATCCGCTACATGGCCGGCCTGGGCCAGTCGAGCGATCCGAGCGGTCCTTCGTACAACAAAGAAGGATTGCCGCTGGTGCCCGGGCTTGTCGAGGTGATCACGACGGAATCGAGCGCGCCCGGCCAGCGCCACGAGGCCCTCGCCGCGCATATCGGCGAGATCGCCATCAGGGCCTGGGCCGGCAATCCTGCGGACCCCAAGACGCAGATCGGCGGGGTCAAGTGGATCCTCGCCTCAACCTGGGTTCCCTACCAGCTGCCGACGTTCGTCACGCCGTCGTTCCCCGCATACGCCTCGGGCCACAGCGCGTTCAGCCGGGCGGGGGCGGAGGTGCTCACGGCCCTCACCGGAAGCCCGTACTTCCCCGGAGGCATCGCCAGCTACACGATCAAGGCCGGTTCGCTCAAGTTCGAGGCCGGCCCAACCAGGGATGTGGTTCTCCAATGGGCGACCTACTTCGACGCGTCGGACCAGGCCGGCCAATCGCGCTTGTGGGGCGGCATCCATATCCAGGCGGACGACTTCACCGGACGCCGCATCGGCGCCGAATGCGGCCGGACGGCCTGGTCGCTCGCCCAGCGCTACTACGCTGGCACCGTTCCGCAATGAGTCCTGGGCCTGATCGCCGATGAGATCCAGATGGCGTGCGGCCGTCGCGGCGGCGGCGATCGTCTGTGTCCTGGCCGGGGCTCTCCTCGGATACCTGGCCCTCAGACCGAGTGCCGCCGCCACGCCGACCGACGCGCTGCCCGCTCCGCATTTCGTGGATGAGACGGGCACGGCCGGGATCAATCAAACCTACGACGGCGCCGAGCCCTATTCCGTCGGAGGGGGAGTGGCCGTTCTCGACTGCAACGGCGACGGCAAGCCCGACGTGTACGTGGCCGGCGGATCCGGACCTTCGGGTCTATACCGCAACGAGTCGCCCAGGGGCGGTTCGCTCAAGTTCGCGAAGGTCGCGGATTCGGGAGCGGACCTGGCCGGCGTCCTGGGGGCCTATCCGATCGACTTCAACGGCGACGGCATCGCCGACCTCGCGGTTCTTCGCCTGGGCGGCGCCACCCTCCTCCAGGGTCTGGGCGGCTGCCGTTTCCGCCCGGCGAGCGACGCCCTTGGATTCGCCGACGTCGGATACGACACCGCCTTCTCGGCCAAGTGGTAAGGCTCGGCGTCGCTGCCGACCCTCGCCATCGGCCGGTACCGGAAGCTCGACAGCACGGGCAAGCCCACGTTCGATTGCGACGACGACGTCCTCTTCCGGCCGTCGGCCGCGGGCGACGCCTATGGGCCGCCGCTGCCATTGTCGCCCGGTTACTGCTCGCTTTCGGTCCTGTTCAGCGATTGGGACCGCTCCGGGCGTGTGGACCTGCGAGTGACGAACGACCGCAACTACTACTCCAGCGGCTCGGACCAGCTGTGGAGAATGGCCCCGGGCGAGACTCCGCGGCTGTACACCGACGCGGACGGCTGGGTGGCTCTTCAAGTCTTTGGCATGGGCATCGGTACCTACGACGTCAACGGCGACGGTTATCCCGACTACTTCATCACCAGCCAGGGCGACAACAAGCTCCAGGTTCTGACCGCCGGCCCCGGCCAGCCGACGTACCGCGACATCGCGGGGAAGCGAGGCGTCACTGCCGCCAGGCCTTTCACCGGCGGCGACGTCCTGCCGTCCACCGCCTGGCACTCGGAGTTCCAGGACGTCAACAACGATGGGTTCATGGACCTGTTCATCTCGAAAGGCAACGTCAGCGCGCAGGCGGACTACGCCCAGAAGGACCCGAGCGATCTCTTCCTCGGCCGACCGGACGGCCTGTTCAAGGAAGGGGCCGACGCGGCGGGCATCGTGAGCTTCGCCCGCGGCCGGGGAGCTGCGCTCGCCGACTTCAACCTCGACGGGATGCTGGATCTCGTGGAGGTCAACTACGGGGCGCCCGTCAAGGTCTGGCGTAACGCAGGCTCGGGCAACGCCGCCAGCCCGAGCCCACAGGGCAACTGGCTGGCGCTCCGGCTATCGCAGCCGGGCGGCAATCGGGACGCGATCGGGGCCTGGATCGAGGTTCAGGTTGGCTCGATGACGCGCCGCCGCGAAGTCACCATCGGGGGCGGCCATGCGGGCGGGGAGCTCGGCTGGATCCACTTCGGGCTCGGACCCGCCACGAACGCGAGGCTCCGCGTCGTCTGGCCCGACGGCACGACCGGACCATGGATGGACGCGGCCGCCAACCAGTTCCTCGACGTCGAGCAGGGCAAGACCGCCCCGGCTGCGTGGCAGCCCCCGGCATAATCGCCGCGATGACAGCCGCCGGCGCCCGGCCCGCGGCCCCACCGCGAACGCATCAGCAGCCACGACATCCGCACTGAGGTCCGAGGCGAACATGGCCAGGGCGAGACTCATCGACATCCAGCTGCCCGACTTCGGGGTCCCGGAGACACGTCCGGAGATCCCTCCGGCCGTCTATCAGGCCCGCCTGGGCCGGCTTCGCGAGCGGGCGGGGGCGGCCGGGTTCGACCGCCTGCTGGTCTACGCCGATCGCGAGCACAGCGCCAATCTCGCCTGGCTGACCGGCTTCGACCCACGCTTCGAAGAGTCACTGCTGGTCGTCGACCCGGTGTCGACGAGCGCGCCCGCCATCCTCGTCGGCAACGAGTGCAAGGGGCTTGCCGCCCAGGCACCACTGCGGATGCGGGTCATCCTCTTCCAGGACTTCAGCTTGCCGGGTCAGCCGCGCGACAGCTCACGGACCCTGGCCGAGATCCTCAGCGGAGAGGGCGTGTCGGACGGCAGCCGCGTCGGCCTGATCGGCTGGAAGACCTACTCCCGGCCCGAGCTCAGCGACGTCCCTTCCTATGTGGTCGACGAGGCCAGGGCACTCGCGGGTGCTTCCGGTTCGGTCCGGAACGCGACCGCGCTACTGATCGACAACTCCGACGGATTGCGGACCGCCAACGAGATCGAGGAGCTGGCCGCGCTCGAGTTCGCTTCCTGCCAGACGTCCTCCGGTGTCCGGAACCTTATATGGAATCTGCGACCCGGACTGGCCGAAGCCGAAGCCGTCCGCCTGCTGCGCTGGAACGGCACGCCGCTGTCCTGCCACCTGATGCTTTCGGCCGGCCCGCGGGCGACGCTCGGGATGCTCAGCCCGGGCGACCGGAAGATGGAGCGTGGCGACAGGTTCACCGTGGCATTCGGGATCTGGGGAGCGCTGACGTGCCGCGCCGGCTTCCTGGTCGAGGGGCCGGAGGACCTCCCTGCCGGTATCCGCGACTACGTGGACCGGCTCGTAGGCCCCTACTTCGAAGCGGTGGCGGAATGGTATGAGGCGCTTCACGTCGGCCAGACGGGCGGCACGCTGCACGAGATCGTCCGGCGGCACATCGGCGACCCGTTCTTCGGCGTATTCCTCAACCCCGGCCACATGATCGGCCTGGACGAGTGGGTCAACTCACCGGTAGCCGCCGGCTCCACGGCCGAGCTCCGCTCCGGGTCCGCCTGGCAGGTGGACATCATCCCGGGGACGGGCACGGACTACTTCACCACCAACATAGAGGATGGGCTGGCCCTGGCGGACGCGTCGCTTCGGCAGGCTTTCGCGGCGGCGTACCCGGAGGCATGGGGGCGGATCCAGGCGCGGCGGAGCTTCATGGAGAGGCAGCTCGGCATCTCGCTCCATCCGGACGTCATGCCGTTCTCGAACATCCCCGCGTACCTGCCGCCCTTCCTGCTGAGCCCGGGGCGGGCACTCACGATGGCGGGCTAGAGAGGACAACTCTCGGGCGTTCGCACCGGTTCGGGCCATGTCCGGACGGCTCGATCGGGTACCAGCCAGTTGTCGAGGCTCTGGTATCCTCTCCCGCGGAGAGGTGTCCGAGTGGTTGATGGTGCCGCTCTCGAAAAGCGGTGTGCGAGAGCACCGCGGGTTCGAATCCCGCCCTCTCCGCCACTCACCTGATCCGGAAGCCGGGGCGAGATTTACTCCCGCCCCGGCGCAGCATCTCGTCGATTCCCGGCCGCGGAGAGGTCGCCTAGTGGCCTAGGGCGCCGCACTGGAAATGCGGTATACCGCAAGGTATCGAGGGTTCAAATCCCTCCCTCTCCGCCATTCTTCAGCGGCCCGGGCATCGGCTCGCCCCGTACTATTCCGTAGCTGGCGCCCATCCGCCAATTCAACGAATCTTGCGCTGTGAGCGTCAACCGGGGCGGTCAAACCGGAGCATGGCATCCAGCCAATACCACGGCTGGCAGATCGGCCGCGCTTCCCGAGACTCAGGGGAGGATGAGGGTGCGCTGGAGGCTCGTCGCGACTCGTGCGGCGCTCGGGGCACTTCTCGTGCTCAACCTGTGGTACGTCTACACCCAGCTGCTCGGCGACTGGGGCAATGTCGGCGACTGGCAGCTCTGGATGAACGCCGGAAGCAGGATGGCGGCCGGCAACACGCCCTATGTCGGGACGGCCACGGCGGTGTCCGATTTCCGCTGGTCACCGATTGCGGCGCTGCTCGCCGTGCCGGTCAGCTACATCGGCGTGGCCGGTTGGTACCTGGCGCACGTCGCCGTCCTCGGCCTGCTCCGCGACCGGCGGCTCATTCTTCTGACGGCCGTCTCATGGCCTTTCTGGGTCGATCTGCGGACCGGCAACCTGCTGACGTTCGCCTTCGTCCTGGCCGTCCTGGCGCTCCGGGGCAGTCGGTTGGCCACGGCCATTTATCTCGGGCTGTTCCTTCTGGTTCCCCGCCCGGTCATGGCGCCCGTTGCGTTGTGGCTTCTCTGGCGGCGGCCTCAGACGCGGATTCCGTTCGTGCTCGCCGGGGTCGCCGAGCTTGGAACCGCGGCCGTCATGGGCGAGCTCAGACCGTGGCTCGGCGCCCTCCTCGGGTCCCCTGGCGACGTAACCAATCCCATCAACTACGCGCCGTCGCGCTTCATCGGACTCGCGTGGTCGCTGGTTGCGCTCCCGCTCGCGGCAATTGCGTTGCTACGGGGACGCCTCGGGGCGGCGAGCCTGGCGGCTTCGCCGTACTTGTTTCCCTACTACCTGATGTTCGCGTTTCTCGAGCTGCCCTTCGTCCGTGAGACGTTCCGCGAAGCTGACCATCCATTCGTGCCACTGCGGCCCGCCGCCGAGCCTGACGGCACGCGCTCTCTGGTGTCCGGGACATACGGGAGATGGCTGGCGTGGCGTAGGACCGGCTTCTGACTCGCCCGCCTCCCGACCATCACCCATGTTTCGGAACGACCCCCGGCTGCTGCTATGATTCCCGGGCCGTGCTAGGCGGGGAACTAGCGGTGCCCTGTACCTGCAATCCGCTCCAGCAGGGCTGAATTCCCTCCCGAGGTCCTCGCTCTCGAAAGCCGCCGCTCCAGGTGACGTTGAGGGCCGGGTCCCGCGCAGCGGCGGCTCGCGAACCGTGTCAGGTCCGGAAGGAAGCAGCACTAAGCGATGACCGTCGGGTGCCGCGGAAAGGCCTGGTCTGAGCTGCCTTCAGCGGTGGGCACGGAAGCGACCGATCGACGGAGGGTGCACGGCACTCAATCTCTGCTGGGCCGCGTCGCTCGCGCCCGGCGCAAGTCCGCTTCGAGACCGCAGGAGCAATCCTCGGGGTGACCTCACCGCATCAAGCCATTTACCGCCGCTGGCGGGCCCAGACCTTCGACCAGATCGTGGGTCAGCAGGCTGTCGTCGAGACGCTCCGCAACGGCATCCTGACGGGCCGGACCGCCCATGCCCTGCTGTTCGTGGGGCCCCGCGGGACCGGCAAGACGTCGATGGCGCGGATCCTGGCCAAGGCCCTCAACTGCACGAACCTGCGTGACGGCGAGCCCTGCGACGAGTGCCTCTCCTGCGTCGCCATCCGCGAGGGCCGGGCCCTCGACGTCGACGAATTCGACGCGGCTTCGAACAACACGGTCGGCGACATGCGCGACCTGCTGCCGCGCGTCTTTTTCCGCCCCGCGCGCGACCGCTACAAAGTCTTCATCGTCGACGAGGTCCAGCGCATCACCCAGGGCTGGGACGTGCTCCTCAAGACTCTCGAGGAGCCGCCGGACCACGCGGTCTTCATCTTCTGCACGACGGATTCGAGCCAGATCAGGCCGGCCGTTCTGTCCCGAGTCCAACGCTTCGACTTTCGGCGGCTGACCGTCGCGGAGATAGCCGGCAAGCTGCGGACGATCCTCGACGCCGACGGACGGACGGCAGAGCCCGAGGCGATCGACCTCATCGCTCGCCTGGCGGCCGGCGGAATGCGCGACGCCGAGTCGATGCTCGACCAGCTGCTCTCGACCGGCGACGGTCCGCTGACGTCCGAACGAGTCCGCGACGTCCTCGGCCTGGTGGACGAGGAAACGATCGACGGCTTCCTGCGCGCGCTGATCGCCGGCGACGCTCTCGCCGGAATCGACATACTCGAGGCACTCGACGAGCATGGCCGCGACCTCCGGGCTTTCGTGGACCAGGCCCTAGAACGGCTGCGGCTCGCGCTCATAGCCTCTCTCGGCCGATCCGAGACCCCGATTCCCGTACCCGGGAGCCCGTCCGCCCTCGTTGCCGGGGCGCGCCGCCTCGCATCGATCGATCCGGTCCATCCAGGCCCGGGAGGCCTCCGGCTCCAGCTCGAGCTTGCTCTCCTGGGGCCGGACCACCCGGACTCGCGGCCCGCCTTCGCCGAGAAACTGCAGCTGGCCCAATCGCCGGCGAGATCCGTGGAGTCGCCTCACTCGGTTCCGCGGGTTCCGCCGGTTGCACCGGCCCCGCCGGTCGAGGCCGCGCAGGCGCCTTCCGCGGCTCCGCCGGTCGAGGCCGTGCACGTGCCCCCCAGGCCTCCGGCCAAAGCCTCCGCCGGCGCTTCTTCGGCGCCCGCTTCGAAACCCTCCGCGTCTGTCGAGCCGAAGCCACCGGCCAGGCCCTCGCCAGAACAGTCCGCACGTCCAGCTTCGCCCGCGCCGTCGCCGGCGCCCGGCAAGGCCAGGCCACCGGGCCCGACGCTGGAACTGGTTCTGGAACGCTGGGCGGAGATAGTCGAAGTGGTCAGCAAGAACCCGCCGACCAAGCCGCTCATCCTGGCCTGCCGGCCCGTGAACGTGGACGGCAACGTCGTCACGCTCGGTTTCCCGGAAACGCAATCCTTCTTCAAGGACGTGGCCGAAAGGCGGCGCTCCATCCTGGAAGACGGCGTCAGCCGCGTCCTCGGCGCGCCGGTCTCGGTCCGCTGCGTCGCCGCCAACGTGGAAGTCGCGCCAATGCCGGCCGACGCGGAAGGCGGCCGTCTCCTGGACGAGTTCCGCAAGATATTCGGCGACGACGTGGTCGACGTCGGGGACGTGGGCTAGGCAAGAGACCCGTTCCCCGGTCGCCGGTCGGGCCATGCAGTTCGCCGCCGTTTCGGCCAGACTGTTTCGGCAAGCCGAGATCGGGTCAGCCGAATGGTCGGTCGGGTTGTCGGCAATCAACGTTGCCAGGAGGACGAGCACCATGGGCATGGCCAACCTGCAGCGGATGGCGATGCAGATGCAGCAGGGAATCGCCCGGGTAAAGGAGGAGCTCGCCGACGCCAGGGTCGAGGGCACCGCCGGGGGCGGAGTCGTGAAGGCCGTCGTCACGGGAGACAACAAGCTGGTCGAAGTCGTCATCGATCCGTCGGCCGTGGACCCCGAAGACGTCGAGATGCTCCAGGACCTGATCGTGGCCGCGGTCAACGAGGCACTCCAGTCCGCGAGCCAGCTGGCCGAGACCAAGATGGCGGCAGTCACCGGCGGGCTTCGCCTGCCCGGCATGTAGTCGCTCCGTGCCTGCGCCACTCATCGAGCCCGTAGCCCGGCTCATCGAGTCGTTTGCCCGGCTGCCCGGGATCGGCCCCAAGACCGCCCAGCGCCTGACCTTCCACCTGCTGCGCGCCCCGGAGACGGAGGCGCGGACGCTCGCCGCGGCACTGATCGCGGTCAGAGAGCAGGTGGTCTTCTGCGAGCGCTGCTTCAACATCAGCGACAGCCTGGTGTGTTCGATCTGTTCGGACTCCGGCCGCGATTCCACTCGCCTCTGCGTCGTCGAGGAGCCGCTTGACGTTCTCGCGCTGGAGCGGACCGGCGAGTTCAAGGGCCTGTACCACGTCCTCCACGGCGCCATCTCGCCGATCGACGGGATCGGGCCGGATCGGCTCAAGATTCCCCAACTCATCGATCGGGCGGAGGAGGCCGATCGCGCCGGCGAGCGCTTCGAGGAGGTCGTCATCGCGACGAATCCGACTCTCGAAGGCGAAGCGACGGCCATGTACCTGGCCGAGCGGCTCGAGGCTCACGTGGGCTCCGTCACCCGCATCGCCCGCGGCCTGCCGGTCGGCGGCGACCTCGAGTACGCGGACGAGGTAACCCTCATCCGGGCACTTCAGGGAAGGCGGGCCATTTGACGCCGGCGGCGCCGTTCAGATCGATCAGCGGACGACTCGGGAGTGAACGATGAGCAACCTCATCAACGAGATCCTTCTCCGGCTATCCAAGCTCCTCGTCGCCGGCGTCGTGGGGGCGATCGTGTACGTCGTGGCCGTCGCTCTGGCGGGAGCCACACCTTCGTTCGAGCTGGTCGCTCTGTGCTGGATCTCGGCTTCGGTCGGGCTCCTGCTGGTGGAGAGCAGCCCGCTCTGATTCGCTCGGCTCCGGCGGGGCCTTCGGCGGTTGTCGTCTCCGGCGCCGGCCGTCGCTGGGCCTCTTGCCGGGCGACCCGCCTCGCCCGGCAGCGGCGGCCTGACGCCGGCCGCACGTAGAGGCCATCTACCGCTGTCCACACGGCGGCGGCGGCCGCGGCTCGACCCGCGGCCGTGGCTCCCACCGGGTCGGCGCCGGTGCGTTTCCGGCTCGGCGGGAGACCGGGATCAGAAGCGCCTGATGCGGGCTTCGGGCGGACCCCGAGCGTGGCGGCGGGCCGAATTGGGTCCCGTTTGACAGGTTCGTTGAGGCACCCTAATATTCCGCCTCGCGCCCTGGTCCGGCGGTTTGAAGACCGTCGGCGAGCGGGCCGCTCCCGGTTCCCTCGCTTGACAGTGATGGGGTTCGCCCCCATCATTGGAGCGTTGCGCCTGGCGCGGTCGCGTCAATCGCGGGCACCTTAACAAGTGAAGAGTGGCAGGAAATCCGGTAAGGAAAGAGCGGGAATAACCCTCGGACCTATACGACCGCAAGGTCGTTACCGACGCAAGTCGGTTTGTTCGGAGAGTTTGATCCTGGCTCAGGATAAACGCTGGCGGCGTGCATGAGACATGCAAGTCGAACGGTCAGTCGGGCTTGCTCGACTGATAGTGGCGGACGGCTGAGTAACGCGTAGGTGACCTGCCCCGAAGTGGGGAATAACTGCCCGAAAGGGTGGCTAATACCGCATGTGGTGTCACGTTCGGTCGTGACTCCAAAGCAGTGATGCGCTTCGGGAGGGGCCTGCGTCCGATTAGCTCGTTGGTGGGGTAACGGCTCACCAAGGCGACGATCGGTAGGTGGTCTGAGAGGACGATCACCCAGACTGGGACTGAGACACGGCCCAGACTCCTACGGGAGGCAGCAGTCGGGAATTTTGCACAATGGGCGAAAGCCTGATGCAGCAACGCCGCGTGAGGGATGAAGGCCTTCGGGTTGTAAACCTCTTTTCTCAGGGACGATGATGACGGTACCTGAGGAATAAGTCACGGCTAACTACGTGCCAGCAGCCGCGGTAATACGTAGGTGGCTAGCG
>DAHXON010000062.1 GCA_027364875.1 Chloroflexota bacterium
ACGTATCGGTTCCAGCGCGCCGCCTGATCGCTCGCCGAGGGTGCGGCCACGGCCGCGATGACCCCGGCCAGGTTCGCGGGAGGCTGGTAGTGGCCGTCGCCTTCGATCACGTCCGATTGGTACGGCAGCGAGAGCATTCGCTCCTGCAGCGCGCTCCCGGGCTCGGTGACCAGGTCGTACAGGATCGAGAGGGCCAGGTCTCCCTGGAGGTCGTGCTCGGACGAGTTGGTCAGCACGGCGATCCCGAGCTGTACCTGGGGCAGGAACCACAGGTCGGAGAGGAACCCGAAACCACCGCCGCCGTGGCTGAAGAGATCCTGGTATCTGCCGGCCCGCCACCTGGTCCGCGCAACGCCGAGCGCATAACCCGCCGGCTCGCCCGCGTGAGGCGCCGGGACGGTCCGCATCTCCTCCATGAGCGCCGGATCGAGCACGTTCCGGCCGCCTACGGTGCCGTTGCCCAGCTGGAATCGGAGGAACGCGGCGAGGTCCGAGGCGCTCGCGTACAGCCCGCCGGCGGCCGACATCGGCACTTCCAGTGGCGGCTGCGCCAGACCGAAGACATGCCCGATGGCGCGGTCGTCGGTCGTCCGGATCCGGTCGCGGTCGAAGGTGCTGTGGTCCATTCCCGTCGGCGCCAGCACCAGCTCGTCCATGACCGTCGCGAACGGCGTGCCGTAGACCTTCTCGAGGATGTAGCCGGCGAGGTCGATGCCGAGGTTCGAGTATGCGTAGCCCGTGCCGACCGGGAAGCGCAGCCAGGTGTCCGAGATGCTCCGGACGTGCGAGTCGAAGTCGCCCGGTTCGAGCTCGTAGTTGTTGCCGATGGGCGCCTCGTGCGTGAATCCCGCCGTGTGGCTCAGCAACATCCGAAGAGTGATCTTCTGTTCCGGATGGTCCTCGAAGGCGCTGTGGACGGTGAAGTCCGGCAGGTAGGTCGTGATCGGGGCGTCGAGCTGGACGCGGCCGGCCTGGACGGCTTCCATGACGGCCGTCGCCGTGAACAGCTTGGACATCGACTGGACGCTGAAGATGGTGTCGGTCGTGATGGGCTTGCGGCGGTTCTCGTCTGTGTAGCCAAAGCCCTGAGCCCACAGGACGTTGCCGCCGTCGACGACCGCGACGGACAGGCCGGAGATGTTCTGCTCGGCCATGAGCTGCGGGATGCGCTGCTGGTATCTGGCGATCACCGACGCGGCGCCGGGATCGGGCGACGGAGCGGCGGCGGCCGGTGGAGCAGCGGCGGCGAGCGGTGGAGCCGCGGCGGCGAGGGGCGGTGGAGCCGCGGAGATCAGGAACGTGGCCAATGCGGCCGCCGTCGCGACGCGGCAGAGCTTCTGCGACGTCCGGATGTCGCGCACCTGTCCTCCTCGCCGGCGAGTTCTCGCTTCATGCCCGGGTGCTCCCTGCCGGGTTCTCGCCGATGGGTAGAAGCATCGTGTCGAGGCCGCGGCGGTTGCGAGAGCCGTTTGTCCTGCGATGGGAGCCCGGCGCCGGCGACCAGGCCCGCGGGATCCCCGCCGGCGGCAGGGGCCGCCGCGGTTCAGACCGCTTCTACCCCTGCACGGCGAATCGCGCCGCCGCCAGGGCGCCCGCGATCAGGCAGTAGACGGCGAAGGGCGTCAGCGTCCGGGTCGTGAAGTAGCGCGTCAGGAACCGCACCGACAGATAGGCGGCGATCGCGGCGGCCACGCTCCCGGCGAGAACCTGGCCCATCACGCCGTTGCCGTTGGGCCCAAGAAGGTCCGGCAGCTTGTAGACGCCGGCGGCCAGAATGATCGGCGTAGCGAGCATGAACGAGAACCGCGCCGCGTCTTCGTGGTCCAGGCCGCGGACCAGACCCGCGACCATGGTGATCCCCGAGCGGCTGATCCCGGCGAGGAGGGCGAAGACCTGCGCCACGCCCACGACCCCGGCCTCTCGGAACTCCAGGGTGTCGAGGCGTCGCGCGTCCTCGGCGTTGAGACCGTGGGCGATCGCGACCGCCCGAACCTCGGCCCGACGCCGGAACCACTCGCCGGCGAGGAGGATCAGGCCGTTCGCGAAGAGGAACCCCGCGGCGAGTAGCGGCTTGGCGAAGATGGTCCGGAAGGTGTGCTCGAACAGGACGCCCATCAACCCGGCCGGGATGGTGGCGAAGATGATGAGCCAGCCGAGGCGGGCGTCGGCGGTTTCGATCCGCCGGGTCGTGAGGGTGACGAGCACGTCGTGGATGATCCGGACCCAATCGCGCCAGTAGAAGGTCAGGAGCGCCAGGGCGGTGGCCACGTGGAGGCCCACCAGGAAGGCGAGGAAGAACGACTCTTTCGCCGACTCCGCGGCCACGACGTTGTCCCAGCCGAGCAGCTTGGGCAGGATGACCGAATGGCCGAGGCTCGAGACGGGGAAGAGCTCGGTCACTCCCTGGACGAGACCCAGAAAGATCGCCTGGAAGTAGTCCACGCTGGTCCTTTCGACACACGGAGCCGGGCCGATGCGCCCGGGCAGACGAATGTAGCGAATGGATGCGCTACCTGCCCGAGGCGCCGCCTCGCTATCTCAAGGAGTGGGCTGAACGGGCGGCCGCGCTGCGGGAAGATCGATCCAGACGCTCGTTCCGCCGGTCGGCCGGTTCTCCGCGCCCACGCGCCCGCCGTGGGCTTCGGCCAGGGCTCGCACGATGGACAGCCCGAGACCGCTCGTGCCGGTCCGCCTGTCCCGCGAGGGATCGGCCTGGTAGAAACGGTCGAACACGCGCGGCAGATCCTCCGGGGCGATGCCGCCGCCGGTGTCCTCGACCGACACTCGGACGCCCGCCCCGTTCCTCCGGCCGACGAGCTGCACGCGGCCGTCGCGAGGGGTGTGGCGCAGGGCGTTGTCGGTCAGCGCGGCGAGCACCTGGCGAAGCCGGGCCGCATCGCCGTCCACGTCGCAGCCGGGCGCGAAGTCGGCGGATAGATCGATGCCGGCGGCGCCGGCTCTCGCGGCGAAGGCATCCACGGTGGCCGCGGCGACCTCGGCCAGATCCACTCTCTCGATCTCGAGGGACAGCTCGCCCGCCTCCGCGAGCCCGATGGTCCGCAGGTCGTCGACGATGCGGCTCAGGAGCTGGGTCTGCTCCCGGATCGTCCGCATGTGCCGGGCTTCGGGCGGGAAGATGCCCTCCTCTACTGCCCCGGCCGTGCCCTCGATGACGGTCAAAGGAGTCCGGAGCTCGTGGACGACGTCCGCGACGAAGCGGCGGCGCTGGTCGTCGGCATGCTGCAGTGAAGCGGCCATCTCGTCGAACGAGCGGCCCACTTCGCCGAACTCGTCGCCGCGGTCGGCGAGGCCGGAGCGGCGGTGCAGGTCCCCACCGGCCACGCCCCGCGAGGCTCGGGCAAGCTGGGTGAGCGGCCGTGCCATCAGACCCGCGGCCACGAAGCCGGCCACCGAGGCGGCGAGCGCCGCGCCGAGAGCGACGAGGATGATCGTCTCGGTCGTCTCCTGCTGCACCTGGGCCGCGTGAGCCTGCGGGCCGCCTCCGTTCGCCGGGCCGTTCCCGTGCCCCTGGCCCTGTCCGGGTCCGCGGCCTGTGGCGGCCGGCGTCTGGCCGGTCCCGTCCGATTGGAGCTGCGAGAAGCCCCGGCCGATGATCGGCGGAGCCGTGATCGCGATGACCGCGGCGGTCGTGAGCGCGACGGCGGCAAAACCCAGGGCGATCTTGAGCCGCAGGCTCATGCCGGATCGCCCGCGATCTTGAGCCGCAGGCTCATGTGGGATCGCCCGCTCGCGGGGCCCGATAGCCAACGCCCCGGACCGTTTCGACGTAGGAGCCGCCGTCGGGCCGCGGTCCGAGCTTGATCCTCATGTTCTTGATGTGGCTGTCGATGGTCCGGTCGAGCGACTCGAACGATTCGCCGAAGACGCGTTCCCCCATCTGATCGCGCGTCCAGACTCGGCCGGGCTGCGAGGCCAGCGTTGCCAGCAGGTCGAACTCGGTCCGCGTGAGCGGAACGAGGTCCGGGCCGCGGCGGATCTCGCGTGTCGTCGGATCGATCGCCAGGTCGAAATGCCGGAGGGCCGCGCCCTCGACGGGCCGGCTGAGGCGTCGCAGGACCGCCCCGACGCGAGCGACCAGCTCCCGCGGCTCGAAAGGCTTGACGACATAGTCGTCGGCGCCGAGCTCGAGGCCGGCGACTCGATCGATGACGTCGTCGCGGGCGGTCAGCATGATCACAGGCACCGTCGATCCGGCGCCCCGGAGCGTCCGCAGGACATCGAACCCGGACCGGCCGGGCAGCATGACGTCGAGGACGAGCAGATCGGGACGCGCCTCTTCGGCGATCGAGACGGCCGTGTCGCCGTCCGCCGCCGTCAGGACTTCGTATCCGTCACGCTCGAGGTAGCCCCAGACGAACTCGACGATGTGAGCTTCGTCGTCGACGACCAGTATTCGACCCGTCATTCCACCCACCATATAGGGACGGCCGGACCGCGCAAGGCCCGACCGTCCCGTTAGTTCGCTTTGCCCGGCTACGGCCGGCCGGCTCCATGGGGTCCGGTGCCGTCGCAGGTGCCGGTTCCGGTTCCGGCGCCCGTTCCGTTGCCGCCGCCGTTCGCTCGACCGGCACCGACAGCCGCACCCTGCATGCCGCCGAGCGTGGTCTTGTTGACCATCGTCTGGGCCTGCGTGGTGAGCTGCGACTTCAGAGTCGCCGCCTCGGCGGATGTGATGGCGCCGTTCTCGAGACGATCGGCGATGCGTTCGCTCCACCGGGCGACGAGCGCGTCGATCACCCTCTGGATTTCCACCTGCTGCTGTGTCGCGATCTGGGCGAGGCTCAGACCGTCGTGGCGAAGCTCCTGGATCTGGGCCTGGGTGAGGCCCAGGACGCTGGCCACGGCGACGCCGCGCGTTGGGGGCGTTGTCGACGGCGACGGCGTAGACGTCGGGTCGGCCGCCGCCACGGTAGCGACGAGCAACAGTGATCCGAGCAGTCCGCCTCCAAGTGCGGCGATTACCTTCTTCATCGATGTACCTCCGGTGCTGCCCCTGAGGGCCTGCGGTGTCCCGGCTCGAGACGTAGCCGGCTTCCGATGACCGAAGGATCGGATTGGCAGATGGACGGCAGATGGATCGGACCGCCAGGTTCGATGGATGCCCGCCGTTCGGTCGAAAGCGCCTGCGCGGCCTACGCGCTCGCCGGGTCTCGCCGCGGAACCGCGCAGGCCCCGCCCCGGGCCCTCAGCCTCAGCCGCCAGACGAGAGTTCCGGCAAGCAGAGCCAGAGACACAACGCCGAGAAGCGGCTGGACGGCGCCGAAGATGTTGGCTGCGCCGCTCGTGCCGAGCAGCACGAGGGCAATCTTGTTGCAGGCCGGGCAGCCGATGGCCAGGAACGCCACCAGGCCGCCGACGGTGCCCGCTGTCGTCCCGTCCCTGCGGGCGGGCAGATCGCTGCCGGCGGGCGGGTCGATGGGGACGGCGACGCCGGCCGGCAGCGGGGCGAAGTAGGTGGCCATGACCACGCCCATGAGCGGCGCGGAAACGAGCCAGACCGCGACCGCGAAGGGCTCGGGCGCCAGCCCTCGCGCGAAGAACGGGTTGGGGATTATCGCCGAGACGACGCCGTAGACGACGAGGATGGCCACGGTCCAGGCGGCCGACCAGGCGATCAGGGATCGATCCTCGAGGGGACGATACCCGGCGAGCGCCAGCGGCTGCAGCGACTTCACGCCTCGATCCCCGCTCGGAACCCGGGCACGTGTTCGGCGGTAAGGCCCTCGCGGATGCGCTCGGCGATCCTGTCTTCGACGACTGAATCGGGGTCGCGCAGCTCGCCCATCGTGGCCTTCACGCCGACCAGGCTCGCGTACAGCGGTGGGCAGGTCGGGCACGTCGCCAGATGCCCCTCGACCACGCCTTTCGTGGGCTCGTCGAGCTCTCCGTCCAGATACGCGGACACGTGACGTCGGGCCTGCCAGCAGCGGATCGGCTGAGCGAGACTGGCCCGGCGGCGGGCGTCATCGGCGGCGAGGGCACTCACGAGCATCATCCTTCCACGCCGCAGGCGCTGCTTGGCCGCCGGCAGGCCGATGTCCATCGCCTCGGCGATCTCGCCGACGGTCCAGCCGACGGCGTCGTGCAGGACCACGGGGACGCGATAGATGACCGGAAGCCGGGCGAGAGCGTCCGCGAGCTCGTCGCGGAGCTCGGCTCTCTCGAGAACGCGCTCCGGCTGGACCGAATACGAGTCGTCCTGCCAGTCGGCTTCGACCGCGTCGACGTCGAGCTCGTCGTGATGCCGGCGCGAGCGATCGATGATCCGGTTGACGAGGCTGCGCTTGAGCCAGGCCGGAAGCGCCGCGCCGTCGCGGAGCTGATCCCGCCGGCGCCACGCCCCGACGATGGTCTCCTGGGCGCAGTCCTCGGCCTGATCGGGATCCGCGACCAGTCGCGTCGCGAGGCGAACGAGCCGCGGCAGTTCGGCCGCAAGCCGGGCGGCGAAGGCGTCGCCCTCACCTGCCCGGTCTTCGGTCTCGGCTGCTGCGAACTCTTCGATCATTTGCCTCAGCGATGAGCGCGTGCGGTCGACACGCGGAGGATGGCGTAGAGCGGGCAGAACCCGACCGCGCCGGTGACGAGCATGAGGGCGCCGACGAACGCGGCGAGATAGAGCCACGGCGCGGCAACCGCTCCGGCGGCGATTAGGGCGAACAGGGCGATCCCGATGACGATGCGCACGGCGCGGTCGATTGGGTGCTCGTTGATCTGGAGCTTCATCGAAGTTCTCTCCTTGGTCTCGGCCTTACGGCGGCCGATCTACTCCAAGGACGAGATGGCGCCCGAAATGGATACAAATCGGAGCCGGGCGCTCCCGCCTATGCGGCCTCGGTGACGAGGTCGGCGAGTCCGAAGGCCTTCTCGAGCTGAGCCAGAGGCATGAAGCCCATGACGCCGCGGGGCTGCTCACCGGGCTTGAAGAAGGCGATCGTGGGAATGCTCTGGATGCCGAAGGCGCCCGCGATCATCGGATTCGCGTCCACGTCGAGCTTGACGACGTCCACGACGCCCTCGTACTTCTCAGCGAGCTTCTCGAGCTCGGGCGCGACCATGCGGCACGGTCCGCACCAGGTCGCCCAGAAATCGACTACGACCGGCTTCTCGCTCTCGAGCACGAGCTTCTCGAAAGTATCGTCCGTCGCGTGAATGATCGCCATGTTCCTCATTCCTTCGGTGTATCGGGCCATCTCTCTCGTGGCCACCGCTATCGTACTTGCGCAAATGCGCAAGTGTCAAGGCATGAGGGCGACGAGTGCGGGGTGAACGGATGCGCTTGCCGCGGGCGGCGGTCGCCGCGTGGTCTGCTGCGGTGTCCCGGAGAAACGGGCCGCCGAAGGTTTTGTAACCGCCGGCGGTGACGTTCGTTTCGATTCACGAACCGCTCCAAATGGGGCGTCAGAAGGAAGGTGGAGAGATGGTGGGCTTCATCGGTGGAGTGTTCCAGGCACTGACCGTCGGCAAGGTCGCCGGCGCCGTGGCGACCGTCGCGGTGGCCGGAGCCGTCGCCACGGCCCCCGTCACTCTCGGTCCGGTGCTGCAGCAGAGTGCCGCGACACCGACCGTCCAGCGTGACCAGGATCGCGACCAACTGCAGGACAAGGACCAGCTGCAGGATCGTGACCAGCTGCAGGACAAGGACCAGCTCCAGGATCGTGACCAGCTGCAGAACGGGACCGGCGACGGGACCCAGACGCAGACTCAGGCGGGCAACGGATCCGGGGCGGGCGCTGAGACCCAGACCCAGACTCAAACCCAGACCCAGGCCCAGACCCAAGCCCAGGCCGGCAACGGCAGCGGCAACGGCGACGGGCAGCAGACTCAAACCGAGACTCAGACGCAGACCCGGGCCGGTGACGAAGCCGGCAGCGGCGCGGGCACGCAGACTCGCACCGAGACTCAGACCCAGACCCGTTCCGGCGACGAAGCCGGGGCCGGCGGGCCGGCTGCCTCCCTCAGCCCAACCTGCAGCCCGTTGCAGACGCAGACGCGCGCCGGCGACGGCACGGGCGACGGTATCGGGAGTCAGAATCGCCAGGATGGCTGTTGAGCGTGGAACCCGAGCGGCGGAGGTGCCGGCGCGACCGCTGCCGGTGACGGGCGGGTCGAGTCGGTACCTCTCGCCGGCGCAGTGTCAGGTGCGCTGGGCGATCAAGTGGACGAGCATGACGCCAATGGCTTCCGGAACCGGAATGCATGTCTGAAGACGAGATCGGCAACCTCGTCGCCCGTGCTCGTGAAGGAGACGAGGTCGCCTTCACGAGCCTCTATGACGCGTTCGCTCCCAGGGTCCTGCGGTTCCTTCGGAGCCGTCTCGACAGTCCGGAACTGGCCGAGGATCTTCTCCAGCGGGTGTTTCTCAAGATGATCGAAGAACTTCCGCACTACAAGGACAGGGGTCTGCCGTTCGCGGCCTGGCTCTTCCGGGTCGCCCGCAACGCCGTCATCGACGCCCACCGGACGGCCCACCCGCACCTCCAGCTCGAGGTGCTCGCGGAGCGACCGGCCGATACGGGCGATCCGGCGATGCTCGCCGAGGTGATGGCGGATCGCGAAGCCGTCCGGCGAGCAATCGACTGCCTGCCTGCCCCGCAGCGCGATGTCCTCCAGTGCCGGTTCTTCGCCGACCTGACGCCGAGCGAAACCGCCGCGGTTCTCGGGCGGAGTGAGGGTTCCGTGCGCGTCATCCAGCACAGAGCGATCGCCGCCCTGCGACAGCAACTCCTCGGGCCGTCGCTCGTGGTCGCGCCCGAGAAAGCGGCGCGACGATGACGCTCGCTCGATTGTTCCGCCGCTCACCGCGCCGGCCAGATCGCTGGGACGACGACCCAGCCGACGCGGCTTTCGTGGAATCGCTCGCGGCCTACGCCGACGAGACGGTGCCCGCAGACGACCCCACGCTCGCCACGTCGCGGGAGACACTTCGCGCCGCGTTCGTGCAGGCGCGGCAGGCACGTCAACCCGCCACTCGCGTCGAGACCGGACGGCGAGCGGCAGGGCGTTTCGCGCCGCGCCGCATCGGGTTCGCCGCCACCCTCGTAGCCCTGCTGGCCATCTCGGGCGTGGCCGGGGTGCTCGCCGAGAGCGGCGCGGGCCAGCCCTTCTACCGGCTGCGCCTCGATGTCGAAGCGCTCACGCTGCCCGCGGCGGGCACCCCCGAGCGGCTGGCGGCCGATCTCGATCGAGCACAGGCGCGACTCGACGAGGCGGCCCGCGCGGCGGCCGGCAGCGATTGGGCGGCCGAGGCAGCCGCCGCCAACGCGTACACGAATGTCGTCGCTTCGATCGCCGGAGAACCGGGAGCGAACGGCGACGCAGTCCGAACGAAGCTCACCGCGCAAGTCCAGACGCTCGAACGGCTTCGCGCCTCCGGCAGCGGACCCGCGAACGCGGCGCTCGACGGCGCGATTGGGCGGATCCGCGCCTATCTGGCCGGCTCACCGGCGCCCGGCGCGACATCTCGGCCCGGAGACGGCCACGGCAACGGAGGAGCCTCCGCGGAACCCTCGCCGGCGGGCGGGCCCGGTGGCGCCGGGGGGCCGCAGAGCTCGGCCGGACCTCAGGGCTCCGCGGGGCCGCAGAGCTCGGCCGGGCCCAAAGCTTCGACGGGCCCCAACGGATCTGCGAACCCGAGCGGCCCGGCCGGAGGCGGGACGGGCGCCGGCGGCGCGGGCGCCAGCGGAGGACCCGGCGGAGGACCCGGCGGCAACGACGGGACGGCACCAAACCCATCGCCGACCGGCCAGGGCCCCGGTCCCAACGGCGGCAATCCCCAGGGCCCGGGTTCGTCGATGGAACCCGGGGCAAACGGAACGGGCGCGGCGGGCAACTCGGGCGCCGGCTCAGGCTCGGTCGGGCAGACTCCGAGCGGCGGCGGTTGAGTCGTCGCCGGGAGCGAGCCCACCGGCTCTCTCGGCGCACGCGCTGCAGAGCCCGTAGATGTCCACGACGTGCGAGGCCGCCCGGAATCCGGCGATGGCCGGCGCGGAGATGGGACAGCTCGCTATCGGGACGAGCTGTCCGCAACTCGTGCAGATGGCGTGGTCGTGATGCTCCGGCGTGCAGTACGCGTAGCCGATGGCGCCCGAAGCCAGCGGGGCGCGCTTGAGCCGGCCGATCGCATGGAGCCGTTCGAGCGTTCGGTAGATCGTGGCAAGGCTAGTCGCCGGCGCCGACACTCGAGCGGTCGACAGAAGCTGCTCGGGCGTCATGAGCTTCCTGGATCCGAGGAGCGCGGCAACGATCGCACGTCGCGGCCCGGTGACTCGCAGGCCGAGTGCGGCGAGGGCTGCCGAAAGCTCGTCCTCACGCCCTCCGCGGTCGGGAAGCCGGCCGTTCGAGATCGCCGTCGTCATCGCGTCTCCTCTCGCACGGCGTTCACCCGAACCCGGCGCACGGCCCGGACGAACGAGCCGGCGGCGATGCCGCCCACTATCACGACGACGAGGAAGAATCCCGCGTTGAGGCTGTCCAGGTTGGGGATCGCCAGACCCGTCGGCAGGCCGCGATCGATCGGCGCGGCAAGGGCCGGCGCGACGATGGAGATGAGGCCCCACAGGGCGAAGAGCAGGCCGCCGTACAGAAGCGTGTTACCGGCGACGGCGCGCGAGACGTAGTTCATCGCCGCCTCGCCGAGTCCTCGAGCGCGCATCCACGTGCCGAGCACGGCGCCAACGAGCACCTGGACGGCCATCGTCCCGACACCGAACAGGAAGCCCGGCAGCCACGCGACGGCCGCGTTCGGCATCGCCGGCGCGAGAACCGTATAGATGATGATCGCGAAGGCGCCGGTCCCCCACCCGGCCACGAAACCGTGGACCAGCGTCATCCGAAGGGGAATCGGGCCGCCGGCGGCGCCCGCGACCGCGATCCCGGCGCTCCCGTCGTTGGCGCCAAGGTGTAGCACGCGGTGGAGCAGCTGCTCGAAGCTCTCAGTGAGATGGAGCTCGCGTCCGAGACGCAGGATGTAGACGCCCGAGGCCACCATCACGACTCCGACGAGGAGGTTGATCAGAGCGTTCAGCTCACCGCTCGCGAGGATTGGCGCAAGGGCCAGATACGCGAGCTCCGACGCGATGGCTCGCTGCACCGCGAACGCGAGCGAGAAGAGGAGGCCCGCCTGCATGCCGCGTCGCCCGGAGGCGGCGCCGATCGCGTAGCTGACCGTGATCGGCCAGGTGTGCTCGTCCGGAGTGACACCGTGGAGAAGTCCGAGCAGAAGTGACGCCACGAGCAGCGTCGCGAGGCCGGCATGAGGGTTCAGCAGATCAGGCATTTCGTCCAGCTAGATGAGAATGAGTCGCATTTGCACTCAGCTTAGGCCGGGATCCTTCGCCGTGACTTCGCGGCCGCCGGCAGATCCATCCAGCGGAACGACCGGCCACCGGGCCCCGGGAGAGCCGCCCTCCCCTGCCCGGCCCGACCGCCCTGGCGGCCTACTAGCCTACTTGCGCAAGTACGCAAACAGTGGTAGTGTGCCGCCGACGACGGAGGTCGACAACACGAGAAGGCACGCATGAACGCCACGAGAGAACTGGATCAGGAGCGCTACCGGCTCCATGCCGAAGTCTGCAGGGTCCTGACCGATCCCAAACGGCTGATGCTCCTCGATGTCCTTCGAGAGGGCGAGCATTCGGTCGGTGAGCTCGCCGACCGGCTCGGCTGCATGCTCGCCAACGCCAGCCAGCACCTGACCGTGCTGCGGTCGGCGGGGCTGGTCGGGTCGCGGCGCGATGGCAACACCATCTACTACCACCTCGCCGAACCCGAGATCCTGGCCGCCTGCGATGTGATCCACCGCATCGTGGGCCGGCGGATGGGGCTCATCAGGGAGCCCGCGGCGGAGCGCGAACCCGCTACTGCAATCCAGAGGTAGAGATGACCATGTTTACCGGGCTCGCGCCCATTCAGATCGGTGTCGCGGAACCCTCCACCAACTCAACGTCCAACGCCAGCGCCTCCGGCGAGCCGGAACACGCCAGGGTCGTCATCGTCGGGTCCGGCCCAGCCGGACTGACCGCGGCCATCTACGCCGCGCGCGCCAACCTGTCCCCCGTAGTCCTGGGCGGATACGAGGCCGGCGGCCAGCTCATGACGACGAGCGAGATCGAGAACTACCCGGGCTTCCCCGACGGCATCGGCGGCCCGGAGCTGATGGGCCTCTTCCGCACCCAGGCCGAGCGGTTCGGAGCCCGCGTCCTCGACGTGGACGTCGACCGCGTGGACTTCGGTTCGCGGCCGTTCCGGCTGTGGGCCGCGGGCGTGGAATATCGGGCTGACGCGGTGATCGTCGCGACCGGCGCGTCCGCGCTCTGGCTGGGCATCGAATCCGAGACCCGGCTGCGAGGGCACGGCGTGAGCGCCTGCGCGACCTGCGACGGGTTTTTCTTCCGGGACAAGGAAATCGCGGTCGTGGGCGGCGGTGACACGGCTCTCGAGGAAGCGCTGTACCTCACCCGATTCGCCACCAAAGTGCACATCGTCCACCGGCGCGGCTCGTTCCGGGCCAGCAAGATCATGATCGCCCGGGCCTCCGAGCATCCGAAGATCGAGCTCCACCTCAACCGGACCGTCGCCGAGGTCGTTGGGCAGGATCGCGTCGAAGCGGTCCAGCTGTCCCGGACGGACGAGCCCGGCGAGGAGACGCTGCCGATCGGCGGGCTCTTCATCGCCATCGGCCACCGGCCCAACGGCGGCGCCTTCCGCGAGTGGCTCCCCTCCGACGAGACGGGCTATCTGACGGTCGATGGCGAGACGACCGAATCGGCGATCGACGGCATCTTCATCGCCGGCGACCTCCACGATCACCGCTACCGCCAGGCCATCACGGCCGCGGGCGAAGGAGCTCGAGCCGCGATCGACGCCGAACGCTGGCTCGAAACTGCCGGGGCCGTGTCCGACGAGCCCGCGACCCTCGCCGCAGTCCTGTAGCGATATCAATGGCCTTCCTGCTGGGCACGATCGTCGGGCTCGCCCTCGGGCTCGTGGGCGGCGGCGGCTCGATCATCACCGTGCCTCTGCTCGTCGGACCGCTGGGCATCCCGGCCCACGAAGCCACGACTATGTCGCTGGTCATCGTCGGAGTGACCGCGGCCTGGGCGAGCGCCGCCCACGCTCAGCGCGGCAACGTGCTCTGGAGCCACGCGATCGCGTTCGGCGCCGTAGGCAGCGTGGGAACGCTGGCCGGCGGCTACTTCAATCGGGCCGTGCCGGCTCGCGTGCTCCTTGGCGGGTTCGTGATCCTCATGGTCGTCGCCGCTATAGCCACATGGCGTCGCGCGAGCCGCACATCGCTCGAGCGCAGCAGCGTTCCACTATCGCTGATTCCCGCACTCGCAATGACCGATAGCGCCGCGCCCTCACTTCGCGCCCGCGCCCGAGCGCTGCTGCCCGCCTCGTGTCCGCTCCTGGACTACGGTCCGTTCCTGGTCGCGGCCGTGGGTGTCGGGCTCCTGACCGGCTTCTTCGGCGTCGGCGGCGGCTTCCTCATCGTGCCGGCGCTCGTCCTCGTCGCCCGGCTGCCCATGAGCAGGGCCATCGGCACGTCGCTGCCGATCATCGCCATCAACAGCGCGACCGCGCTCGCCGGCCATCTCGGCACGGGCATCTCGTTCGAGCCCTCGACCACGGCCCTGTTCACCGCGGGTGCCGTCCTCGCTGGCCTCGCCGGCGGCGCGCTTTCGACCCGCATGCCTGCCGCGACACTCGGCCGTGGCTTCGCCGTGGTCGTGCTCACCCTGGCGGCGTATCTCTCCCTGCAGGTCGTCTAGGCCTCGCGAACGGCGGCGGCCGAAGTCAGTCGCCGTACACCCAGCGCCGCGCGCCGCCGAATGTTCGGATCCGCCCGATCCCCGGCCAGGGGAAGTGGTGGGTGATCACCAGCAGGTCTTCGGCGACCGCGCGGTCCAGCAGTGCCAGCCGCGACTCCACGACGTTGTCCGGCCAGACGTCGAAGCTCGCGGTCCACTCGGGCCGCTCGACACAGATGGGATGGATCAGCACGTCGCCGACGTGGACGGCCCGGCCGCCGAGCACGACGACCTGGTGCGCCGGCGAGTGACCGGGCGTCGGCCAGAGCTCCACGCCGGGCGCGACCTCGTGCTCGCCCTTGACCAGGTCAAAGCGGTCGCGGATGGGCCCGAGGAGCCGGCGGAAAGTCTCGGCGTGATTGGGCTCGGGGTTTGGCTCGGAGAACCAGTGGTCCCACTCATCGTGCTGGATGACGTAGCGCGCGTGGGCGAACGCGGGCTGAACCTCGGGGGCGGCTCCGGACTCGGCCTCGGCGGCGGTAGCTCCGGCCTCGGTCGCGGCCTCGGCGTCGGCCGGGGCGTCGTCGCCGGCCACGACCACGGACGAGCTCCAGTGGTCGGCGTGGCCGTGGGTGATCACCACGGTATCGATCGATTCTGGTGCGATGCCGGCAGCCGAAAGCTCCTCGGCCAGGGACACGCCGTCCGCGGTCGTACCCGGGTCCACGAGGATCCGGCGCGACTCGGTCTCGATGAACAGCGGGTGAACCTGGAAGACGAGCGGGTCTTCGGGGCAGTCGAACCGAGCGCGGGCCGCCGCGAGCTCGCCGGCCGATGCATTGGCGAACACCGTCGAGCCATCGACCGAGAAGGCCCCGGTACCGAACAGCAGACATCGCATTCCGGCGACTTCGAACGCTTCCATGCTCACCCCATCCTCCGCGACGGCTCCTCGCGAGCATAGCGGCATCGTCTCTTCCCGTATGCTGGCCGCCAGCGAGAGGAGTCCGTCATGCCCGAGTCACAGGCCGAAGCCGCCGCCTTCGTAGCGGCGCCGGATCGCTACGACAGGATGCAGTACCGCCGCTGCGGCGCCAGCGGGCTGATGCTTCCGGCGTTGTCCCTGGGTTTCTGGCACAACTTCGGCGGCGACGCACCGCTGGAGCGCCAGCGCGACATCGTCCTGCGCGCTTTCGACCAGGGTGTCACTCACCTGGATCTCGCCAACAACTACGGGCCGCCGGCAGGCTCCGCCGAGACGAACCTGGGCCGCATCCTGGCCACGGACCTCCGGCACTACCGCGACGAGCTGATCATCTCCACCAAGGCCGGCTACGACATGTGGCCCGGACCGTACGGCGAGTGGGGCTCGCGCAAGTACCTCACCGCGAGCCTGGACCAGAGCCTCCGCCGCCTCGGCATCGACTATGTGGACATCTTCTACTCGCACCGGCCGGACCCGAACACGCCGCTCGAAGAGACGATGGGCGCGCTCGACAGCGCTGTCCGCTCCGGCAAGGCTCTGTACGCCGGCATCTCCAACTACCGGCCGGCCGAGACGCGCCGGGCGGCCCGGATCCTCCGCGACCTCGGCACGCCGCTGCTCATCCACCAGCCGAGCTACTCGATGCTCAACAGATGGATCGAGGACGGCCTGCTCGAAACCCTCGGCGACGAGAAGGTGGGCTGCATCGTCTTCTCGCCGCTCGCCCAGGGCCAGCTGACCAACCGGTATCTCGCCGGCATTCCGGCGGGTTCGCGCGTCACGCACTCGCCGTTCCTCAAGGCGGAGACGGTCGAATCCAACCTGCCCCGGATCCGCCGCCTCAACGAGATCGCGGCCCGGCGGGGCCAGACGCTGGCGCAGATGGCACTCGCCTGGGTCCTGCGCGATTCGCGAATCACGTCCGCCGTCGTGGGCGCGAGCTCCGTGACCCAGCTCGAGGACAGCCTCCAGGCGCTCGATGGTGCCGCGTTCACCACCGACGAGCTGACCGAGATCGAAAGCTGCCTCGCATCAGCCTGACATCCGGTCCCGATCGGGCGGCGCTCGAACCAAGCTTGCACCGGCGGCCGAACCTCTTCGGCGGCCGAATCGGTCCTTTACCGGTCTTTCTTCAATGAAAGCAATGCCGCGGGCCGCGCAGGGCTGTAACCTTGGGGTTGCTGCGAGTTGCGCATAGACTGCAGTCGGTAACGCAGGGACCGAGCAGGCCCACGGAGGTTATTCGGGCATGGGCGACTCGTTCGACCTCGATAAGGCGGGGACGGTAGGAAAGCTCACCGGAGTGGCGACGCCCGCCGACGAGAAGACCGCCGACAGTCTCTCTGCGCCCGCCGCGTTGACGGAGCCCTCCAGCCTGTCTCTGGTGCCGCCGCAGCCGCCCGCTCGGGTCGACGAGACGCAGGCCACCGGGTCGATCAAGCTCGATCGCGAGACCCTCATCAAGCTCGACGTGATGGTCGCGGATTTCGTCGTCGCCATCACCAAGCTGGACACCAAGGATCCCAAGTTCGAGACGCGGATCAGCGACATCCGCAAGCTCGGCGACGAAGAGATCAAGGCCTCGTCCCAGGTCTCCTCGAGGCTGCTCAACCGGCCGGTCGGGTCGCTCACCAAGGGCGGCTCGGCGGCCTCGGCAACGGTGGGCAACAGCCTCCTCGCCCTGCGGCGCCAGATCGACGACCTCAACCCGGGCCACCAGGGCGATCTCTTCAGCTCCCGCAAGCTCCTGGGCTTCATCCCGTTCGGCGATCGGCTGCGCTCCTACTTCGCCCGCTACCAGTCCAGCCAGGGCCACATCAACGCCGTGGTCTCCGGGCTCCAGAACGGCCAGAAGGAGCTCGCGACCGACAACGACGACCTCGAGCGCGAGAAGGCGAACCTCTGGCAGACGATGGAGCGCCTCCGCCAGTACCTGTATCTGGCCCAGAAGCTGGACGCCGCGCTGACGGACCGGATCGCCAAGATCGAAACGACCGACCCGGAGCGAGCCAAGGTCCTCAAGGAGGACATGCTCTTCTACGTCCGCCAGAAGGTCCAGGACCTGACCGCCCAGCTGGCCGTGTCCGTCCAGGGCTACATGTCGATCGACGTGATCCGGCGCAACAACATCGAGCTCATCCGGGGCGTCGACCGGGCCACCACTACGACCATCTCGGCACTGCGGACCGCCGTCCTGGTGGCGCAGGCCCTCGGCGATCAGAAGCTGGTGCTGGACCAGATCACCGCCCTCAACGAGACCACTTCCTCGCTGATCGAGGGAACGTCCGCGATGCTGCGGACCCAGTCCACGGCGATCAACGAGCAGGCCGCCTCCTCCACCGTGGATCTGGAGAAGCTCCAGACCGCCTTCGACAACATCTACGCCACGATCGACGAGATAGACGCCTACCGAACCAAGTCGATAGACGCCATGGGCAAGACCGCGGCGTCGATCCAGGTCCAGATAGACCGGGCGAACACGTACCTGGAGCGGGCCAAGTCCGCCGATCCGGCTCTCCTCACTCCTGGACCAGAGCCGGGCTCGAAGTCGGGGTCCCGGGCGAAGTAGGAGCCGCGGCGCGGGCCGGCCGAGCCCCGCTGGGACGCGGAACAGGCGTCCGGCGCGGCGTCAGCGCGGCAGGGGCAGCGGTCGCGGCGCGGCCGTGTCGGTCGCGATGATCAGGGGACCCAGGGCACTCGCAGGCCGCGCCGCGCCGGCGTGCAGCTGGTCCGCCAGCTCGTGGAAGCGAGCCAGGGCTTCCGGGCGGATGGAGTAGTAGATCCACGTCCCCCGGCGCTCGGATGTAACCCAGCCCGCCGTTCGCAGGCACCGCAGGTGGTGCGAGATCGTCGACTGGCCGACGGAGCAGCATTCGTCGAAACCGCAGCCGCAGACCGCGCCCTGGGCGCTGAGCTGGCGGAGCATGGCCAGCCTGGTTGGGTCCGCGGCTGCCTGGAGGAGGAGGATGTCGGGATCGGTGGAACGCTTCATGGCGCTAATAGTATCGACAAACATCAATATTGACAAGTATCGATATAGCCGCTAGAGTTCGCCACCAAGAAGGAGTTCGATCCATGTCGATGTACTACAACCCTCAAATCGTCAAGCTGCTCGTGGCCGAGCGCATCAAGGAAGCCCTCGATGCCGGCCGGATCAGTCGAGCCAGGTCGGAAGAGCGCGCCGCCATCGAGGCCCGCAAGGTTCCGGCTCGGAGCCTCGGCGTCCCCACGCGCGCCAACACCAACCCGAGCACCTGCAGCTGCTAGGAGCCACCGATGACCGGCCAGGGGATCGACCAGGCGACCACCGATCACGAGACCGCCGACCAGGGGACCGGCCAGGCTGCCCTCGCCGACGCGGTCCACGAAGCCGTTCGGGAACGCTACGCCGGAGCTGCCCTCACCGTTCTTCGCGGTGAGGGTTGCTGCGCCAACGGCGAGGGTTTCGGGCCGGAGCTCTACTCAGCGCTCGAGCGGTCCGAGCTGCCGGACGCGGCCGTGCTCGCCTCTCTCGGTTGCGGCAACCCCGTCATGGTCGCCGACCTCCACAAGGGCGAACGGGTTCTCGACCTGGGCTCCGGAGGCGGGATAGACGTCCTGCTCTCCGCGCGCCGGGTGGGGCCGAAGGGCCGCGCGTTCGGCCTCGATATGACCGACGAGATGCTTGCCCTGGCCCGGCGCAACGCGGCCGAGGCGGGCATTGAGAACGTGGAGTGGCTGCGCGGCCATATCGAGAGCATTCCCCTCCCGGCGGCCTCGATCGACGTCGTGATCAGCAACTGCGTCGTCAACCTGGCCGCGGACAAGCAGGCCGTGTTCCGCGAGATCGCCCGCGTCCTCCGGCCGGGCGGCCGGATCGGCATCAGCGACGTCGTCGCCGACGACTCGATGAGCCCGGAGGCGCGAGCCGCCCTGGGCGACTACGCCGGCTGCGTCTCGGGCGCCCTCACCTTTGCGGAGTACCGCGCCGGATTGCTGGCCGCCGGGCTCGACGGAATCGAGATCACAGTCACCAACGCGTCGGGCGACGGACTCAACAGCGCCATCGTGCGAGCGGCCAAGCCGCTCGAGGACGCGCCGGCCACGCCGACCGAGCATGATGATCGAGCGGTCGCGGCGAAGCTCGGGAGTGGAGGGTGTTGCGGATGATCACGATCGCCCGGGCTCGAGCACAGGACCGGCCGGCGATCGAGTCTCTGCTCGAGGCCAACGGCCTGCCGCTCGACGGACTCGAGCTCGCGCTGCCCACCGCGCTCGTGGCGCGCGAAGGCACGAGCGTGGCCGGATGCGCGGCATTCGAGCCATACGGCTCGGCCGGGCTGCTCCGATCGGTGTGCGTGGCCTCCAGCATGCGAGGCACCGGCGTGGGCCGGGCGCTGGTCGCGGCCGCCGAGGAGGAAGCCAGAGCGCTTGGCCTCTCCGAGCTGTTCCTGCTGACCGAGAGCGCGGCCGACTGGTTCCCTCGTCTCGGCTACCAGCGGACCACGCGCGAGGCCGCTCCCGCGGACATGGCCGCTTCGCCAGAGTTCGCGAGTGCCTGCCCGGTGAGCGCCGCCGTCCTTCACAAGCGCCTGGAGGTCTAGCCTCCGACCCTCGCCGGAGTCCCCGGCCGTTCTTCGCCGGCTTATATATCGATACCTGTCAATGTATAACCTCCCCGTCACGGAGCCCCCAAGATGCCCCTAGAACAACTCCCCGGATACGTCGTCGAGCACACGCTCACGAGCATCGTTCACAACTGGCCGTTCCTGCTGTTCGGCATCCTCACGGCGGCCATGCTCAAGGTGTACGTCGGCACGGACCGAGTGGCTTCGCTGCTCCGGCGCCGAACCGACGTGGCAGTCGCGGGCTCGGTGGGCGTGGCCGTCGCGACCCCGTTCTGCTCGTGCGGGACCACCGCGGTGGTGATCTCGATGCTCGCCGCGTCGGTGCCGTGGGCGCCGGTCGTGGCCTTCATGGTCGCCTCGCCGCTGTCCTCGCCGGACGGATTCGTCATCTCGGCGGGCTTGTTCGGCTGGCCTTTCGCGACGTACCTGGTGGTCTCGTCGATCGTGCTGGGCGTCGCCGGCGGAGTGGTCGCATACGCCTTCGAATCGGCCGGGTTGCTCGAGAACCAGGCGCGGTTCGCCGACAAGGGAGCCGGCTCCTCGATCGGAACCGCCACTGCCACCGCGGGGGCTTCATGCGGCAGTGGCTGCGGTGACGCGAAGAAGGCCGCGGCTCCGGTTGCGCGCGCCATCGAAGTCGCGCCCGCCTGCGGCTGCGGTTCGGCCAAACCGGCTCTTCGCCCGTCGATCGGCCCGGGCGCGGCCAGCGTGGCCGAGTTCCAGCCGCTCTGGATCCGCTGGCGCTTCGACCAGCTATGGTCCGAGCTGCGGACCGGCGCGCCTAAGCTGATCCTGATGTTCGTCGGCTTCGCCGCGATCGGGTATCTCGCCATCGGCCTGGTGCCCACCGAGTGGATGACGTCGCTGCTCGGAGGC
>DAHXON010000063.1:0-5718 GCA_027364875.1 Chloroflexota bacterium
GTGTAGATCTCGTCCTGCTCGTCGCTGATCGCCGATATGGCGAGTTGCCCCGGCCTGTCGTTCTCCCAATCGGAGATGAGGCAGTTGGCTCCCTGCTCGTTCGCAGCAGGTGCGCTCGTCGGAGCGGGCGGCGTGGGAAGCGGGCTGATGTCCGGGTCGGGCTCGAAGAGGACCTGGCCACCGCAGGAAGGCAGCGGAGCGAGGCCCCTGACGGTCGCCGGGGCGTCGGTCGGCAGGGGGGCGTCGACGGAGTTCCCGGGCACCGGACCCAGGTCGAAGGTCGGCGTGGGGGTCGCGGCCGGCTGACTGGCACCGGGCTGACTGCCGCCGGGCTGAACGCTGGCGGGGGCGCCCGCTCCGGCAGTCGTCGGGGTCGCCGTGGCGCTTCCACACGCGGCCACCAGGAGCCCGATGGCCACAGCGGCGCCGACTGCGAGGGCCGCGGCCCGCGGCCCGGATCGGGCCAGATTCCTTGACTGCATGGGTGAGAATTCCACCCCGCCGGCCGCCGGTCAGTCAACTACCCCTTCAGTCGGCTGTGGCCGGCGGCCCGTGGCGGCGGTGGGGCCGGGCGGGCCGAGGTGGGACGGCCGACCTTACGCCGGGGATAAGCATCGGGCGCGATGGCCGGATTTTTGCGTCCCAGGTAAGCGCGAGGACAGGGGCAGGTCGTTTGCTTACGCCCGAGGTAAGCATCCGACGCCGCGGCCGAATTCTTGCGTCCCAGGTAAGCCCGGGGACAGGGGCAGATCGTTTGCTTACGCCCGAGGTAAGCACCGGGCGCCGCGGCCGGATTCTTACGTCCGCGGTAAGCCCCGGGCAGACGGCGGGCGGTTTGCTTACGCCCGACGTAAGCATCCGACGCCGCGGCCACGCTCCTGCGTCCGGGTAAGGCCCGGGGAGACGGCGCGAGGCCGCACCACATCGTGCAACGCCGGCCAGGCCGTCCACTTGTCAAACACTTCGGTGTCCTTATACTTAGGGCCATGCAGAATATCAGCTCGTCACGGAAGACCAGTGCGGGCCAGAGTATGAGTCCACCGAGCGACGACGAGCCACAGGGCACGGTCGCGCAAGGCTTCGAGAGCCAATCCGAGAAACCGGATCGCACCTTGCTCGAGCGAGAGATCCTGGAGGCCATGGCCTCCTTCTCGCCTCGCGACCGCGGAGTCCTCAAGAACTGGCACCGCCATTCCATCAGCCTCGTCCATCTCAACGTCCTCACGTCCCTCGAAGCCGAGGGTCCCCTGTCGATGAAGCGCCTGGCCGATTCGATGGACATCTCGGATGCCAGCGCGACCGGCATCGTTGACCGCATGGAGAAGCGCGGCCTCGTCGAGCGACGGCACGACACGTCCGATCGGCGGGTCGTCCTGGTCTGCCCTACCGACGCGGGCTCGCTGCTCGTCCAGGAAATGGATGCCCACCGTCGCGCCTTCCTTGCCCGCGTCCTCGCCGAGCTCGGCGACGGCGAGCTCGCGGCGCTCCGGAAGGGCATGCGGGCGGTCTTCGCCGCTCGCGGGAAGGTGCTGGCAGCGATCGCCGCGGCGAACGAGGACTGCCCGCCGGCGACGGGCGACGGCGTCACTGCCAGGACCGCCCCAACCTCCGCCGCCGAGCCTGCGGCCACGGTCGCCACGGTCGCCACTGCCCCCACTGCCGGGACCGCCGCGACCGCCGCCGCCGCGACCGGCGCCACCGCGGCGGGCGAGGCCCCGCGATGAGGAGCCGGCAGCCGCTCATCACACCTCCCGGGCCGCTTCACCGGACATTCACAACCGCGATCCAACCTGCTGTCGAAGATCACGCCGCCCACGCCAATGATGGAAACGGAGACCCGAACAGGACATGACGAAGCTACTGCTCCGCTTCTCCCGGCCCTACAGGCCGCTGATAGCGATCGTTCTCGTGCTCGTGACGGTCCAGGCTCTCTCGAACCTGTACCTGCCGAACCTCAACGCGGACATCATCGACAACGGCGTCGTCAAGGGCGACACCGGCTACATCATCCGGACCGGCGGCTTCATGCTCCTGGTCACCCTCCTCCTCGGCATCAGCGCGGTCGTCTCCGTCTACTTCGGATCGCTGACCGCCATGTCGATCGGACGTGACCTGCGCAGCTCCGTCTTCCGCAAGGTGATGGACTTCTCCCAGAAAGAGACCAACGTCTTCGGCACGCCCACGCTGATCACGCGGAACACGAACGACGTCCAGCAGGTCCAGATGGTCATCGTCATGGCCCTCAACATCATGGTCATGGCCCCGATCATGTCGGTCGGCGGCATCATCATGGCCCTCCGCGAAGACGTGCCGCTGTCGGCGACCCTGCTCGTCATCGTGCCGATCGTGCTGGGCGTGATCGGCGTGATCGCCAGCATCGCCATCCCGCTCTTCCGCTCCATGCAGAAGCGGACTGACCGCATCAACCAGGTCATGCGCGAGACGCTCTCTGGCATCCGGGTCATCCGGGCCTTCGTCCGGACCGACCACGAGGAGAAGCGTTTCGACGACGCCAACCGCGAGCTGACCGACACCGGGCTCAAGATCGCCCGCCTCTTCTCGATCATGATCCCGTTCCTGTTCGGCGTCATGAACGTCTCGACGGTGGCGATCGTCTGGTTCGGCGGCCTGCGCGTGGACTCCGGCGGGATGCAGATCGGCAACCTGACCGCATTCCTGCAGTATGTGATGCTGATCCTCTTCTCGGTGATGATGGCCGCCCTCATCTTCGTGATGGTTCCGCGAGCGGCCGCGTCCGCCGAGCGCATCAACGCCGTGCTCGACCTCGAGGGAAGCATCTGCGACCCCGAGGCGCCGGCCGAGATCGTCGAGTCGAAGGGCCTCGTCCGGTTCGACAACGTCGAGTTCCGGTACCCCGGGGCCGAGGACCCGGTCCTGAGCGGCATCTCCTTCATCGCGAGGCCGGGGCAGACGACGGCGATCATCGGCGGGACGGGCTCCGGTAAGTCAACCCTGGTGAACCTGATCCCGCGCTTCTACGACGTCACGTCGGGCAGCGTCAGCGTCGACGGCGTAGACGTCCGCAACTACGCCCAGGAAGACCTGTGGCGGCTCGTCGGCGTAGTCCCGCAGAAGGCATTCCTGTTCAGCGGGACCGTCGCGAGCAACCTCAGATACGGCGACGAGAAGGCGACCGACGAGGAGATCTGGCACGCCCTCGAAGTCGCCCAGTCGACCGACTTCGTGACCGAGATGGCGGGCCAGCTCGAGGCCGACATCGACCAGGGCGGCACGAACGTCTCGGGCGGCCAGCGCCAGCGCCTGGCCATTGCCCGGGCGATCACCAAGAAGCCGCTCATCTACGTCTTCGACGACAGCTTCTCGGCGCTGGACTTCAAGACCGACCAGAAGCTGCGCGCCGCGCTTCGTGACGAGACCGCCAACGCAACGGTGATCATCGTCGGCCAGCGCGTCGGGACGATCATGCACGCCGACCAGATCGTGGTCCTCGACAACGGCCGCATCGTCGGGGTAGGCACTCACAAGGACCTGATGGAAACCTGCGAGACCTACCAGGAGATCGTGTACTCCCAGCTCACGCGGGAGGAAGTCGCATGAGCGGCCCCGGCAACGGCACGAATGGAACGAACGCAACGAACGGAACCAACGGCAATGGGCACGGCCCGGCCATCTCCGGCAACGGGGCCGGTCAGGCGCCGCTGAGCGGCCAGCCGAACGGCAAGCCCAAGGCTGCCCCGGCAGGCGGCGGCTTCGCGGCGGGACGCCGGGGCGGCGGCCCCATGGGCGGCCCGATGGGCCACGGCATGGCCATGCCGGTCGAGAAGCCCCAGAACTTCAAGGGCACCCTCAAGCGTTTCCTCGGCGAGCTGCGACCCGAACGCAAGTGGATTGGGCTGGTCGTGGTCGTCGCCATCTTCAGCACCGCGGGTCAGGTCTTCGGGCCCAAGATCATGGCCGGGGCGATGGACCAGCTGATGGCCGGCCTCATCGGCAAGATGTTCCCCGCGAACATCACCCACGACCAGGCCGTGGCCTACGCGCAGCAGAACGCTCCGCAGCAGGCCTCCATGATCGCGAGCTATCACTTCACGCCCGGCGTGGGCGTGGACTTCGCGGCACTCGGGCAGATCCTGATCGGCCTGGTCATCCTGTACCTCGTGGCCACGCTCTTCAGCTGGCTTGCCTGGTCAACCATGGGCCGCGTCGCCCAGCGGACCGTCTACCGGATGCGCAGGCAGGTCGACGAGAAGCTCGCCCGGCTGCCGCTCAAGTACTTCGACACTCACCAGCGGGGCGAGACGCTCAGCCTCGCCACCAACGACATCGACAACATCGCCAACACCCTGCAGCAGAGCCTGACCCAGGTGACGACGTCGCTCGTAACGATCGTCGGAATCCTGGCGATGATGTTCTGGATCAGCCCGCTGCTGGCGGTCATCTCGCTCATCGTTCTGCCCGTGGCAATCGGCTCGACGATGGTCATCGCGAAGCAGTCCCAGAAGCAGTTCGCCCGCCAGTGGACCGCCACCGGCCACCTCAACTCCCATGTCGAGGAATCTCACACCGGCCACAGCATCGTCAAGGCGTTCGGCCACACCGAAGACGCCATCAAGATCTTCGACGATCAGAACGACGCCGTGTTCAAGGCGAGCTTCCGGGCTCAGTTCATCTCCGGGACCATCCAGCCGGTGATGAACTTCATCAGCAACCTCAACTACGTCGCCATCGGCGTGATCGGCGGCCTCCAGGTCGCCAGCGGCACGATGTCGATCGGCGACATCCTCGCCTTCATCCAGTACTCGCGCTCGTTCACGATGCCGATCATGCAGACGGCGAGCATCGCCAACGTCCTGCAGTCGTCCATGGCATCGGCCGAGCGAGTCTTCGCTCTCCTCGACGAGCCCGAAGAGATCCCCGATCCGGTTCCGGCGAGGGTGATCGCGAACCCGCAGGGCCACGTGACCCTTCAGGACGTCTCGTTCCGATACGAGCCGGACAAGCCGCTCATCGACGACCTCAACGTGGACGTCCGGGCGGGCGAAGTCCTGGCCATCGTCGGCCCGACGGGCGCCGGCAAGACCACGGTCGTCAACCTGCTGATGCGCTTCTACGACATCGACAAGGGCGCCATCTGCGTCGACGGCGTGGACGTCCGGGAGATGAAGCGCGACGACCTGCGCCGAACCTTCGGCATGGTCCTCCAGGACACCTGGCTGTTCGGCGGAACGATCCGCGAAAACATCGCCTACGGCCGGGAGGACGCGACCGAAGAACAGATCATCGCCGCCGCGAAGGCCGCTCACGTGGACCACTTCGTCCGGACGATGCCGCACGGCTACGACACGGTGATCGACGACGACGCTTCGAACCTGTCCTCGGGCGAGAAGCAGCTCCTCACGATCGCCCGGGCCTTCCTCGCGGATCCGCAGATCCTGATCCTCGACGAGGCCACGTCATCGGTCGACACCCGAACCGAAGTGCTGGTCCAGGAAGCTATGGCCCGGCTGATGAAGGGCCGCACGGCCTTCGTCATCGCCCATCGCCTCTCCACGATCCGCAACGCCGACGAGATCCTGGTCATGGACCACGGCCACATCGTCGAGCAGGGCAGCCACGACGAGCTCATGGCGGCCAGGGGCTTCTACTTCGACCTCTACAACTCCCAGTTCGAGGCCGCGGTCGCGGAGGCGGTTTAGCTCCAGCCTCGCTATCGGTCCATCGCAGAAGCTCGCGGGG
>DAHXON010000063.1:5768-20008 GCA_027364875.1 Chloroflexota bacterium
CCCCCCCCCCCCCGCTCCGTTCTTGCGGTAACCTCCGGTCATGCATGCCTTCCGCTTCGGGGTTCAGCTCTCGAACGCCGCGTCCGGGCAGGCGTGGGCCGAGCTGGCGCGCCGCGCCGAATCGATCGGCTACGACATCCTGGTCATGCCGGACCACCTGGACCGGCAGCTCTCACCACTGGTGGCGCTGGGCGTGGCCGCGGCCGCGACGACTCGCATCCGTGTCGCGGCGTTCGTGTTCGCCAACGACTACCGCCACCCGCTGATCCTCGCCCGCGAGGCAGCCACTCTGGATCTGCTCTCCGGCGGACGGTTCGAGCTCGGTCTCGGCGCGGGCTGGATGAGGAGCGACTACCGCGCGCTCGGGCTCACCTACGAGCCGGCATCCGATCGAGTCGATCGGCTGGAGGAAGCGATACCCATCTTCAAGCGGCTGATGTCCGGCGAGACCGTCAAGCACGACGGCGCCCACTTCCACCTCGACGGCGCCACCACCGGCGTGCCGGTCGTCCAGAAGCCGCGACCGCCCCTGGCAATCGGCGCAGGCCGCCCGCGAATGCTTCGACTGGCCGCTCGCGAGGCGGACATCGTGGGCATCACCACGGGCTTCAGCCGGCGAGGCTGGCCGCTCATCGTCAAGGGGACCGAGACCGCCCTGGCCGAACAGGTCGCGCTGGTTCGCGAGGCGTCGGGCGATCGCTTCGAGCATCTGGAGCTCAACCTCTGGATCGGGTCGGCGGGGATCGCCGGCAGCGGCAACCCGATCCTGCAGTCGGCGGTGGCGGGCGTCGTTGGGGCAGGCGGCGCGGTGTATGGCAGCCCTTACGTCCTCTACGGCACTCTGAAATCCCTGCGCGACCTCCTCCAGAGGCGCCGCGACAAGCTTGGCATCAGCTACTACACGATCCCGGCCCGCTCGATGGAATCGATGGCGCCACTGGTCGAGGAGATGGCGGGCAAGTAGGCGGTGGTCGGCGCGGCTCAGGTCTGGCCCGGGTGTGCAAGGCGAGATACACGTCGGAGGTCCACGACGGCCATGGAGCCCCTAAGTGGTCGAACGTGGCGCTCCGAACGCACACTCGGAGCCTGAGCGGGCTCCGGGCGTTCGTTTCCGGTGCGGACGTGTATCCGCAGACGCACATCTGGGTCCTCGCAGGGGCATGGGCGCGGGATCCCGCTCCGACGTGTATTCGCAGACGCACAGTCCAAGATGGGACGGGCGGGAGCCGTGGAGGGCCTCGCGCCAATTGGTGGAAACCCAAGAGAGACCGTTCGGGCGAACACGCGCCGGCCGAAGTACGCTCCGCTCATGAACGCCATGCCTCCCGCGCCATCCGGCCGAATCCCCGACGATCGCTATGCCGCCCGCCTCGCCGCCTGCCGCGAGGCCCTCGTCGAGCGCGACTTCGCCGCGCTGCTCGTCGGAGTCGGGCCGGACCTGCGCTACCTCTCCGGCTTCGTCGGCGAGCCGATGGAGCGCCTCACTCTCCTGGTCGTGCCGCGCGAAGGCCCCGTGTCTTTCGTCGTGCCGCGTCTCGAAGCCCGGAAGGCGGGAACCACGCCGCTCGTCCGCGCCGGAGCCGCGGCCGTGGTCCCGTTCGAGGAGACCGAGGACGCGGCCCAGCTCGTCGCCGACCTCCTCGCCGTCCCGGAGATCGCGGCCGGTCACGCGGCCTGGGAGCGGCTGGCCATCTCGAATCGGCTGTGGGCGATGCACTTGCTGCAGCTTCAAGCCATCGTGCCCGGCCGCCGGTGCGAGCCCGCGAGCGAAGTGATGTGCGAACTTCGCCAGGTCAAAGACGCCGACGAGGCCGAGCTGCTCGGACTCGCCGCCCGGGCAGCCGACCGCGCCCTCGAGGCGATCATGTCGGGACGGCTGGTCGGTCGAACCGAAGCCGACGTCAGCCGCGAGATCCGCCGGCGCCTGATCGACGAAGGCCACGACGTGGCCGATTTCGCCATCGTGGGCTCCGGGCCCAACGGCGCCTCGCCCCACCACGACGCCGGCGATCGGGTCATCCAGGCGGGCGAGCCTGTAGTGCTGGACATCGGCGGCACCCGGGCGGGCTACGCGAGCGACACCACCCGGACCATCTGGGTCACGGGCGAAGCCGGCATCGAGCCAGACCCCGAATTCCGGCGCGTCTACGGCGTCGTGCGCGAAGCTCACGAGAAGGCGACGGCAGCCGTGGCTCCCGGAGTGCCGGCCGAACGGATCGACTCGGTCGCCCGCGAAGTCATCACCGCCGCCGGCTACGGAGAGCTGTTCACCCATCGAGTGGGCCACGGCATCGGCCTGGAGGTCCACGAAGACCCGTACATGGTCTCGGGCAACGCCACGCCCCTCGCGCCGGGCATGGCCTTCAGCGTGGAGCCCGGCGTATACGTTCCTGACCGCTGGGGCGTGCGGCTAGAGAACATCGTGATGTGCACGCGCGACGGGCGCGAAGCCTTGAACCGGACGAGCCTGGAGCTGCGGATCGTCGCGGGTTAGTCGGGCGAGGGCGGCCGGATCTGCGGCGGATCCCGCGCACGGCGGGCACCACCAGGGTGGCACGAATGGGTGGTGCCGTACCGCCCGAGCACGCGGCAAACTGCCACTGGTTTGGCGACATTCCCGGCGCTACGATCCGCTGGGCGTTCCAGCGTGAATCGCTCTGGAAGGTGGCCGTCACCACATTGCCCGTCTCGGGGCGGGCGGGAGGTTCCGGATGAGTTGGGGGCGCCGTTCGTGGCAGCGGTTCGGGGCTGCCGCCGTGCTCGCCGTGCTCGTGGTCGGCTGCTCTTCTTCCTCGGCGACCTGGCCCGTCGTCAAGGGCTCGCACGCGCCGGACGGCTCGGGCGGTCCCGCTCCATCGGCAGCCCACGTTATCATCCCGCTGTCGTCGGCCCGTGCCTCGGCCGACGCGACCGAGGCTCCCCGTTCGACCGTCGGCGCGGTCACGGTGGATGCCATCACCGCGGACTACACCTACAAGTCCGAGCTGATCACACCTCTCGCCCACCTCTACGGGCTCGAGAACTTCCTCGACGACTTCGTCATCGTGACCATCCAGAACGACAACACCGCGGCGGTGAAGGTCGTCGTCGAAAGCCAGATCACGGGTTACACGGACAAGGCGACGGACACGATCACGGTCGACGCCAACTCATCCGAAGAGGTCCGCCAGAACCCGCGCCTCACCACGGCGGCGATCGACGGCCTGAACAGCTCTCACCAGGCCGACCTGCACGTGGTCGTCTCGTACCTGCAGTCCGGCGAGCCCAGGACGATCCTCGACCAGACGAGCCAGACCACGGTGACCTCCCGGCGCGACTACCCCTGGAAGATCAAGGGGTTCACGGACCAGGAGATATACGACATGCTCGCGGCGATGATCACGCCCACCGATCCGGGCGTCGAGAGTCTCATCCGCGCCGCCGAGGAATACGACCCTAGCGGATCGATGAGCGGCGGCTACGACGCCGCGGAGGACGCGAACGGCACGGTCTACCAGCGCATGGCGGACATCTGGCAGGCCGAGGCCGAAGTCTACAAGCTCAAGTACATCAGCACGACGGTCAGCTTCCAGGCTGAAACCCAGCGCATCCGTCTGCCCAGCGAAGTCCTCGACCAGGCCAGCGGCAACTGCATCGAGACGACGCTGCTCTACGCGGCCGCCGCGGAAGCGCTGGGCCTCGACGCCGCCCTGATCCTGATTCCGGGCCATGCCTATGTGGGCATCAGCATCGACAACACGGACCAGTCCTACTACTTCATCGAGACGACGATGATCGGCCAGGCGACCTTCGACGACGCCGTGAAGTACGGACTGCAAGAATGGACCGACGCCTCGTCGCACGTGGCCGCCGGCGAGCCGGAGTACGGCTGGGTCGACGTGCCGCAGGCACGCAAGGACGGGATCACGCCAATTCCGTGGCACTAGGCGATTGAGTGCGAAGGCCCGGCCGCCGCGAGGCGGCCGGGCCTTCGTGATTCCGGGTCAGCCCGCGGCCGTGGCGCCCGTGGCGGTGTACCGGGGACCCGTGGCGGCTGACCGCGGCTTGGGCCCCGTGGCTGCGAGTGCGGTTACGAGCCGCCCCACGGCCCGGTCCACTTCGCCGTCACCGAGATTGCCGTAGCCCAGGACGAGGCCACGGCCCGCGGCCCCGTTCCGGACTCGATAGGCATCCAGGCTGGCGATGTGCAGGCCCAATCGTTCCGCCTGCTTCACGACCGCCGGCCCGGCCGGCCCCGCCGGTCCCGCCGGCGTTTCGTCGGAGTGGAGCAGCAGGTGGAGACCTGCGGCCGCTCCGGAGACATGCATTCCGGGAAGCGACTCGGCCAGAGCGGCAACCAGCCGGTCCCGGCGGGCCCGATACCGCTTCCGAGCGACCCGCATGTGGCGGTCGTAGGCGCCGGAGGAAAGGAGCTCGGCGAAGGCGAGCTGGTCGAGCAGCGGCGGGGCGGCCGGCCGCACCTCTATGCCTCTCACCTCCGCGGTGAGCCACGGCGGAGTGATCATCCAGCCGATCCCCAGGGCCGGCGACAGGGTCTTGCTCAGCGACCCGAGGAGGGCCACGCGGCTGGGGTCGGCGCCCTGGAGCGTTGCCACGGGCCTGCGGTCGTAGCGGAATTCGGCGTCGTAGTCGTCTTCGACGATGAGGCCGTCCGGCGCGGCGCGCGGGTGCGAGCACCGAACCCGTGGGAAATTTGTGGGCGGGACTCACGATCACGGCCCCGATCCGCGGCCCGCGGCCTGCTCCCAGCCGAGCCACCACAAGGCCCTCTTCGTCCACGGGGATCGGGACCGTGGCCAGTCCCGCGACCGCCGCCGCCGAGCGCAACCGGCCCCAGCCCGGGTCTTCGACCGCGACCGCCTCGACGCCCTTCGCCCGCAACGCCCGGCAGAGGCGCGTCACCCCGTCGGTCACGCCGCTCGTGATCGTCACGTCCGCCGCGGCCGCCGACGCGCCCCTGACGCGGCCCAGGTAGTCGGCGAGCAAGCCGCGCAGCTTCGGATGGCCGGCGGGGTCCGGGTAGGCAAGCTCCGGATAGGGCAGCGACAGGGCCGCGCAGCGGAGGGCCGCGAGCCACGCGGCGACGGGGAACTGGCGCAGGTCGGGCAATCCGGGCGCGAGGTCTATCCACTCCGATCCCCCGCCGGCGGCAGCCGCGGCGCCGACCTCAGGCAAGCCGCCCGCGGCCACGGAGCCGCGATCGGCAGCGTCGGCAGTCGCCCGCTCCACGCCCCGCACTCGGGTCCCCGAACCGACCCGCGACTCCAGGTATCCTTCGGCCGCGAGCTGCTCGTACGCCTCCGTGACGACCCAGCGAGAGCAGCCGAGCTCGGCGGCCATCTCACGACTCGGGGGCAGCGCCGCGCCCACGGGAATGCGCCCCGCCCGGATTGCCGACTTCAACCCGGCACGCAGGCGGGCATGCATCGGCGCGCTCCTCCGGCCTGCCTCTCCGCCCTCGGGGCCGTCGAGATCCAGAAGTGTGTCCCACGCAAGATTGGTCTGGTGAATTGCCATCGGATTGGATATTACGCCCATACCAATTGGAAGGCATCATCCTCCCCGGAGCGCGGGAGGGCCGTCAGGATCGACGTCCCGCATGGAGCTGGCGAGGTCGGCGGGCGGCGCTCCGGCCGTCCGAGTGGGCAACGCCCGCAGCTTTTCGAAAGCCATATCCGCAGGTCGATATCCGTCAGGAGGGCGAAAGCGATGAAGTACCGAACGATCGGCGACGGCCGGTTCGAGCTGACCGTCAGCCAGATGTGCCTGGGCACGATGTACATGGGCACCCGGACCGACGAGCGGACCTCGTTCGCGATCCTGGACCGCTTCCTCGAGGCCGGCGGAACGTTCCTCGACACGGCCAACAACTACGGCCAGTGGAACGGCGACGCCGGCGAGAGCGAGCGGACCCTGGGCAAGTGGATGTCGTCGCGCGGGGTCGTAGACCGCATGGTCGTGGCCACCAAAGTGGGCGCTCGAACCCTGGTGGCGGGCCAGCCCGGCATGGAGAACTGGCAGGGCCTGGGCCGCGCAGCCATCCTCGGCGACGCGGAGCTGAGCCGGAAGCAGCTCGGCAAGGACCGCCTGGATCTTCTCTACGCTCACATCGACGACCGATCGACGCCGCAGGAGGAGACGGTCGATGCCCTGGCCGCGCTCGCCGAGGACGGCAAGGTTGGCCTGCTCGGCGCGAGCAACCATTCGGTCTGGCGGCTCGACCGCGGCAGGCAGCTCGCGAAGGCGGCGGGGCGGCCGGCCTACAGCTGCATCCAGCAGAAGGCCAGCTACCTGTTGCCGATCCCGGGCCCGGTGCAGCTCAACCTCGTCTCAGCGGACATGGAGGACTATGTCGAGACCGAAGGCCTGACGCTGCTGGCCTACTCGCCGCTCCTCACTGGCCTGTACGCACGACCGGACATGACGCCACGAGCCGAATACGGCCACGCGGCCAACGTCGAGCGGATGGCCGTCCTGCGCGAAGTCGCCGCCGAGCTCGGCGCAACGCCGACGCAGGTCGTCCTGGCCTGGCTGATCGCCGGCCGGCCGTCGATCATTCCGATCACGGGCTCGAGCTCGGTCGCGCAGCTCGACGAACAGCTCGGAGCAATGTCGCTCGAGCTGGACGCGGCCACGATGGAGCGGCTCAACCTGGCCGGCCGGGAAGTCGCGGATCCGTCGCTGTTCGTCGGTCAACCGATGCTCGGCGCGGCGCGGTAGCCACGAGGCCGCGATGCCCCGGGGCCGCGGGCCCGCGGCGGCGTCGCCCCCGGCCCGGCCCTCCGCGATCCGTCGAATCTCCGGTTTACCGATGGGGGCGGTGTTGCAGACATCCGGGCGAGCCACCGACGCTCGCAGGGCTCAGAATCGGCCCCGACTTACTGTCTCGGAGCGCGGCCGGCCCCTCAGACGGGCCCGCAGCGGCGAAACGAGGCCGGCCGGGCTCGGGCGCTCAACGCGAAACCGCCCCCGGCGGTATCTCGGAATAACTCGGAACACCTCGGCAGAGTGAGAAACCAGCGTCGGCGATGACCGGCGAGAGGCGGCGAGCCACCCGCCACACGCACCCGCCACCGCCGCCATCAACACCTCATCAGGAGAGAACGATGAAACGAATTCTGGGCAGAAGCGGCATCGAAGTGTCGGCCGTGGGAATGGGCTGCTGGGCCATCGGCGGGCCCTGGACCATGGGCGGCGCCGACGTGGGCTGGGGCAAGGTGGACGACGCGGAATCGACCCGCGCCATCCATGCCGCCCTGGAGCACGGGGCCAATTTCTTCGACACCGCGGCCAACTACGGGGCGGGCCACAGCGAGCGAATCCTGGGCGCGGCCCTCAAGGGCAAGCGCGACCGCGTGGTGATCGCCACCAAGGTCGGCCACGACGTCGACGAGTCGGCCAGGAACGTCGGCCTCTACGGCACGAGCGAAGAGGACAGCGATCCCGCCTCGCACATGCGCGCCGACGTGGAGCGCAGCCTGTCGCGCCTCGGAACCGACTACATCGACGTCTACCTGCTCCACATCTGGGGCCTCTCGATCGAACGGGCGCTCCAGGCCCGAGACGTCTTCGAGGATCTGGTCAAGGAAGGCAAGATCCGAACCTACGGCTGGAGCACCGATCGGCCGGATGCGCTCGCGGCCTTCTCCACGCTGCCGGCCTGCGGGGTCCTCGAACAGGAGCTCAACGTCTTCACCGGCAGCGCCGAGATCCTGGCCTTCGCCGAGCGCGAGAACCTGGCCAGCATCAACCGCGCCCCTCTGGGCATGGGCGTGCTGACCGGCAAGATCAAGCCCGACACGACCTTCGGCGAAGGCGACATCCGGCGTACGGTCGAATGGTTCCCGGGGATCAAGGACGGGCACGCGAACCAGGAGTGGCTGGACTCTCTCGCCTCGATCCGCGAGATCCTGACGAGCGGCGGCCGCACCCTGGCCCAGGGCGCGCTGGCCTGGCTCTGGGGCCGGAGCCCCAACACCGTTCCGATCCCGGGCTTCAGGACGGTGGCCCAGGTCGTGGAGAACGCGAAGGCGATGGAGTTCGGTCCGCTCACGCCCGAGCAGATGCGCGAGATCGATCGAATCCTTGGCCGGCCGAATCTGACGGCCGCCGCAAGCTAGCGCGTACCGGCTGGAGCCCCGGCCATGGGCGCGGCGGAATCGGAGCCGGGCGCGGCCGCCCCCTCGCTCGGCGCCCGCCGCGCCAGATCCTCTTCCAGGGCCCGCAAGTCGTCGTCGTCCAGCTGCGCGCCCCAGAGCGCCGCGTCGCGACCCCAGATCGAGCGGACCTCTTCGAGACCGCGCGGGCCGAGCGAGCTGAAGTCGTAGCACTCGATCCAGGGCCCTCGCTTGCGCTCGCTCTTGAGCCAGCGGTTGCCCGACCGCCTCACGTCCGCGATGAACGCCTTCGTGTCGGACCGCCGGAACTCGTCGAGCGAGGCGAGGAGCTGCTGGAACCGGGCCGCCGTCTCGGCCGAGCGCTCCATCGCCCCGACCTCCATCAGCCGTCCGAAGGTCCGGTACAGCCTCCAGCGGAACGTGGCTTCGTCCGGATCGAATTCCGGAGGAGGGACTTCGCCGGGCCAGAGCCGGCGGCTCAGCTGATCGATCCGGATCGAGCGACGGCCCGCCTCGTTCCAGGCCTCGTCGCCGGCCTGCAGGTCCGCGAGCTCGGCGAGCATCAGGTCGCACAGCTCCCGAACTTCCGCGGTGCGCAGCTGCTCGATGCGGGCCATCGTCTGGGCAATGCGCTCAGGAGTGGCGGAGGGGGGATCGCGACGGGCCCGGTTGGCCAGCCTGGCGACTTCGAGCCGGGCGCTGCGCAGCTCCCAGGCAGGCTCGCGGCCGCCGATCCTCACGACCCACCTGACGGGAACCAGCATCAGAGCTCCGGCGAGGCCGACCATGCCCACGATCACGACGGGTCGGCCCGAGCTCGGCTCCGAGAAGGTGGCCGGGATCAGCAGCCAGGTCAGGGCGATGACGAATGCCCAGCGGGTGGTGTTGAAGAGCTGGGTCCGAACGCGGGCATGGATCTGGGAGAGACCGTCGCTCTCGACGAGGAAGAAGAAGACGGCGACGGCGGTGATCCCGGCGGCTGCGACGAGGGCCGCGTTCATGATCCTCCATCCTTGCGCGCGAGCCGGCGAGCCTGACGGTGGCCCGTGTCAGCGCGAAGGGTACAGATGGCGCGGTCCAAACGCCAGCCCGGGGCAGCCGATTCCGGCGCGACTCGGCGAGGCCTCGCCGGGCTGCGCGAGCCCGCGCGCCTCAGACGACGTTCAGCCGACGGGTTCGACCGCCTTCAGCCGACGAGTTCAACCGACGGGCCGCGGCCTCCGCGCGATCGCGAGTGCCCGTTCCGCCTGGGCTCGGTGAATCCGCCCGTGCCCGGCCTGCATCCTGAAGAGAAGCTCGTAGGACTCGGGGCCGCGCTCGGCGTGGATCCCGACGCGGGCTCGATTGGCGGGCGGGGTGCGACGCCACAGAGCCACGTTCGCCCGTCGAAGCTCACTGAAGAGCGCCAGCAGGGCCACCGGGTCGCTGTGCTGGTGATCGAAGGCGCGGACCCACAGGTTCTGGTCGAAGCCGACGAGCGGCGGCTCGTTCTCGGCGAGTATCCAGCGGTAGCGGGCCGACGTCACCAGCTCCGAGTCGACCAGATGCCCGAGACATTCGAGCACGCTCCACTCGCCCTCGGCGGGCACCGTTCGAAAGTGCGCGCCGGCCTGGTCGATGAGGCGCCGCCAGTGTTCGGGCTCGACCTCCTGAACGCTCGCCGGATCGTCCTCGCCGAGTGCCTCGAGGACGGAGCGGTGATACGCCTCCACCTCCTCGGGTGTGAGTACAGTCACGGCCATCTCCCAGCTGAAGCACGAACGACCGGATCAGTTTGCATCATGGGCGGCGCCTCCGAAAGTCCGAGCAGCCCGGGCCGAGCAGGTTCGCAACCTAGCCGTTGGCCGCCGTTACGCCCGACGTCGTGCCCACGAAGATGTACCCCCGCCAGAGCGTGGGCGACACGAAATGCGGCACCGCCCCGACCGCGACGCTGCCGATCGCGGCGCCGGTGGCCGGGTTCAGGGCGTAGAGCGTGCCCGTGGCCGTCTTGACGGTCCAGACCGCCCCGCCGCCGATCACCGGCGGCCCGTTCGACCCGGTCGGGGTCTTCCACAGAGCGGTGAACGTGCCGGCGGCCGCCACCGAGATGCGGACGACCCCGTCGGTGCACGGCACGAACACGTCGCTGCCGTCGACCGCCGTTCCGCCGAACGCCGCGCAGAGAGGCTTGACCGACACCTGGCCGCCGATGCCGCCCAGCTTGCCCTGGCGCAGGACGTAGCCCTGGCCGTTCTTGCCGGCAATGAAGACCAGCCCGTTGGGCAGGAGGGTGGGGCTCAGCGATCCGAGATCCGCGTCGGCGGCATTGTCGGCCGCCCAGACCGACGGGGCGAAGATCGAGATCTGCTTGAGATCGGGCGTCAGCTCTACCACGGAGTCGCTGCCATCGAAGCTGCGCGTGGAGCTGCCGTTGCCGACTGAGATGTAAACGTTGCCGGCGGCGTCGACGACCGGCCCGCCGGTTGACCAGACCGCCCCCTCGCGCGCGACCGGCACTCGGTACGCGATCGTGTCCCCGGTCCCCGACGTCGGCACTCCAACCACCTTGCCGGTGTACTGGCCGCAGTCGCCTGCGAGTCCGCCGAAACCGATGTAGACGTAGCCGTTGGCCAGGGCGAGGGCGGAGCGCTGCTGGTGGGTCCGCGGGTCGTCGCCGGGCAGATCGACCGTCCGCGACCATCGAACCTTGCCGTCCGCGTGGTTGAGGGCGAACAGCACGTGATGTGGGCCGGTCACCTCCGCGACGGCGAAGATAGAGTCAGTGGCCGGGTCGTAGACCGGCGTGCTGGTGATTCCCAGCGGATCGATGTCGCCGCAGGGCAGCGTATTGAGCGGCACCGGCGTCCCGAGCTTGCTCGTCCACGCGATCGAGCCGGTCGCCGGATCGAGCGAGTAGACGCTGTCGCCCTCCGTGGCGACGATGAGTCCCGAATGGACGATCAGAGGCTCCGCGTACACCGCGCCGTCGAGCGCGACCTTCCAGGCGATCGAAAGAGGCGGCTTGACGGGCGGGAACGCGACGCTGTTGCCGCTCCTGGCCGCGTCGAGGTGATACACGGGCCAATCGTCCGGGTCGAGCGCGCTGGCTGGGGTGGGCTCCGCCGCGGCATCCGTCGTCGGCGAGGGCGTAGCCGAAGCCGCGATCGACGGAGCCGGCGTGGGGACGTTGGCGGGAGAGGGGGTCGCCGAAACGACCGGGCTGGCGGCGGCCGAAGGAAACGGCGATGACGACGGCGACGCGGCGGCCGTGCCGCATGCCTGAACGAGGACGGCCACCACGACCGATAGCAGGGCTAGTCTTCGGGCGATCATGAGGGGATCGTGCACCTATCCGTTTGGATCGGAAGCCGGAGACCGACCACGCCTCACAGTGCAGGACCGGGGCGGGGCCGAGACCGACAGGCTAGGCTAGGCGTCGACGTCGAGGTCGGTCGGGGCGGCGTTTCGGCGGCCCGACGCCGGCGGTGATCACCAAAGGGAGCGTGGCTCTGAGCGAAGACCGTGAGCCGGACGTACGGCTCGACCGACTGAGCCCCGAGATGCGGGCATATGCCGGTGAGGCCCTTCCGTCGGGAGGGCGGCCTGACGTCGCGGCCGAGACCGAAACCGCGCTCGGCGCCGCGGCGGCCGAGCGCGGGCCGAGCGGGACGGCAGAGCCCGGTGCCGCGGCGGGAGCCGAGCCCGGAGCTGAGTCCGGAGCTGAGTCCGGGGCCGCGGCCGGAGCCCAGCCGGAGCCGGGGTCCGAAGCCGAGACCGAGACGGCCGGCGTCGAAGCGACGGCCGCAACGTCTGAGGACGAACTGCCGCGTCGACGTCACCCAGCCCCGGACGCTCCGCACGTCCTGCTCATCGGCGGCGGCGCGACCGGCGCCGCCCTCGCCCACGACCTTGCCCTTCGCGGCCTGCGTGTGACCCTCGTCGAAAAGGGCGAGCTCGTCTCCGGGACCACCGGCCGCGGGCAGGGTCTGCTGGACAGCGGCGCGCGCTTCGCCTCAACGGACCGCGCCATGGCGATCGAGTGTGCGACCGAGAACAAGATCCTTCGCCGCATCGCGCCCGGCTCCTTCGAGGAGAACGACGGCCTCTACGTGGCGGTCACGGACGACGACGCCGACTGCGCGGCCCAGTTCCTCGAGGCGTGCTGGCAGTCGGCCGTGCCAACCCGACGGCTCACCCGCGAGCGCGCCCTTGCCTCCGAGCCGAAGCTGAACCCGGAGCTGCGGCTGGCGGTGCAGGTCCCCGACGCGACGATGGATTCTGTCCGGCTGCCGCTCCGCTTCTTCGCCACGGCGAGGAGCAACGGCGCGGACATCCGCCACTTCACCGAAGTCGTGGCCATGAACGTGGCCGGCGGCACGTTGACCGGAGTGCGGCTGCGCGACCGGACCGCCGACCGCGAATACGTGCTGGGGGCGGACCTGGTTGTCAACGCCGCGGGACCATGGGCGGGGCGCGTCGCGACGCTGGCCGGCGCCACTCTCCCGATCACGCTCCTGCGGGGGGCGATGCTTTCGGTCCGCGACCGCCACACGAACATGGTCGTCAGCCGGCTGCAACCGGCGGGCACCGAGGATGTCGTCGTGCCGGAACGTCAGTCCACGATCCTTGGCATCGACCATTCGCCGGCTAATCTGCCGGACAGGGCGTTGCTGCCGGACGGCGACTTCGAAGCGGTCCGGCGCCGGGCTTCGGCTCTTGTGCCGTCGCTCGAGAACGCGGCGCTGCGCGCTAGATGGGCCGCGGTCCGGCCCGTGCCGTCGTCGGAGGCGCGCCGAACCGGCCCCGGCGAGATGCTGCTCGTGGATCACGGCAAGACTCGCGACCGCGTCGCCGGGTTGCTGACTGTCACTGGCGGACGCACGACCACGATGCGGGCCACCGCCGAACGAGCCGCCGACTCGATCTGTGCGCGCCTCGGCATCGAGCGCCCCTGCGAGACGAGAGAGGTCGTGCTGCTGCCTCACACGGCCTGGTACTCGCGATGAGCGAGCCCGCGATGCCGACCGAGCGGACGGCGCCCGAACCGGCCGCTCCCGAGCCGGCTGCGCCCGAGCCGGCCGCGTCCGAACAGCCGGGCGACGACCGGTCCATCGTCCGCCTTCGCCTGTCCCGCCGGAAGCAGTCCGATCGCAAGGTGCATTTCGAGGATTTCGAGCTGCCGGTGGATCCGGAATCGACCGTCCTCGACGCGCTTCTGGAAGTCCGGCGAAAGCTCGACCCGTCGCTCGTGGTCCGCCACGCGTGCATGCACGGCAGCTGCGGCGCCTGCGGCGTGCGAGGCGACGGCCGCGAAACCCTCGCCTGCGTGACTCCGCTGAACCCGCGACGCGGCCACGCCATCGAGGTGGAACCGCTCGCCGGCCAGCGTCCCATCGCGGATCTGGCGGTGGACATGGTCGATTTCGCGGCCCGGATGGCGGAGGTCGACCTGCCTCTCGTCAGGACCGTCGAGCCCGCTAACGTGGCCGAGCTGCCCGAAGGCATCCGCTGGCTGACCAGGTTCGAGAACTGCATCGAGTGCGGGCTGTGCCTGTCGGCCTGCCCGGTCTCCGGATCGGATCCGAAGTACATCGGCCCGGCGGCCCTCGCGGCCGGCGCGAGGGTGGTCGCGGAGCCGCGCGGTCGAGACGTCGGACCGGTGCTCGCCCTCGCCGGCGAACCCGACTCGGTCTGGCGCTGCCGTGACGTGATGGAGTGCAGTGCCGTCTGCCCGGCCGCCGTGGAACCGGGCACGGCCGTGATCTCGCTGCGACGCCGCATCGCCGGAGAGCGGCTGGGCCGATTGCTCGGTCGCCGGCAGGCCTGAGCGCCCGCCCCTCGACCCCGCTCGTCCCGGCTCGCACCTCTGGCCCAGGGTTCACTCCGCGGTCTCGCGCCGGCGTCACGCGCCTAAGAGCCTGTGAATGAAAGTTCACGCTCGGGTTGGCTCGCTCGTGCCATAGAACCTGTCACCATCGTCCGGCAGACTGCCCGATATGGCGGTCGTGATCGAGCTGACGAACGACGAATGGGATCTGGTCAAGGACCTCTTCGACCCCCAGGGTCGCCGCGGCGTGCCAGCACGATACCCGCGCCGGAAGATGGTCGAGGCGATCCTATTCCTCGCCCGAACAGGCTGCC